>NZ_JYGZ01000006.1:0-142938 GCF_000967805.1 Flavobacterium sp. 316
ATTTACATCTGATTTACCAGAAAATATTTCTGCTTCATGTGATAATATTCCGGAGCCAGAAAAAGTAACAGCTTCAGATAATTGTTCAACAAATGTCACAATTTTAGTTAATGATGAAGTTGTTTCTGACGGTGAGAATTGTGCTGGTAATTATACTATCATTAGAACATGGACAATTACTGATGATTGTGGAAATAATGATTCGTATAGTCAAACTATTTCAGTTTATGACACAACACCTCCATCATTAATTACTCCTTATGATACTGAACTAAATGTAACGTGTGATGAAGTACCTAGTGCTCCTCAATTAGAATTTGAAGATAATTGTTCAGGTATTTATCAAGTGACTTATAATGAAAACACAACAACAATTTCCATCTATGAATATATCATCACAAGAAATTGGAGTGTAAGTGATAATTGTGGTAATGCATCTGATTTCTCACAAACAATTAATGTTAGTGTTTCGGAACCATTTGATGCTATTCCTTTTTCAATTTGTCAAAATGATGAGCCTATCGATTTATTTAGTATATTAGATAGTTCAATTCCTACAAATGGAGAATGGATTGATGTGAATAATACTGGTGGATTAACAGGAAGCATTTATAATCCAAATAATATTCCTATTGGTTATTACACTTTACAATATATAGTTACTTTAAATGAAAGCAGTTGCCCTATGAAATTTGAAATTTATTTAAATGTAAACGATGATTGTATTGTTTTACCAGCTTGTTCAATTGAAATATACAATGCCGTATCACCAAATGATGATGGATATAATGATTTCTTCTTCATTGACGGAATAGAATGTTATCCTGATAATTCTATAGAAATATACAATAGATGGGGAATATTAGTTTATGATACAACTGGATATGATAATAGTTTCAAATCTTTTAAAGGATATTCTGAGGGAAGATCTACTGTAAATAAAAATGAATTATTACCTGATGGAACTTACTACTATATATTAAAATATAGAGATATAATGAATACAATGCACGATAAATCTGGATACTTATATCTAAGTAAATAATCTAGAGAAGAATTTAATTAACTAAAAAGAATTAATCATGAAAGCAAAATTTTTAATCATAATGTTAGTTTTATCTCAGTCATTGTGCTTTGCTCAGCAAGATTCTCAATATACTCAATATATGTACAATACTGTGAATATAAACCCTGCTTATGCTGGTTCAAGAGAAGCATTAAGCATATTCTTATTACATCGAAATCAATGGGTTGGTTTAGATGGTGCTCCTGTAACAAATGCGGCATCCATACAAACTCAAGTTGGCGACTCTAATTTTGGTGCTGGTTTATCATTTGTAAACGATAAAATAGGTCCGTCAAATGAGAATGCTATTTCAGCAGATTTAGCCTATCATATACAAATTTCAAATAATTATAAATTAGCCTTAGGTCTTAAAGGAACTGCAAACTTATTCAATTTAGATGTTAACAAACTAAACATCTACGATCAGAATGACCCTCAATTTCAAAACCTAAGCACAAAATTTTCTCCAAACATTGGAGCAGGATTGTTTTTATATTCTGAAAACACTTATATAGGTTTATCTGTACCTAATTTTTTTGAAACTAATCATTACAATGATAATGATATAGCCATTACCAAAGAGAGAATGCACTACTATTTCATAGCAGGACATGTTTTTGAATTTAACCCAAACTTTAAATTCAAACCCGCACTTCTAACAAAATTAGTACAAGGAGCTCCTTTACAAGTAGATGTTACCGCAAATTTTTTAATAAACGAAAAATTTACAATTGGAGCAGCATATAGATGGGATGCTGCTGTAAGCGGATTAGTCGGATTTCAAGTATCAAATTCAATATTTATAGGATATGGATATGATATGGAAACTACCAAATTATCGAATTATAATTCGGGTTCGCACGAAATATTTTTACGATTTGAAATATTTAATAATAATAGAATTAGTACTCCTAGATTCTTCTAAAACGATTAATTATGAAAGCAATATATTCAATTATATTAATAGGTATTTCTTGTATAAGTTTTTCGCAATCTTCTCAATTAGCTACTGCTGATAGAAAATATAATAAATACTCTTATGTAGATGCTATAGAAATTTATGAAAAAGTGGCAGAAAAAGGATATCAGTCACCCGAATTATTTAAAAAATTAGGAAACGCTTATTATTTCAATGGCGAGTTAGACAAAGCCGCAAAATGGTATAAAGACTTATTTGCAATGAATGAAGACGTTGATCCTGAATACTATTTCAGATATTCACAGGCTTTAAAAGCAATTGAAGATTATGATAATGCTAATAAATATCTAAGTTTATTCAATGAAAAAACAAATGATTCTAGAGGAAATGAATTTGCTAAAAACAAAGATTATTTAGAAAATATTGAAGCCATTTCTGGTAAATACACTATTGGAAAAACATCAATAAATTCTGAATTTTCCGACTATGGTCCATCTTATTTTGGGAATCAATTAGTCTTTGCTTCTGCTAGAAAAGAAGGCGCACTTTTTAATAAAATTCACGATTGGACAAAACAAAATTTTACAGATTTATATAGCGTTACTATTAACAGTGATAAGTCATTATCTGAACCGCAAAATTTTTCAAAAAGTATAAATTCAAAATTCAATGAATCGTCACCAGTATTTACAAAAGATGGCAAAACAATGTATTTTACTCGGAATAACTATTTAGATGGTAAAAAAGGTAAAGACGATAACAAAAGTACTTTAGTTAAAATTTACAAAGCTAGTTTCATTGATAATGAATGGAAAAACATTACAGAACTTCCTTTCAATAATGATAATTATAGTACGGCTCATCCTACTTTAAGCGCAGATAATAAAACCATGTACTTTGCTTCTGATATACCTGGAGGATTTGGAAATTCAGATATCTATAAAGTAAAAATAAACGATGATGGAACGTTTGGAACGCCTGAAAATTTAGGAAATACAATCAATACAGAAGGAAGAGAAACGTTTCCTAACATCGCTTTTGATAATACATTATACTTTGCTTCTGATGGTCATTTAGGACTTGGTGGATTAGATGTTTTTGAGTCTAAGTTTAGTAATAACCAATTTCAAAAACCAGAAAATGTAGGAAAACCAATTAATAGTTCAATGGACGATTTCGGATTCATTGTCAATAAAGACAAATCTGGATTCTTTACATCAAATCGTGATGGAGGAAGTGGTTATGATGATATTTATTCCTTTACTATTTGTGCTCAAAAACTATATGGAATAGTTACTGATGTTGATACAAAAGAGATACTTCCCAATTCAAAAGTTATATTATTTGATTCTGATATGAAAAAAATAACAGAAATGACAACTGATGAAACTGGAAAATATACTTTTGAAATTGAGTGTAGCACAAAATATCATGTAAGAGCTTCTAAAGAAGAATATGAAACAACTGAAAAAACGTTTACCTCTAAAAATGAAACAGGTGAAACTGAACTCAATTTAGAATTAAAACGCAACATATTCCCTATAAAAGAAGGAACTGATTTAGCTAAGATATTTGATATTAGTATCATTTATTTTGATCTAGACAAATGGAATATTAGACCTGATGCGGCTAAAGATTTACAAAAAATTCTTGAGGTAATGAAAAAACATCCAAAAATGGAAGTAGATATTCGCTCCCATACAGATAGCCGTCAAACTCATCGATATAACGAAATTCTATCTGATAGAAGAGCTAAATCAACATTAGAATATTTAGTTAAAAATGGCATTGAAAAATCTCGTTTAACTGCTAAAGGATATGGAGAAACACAATTAGTTAATAACTGTTCTGATGGTGTAAAATGCTCTGAAGCAGAACATCAAAAAAACAGACGAAGTGAATTTATTATAACTAAAATGGAATAGTTTTCTTTAACTTCTACCCTTTTCCATTTTATAAAAAAGCCGTTTTAAAATTAATTTTAAAACGGCTTTTAATTTTTCAATAATTATACAATCTATTTTTTTATAAAAATATTTGTATAATACCTTTTGCCTTCAGAATTCATCCTTATAGAAACTCCAAAATGAGTATAATTTCCTTCTAAATTAGCTTTGTGTCCTTCACTAATTTTCCAGTTATTTAATACTGATTGCGGATTTAAATATCCATACGCAACATTCTCTCCTACTCTTGTTGCATTCAAAACTTGTTCTAAATTTAGTTTTCTTTGTTCAAACCCATCATGATTCGGAGTACCTGTACTTATCATATACTCATTATGTTCTTCAGATTTATACGAAATATGCTCAATAATATCTAAAGGATTTAATCCATTTTCAACTCGATAAGCATTTACTAAATCTAAAAGTTCTAATTCTACTGCATCATGCGAATAACTCTTAGGAGTCTCAATATTTGCAATATCCTCAATACTTTCAGTATCTGAAGAGCAAGAAATTAATAAAGAAAAACTGGCTAATAGGGCAAAAAGGATAGCTACTTGTTTTTTCAAAATGTTTGTTTAGTGTTTTATTCTAAATTATTATTAAATAGGTTAAAATCATCGATTAAATGATTAAAATATTGACAAATTTACATTTAAATCTTTCATATGCAAATAAAACAGGTAAAATACATTAAATTTTAACATATAACATATAAAATTTATAATAAAAATAACAAAAAAATTACGATAAATTATTGCATTGAAACCTCGTAAAAAGAATAAAAAACGTATAAAAAGAAGTACATGTTAAACTTAAAATAAGAGATTTAATATCATGCTACAATTTTATAACTATAGAAAATATATTTTTTTTTCTAAAAAATTACTCTAAAAGTAATATTAAATTAATTTAATATTTCAGCTAAAACTATTTAAATTAAAAAGGCATTACTTTGGGAAAGTAATGCCATTTTACAAACAAATAAACAAACATGAAAATCTATATCTTTTAATTATTCTCTTTAGAAAGGATTCTAAATCGTAAAAATCAAATGAAATTAAATCAATGTTTAACAATACAAATGTACATAAAAATCGGTTACGAGCAAGTAAAATCGATAAAATACAGTAAATTTTAACATATTTTATCATTTTAAGACTTTACGGGGATAATCTATCAACATTCCAACAAGAATTTTCTGACAATTTATATCTAATTCTATCATGCAACCTATTCGGTCGTCCTTGCCAAAATTCAACTTCAACTGGTTTTACCAAAAATCCACCCCAAAATTCTGGTCTAGGAATTTCAATTTTACCCTCAAATTCTTTTTCTAATGATTTTAATTTATCTTCCAAAAATTGTCTGTTCGGAATTACTTCACTTTGATCTGAAACAATTGCACCAAGTTTACTTCCATCTGGTCGAGAAGCAAAATAATTATCCGAAATAATAGGTGACGTTTTTTCAGCAACTCCTTTTATAATAATTTGTCGTTCCATTGAATGCCAAAAAAAGGAAAGACAAATATTCGGATTAGATAAAATAGCTTTTCCTTTTTCAGAAGTATAGTTTGTGTAAAAAATAAATCCTTCTTCATTAAATTTCTTTAACAGCACTACTCTACTTTTAGGGAAACCATCCAACCCTATTGTAGCTACTGTCATAGCATTTACTTCGTCTACTCCTCCAAATTCTTCTACTTCGTGAAACCATCGATTAAAAAGGTTTATTGGATCTTCTGGAATGTTACTCTCCAGTAACTCACTCTTTTCGTATGATTTTCTATAATTTCCTAAATCTTTCATCTTATAAATTTTTAAGAGGATAAAGTTACGAACTTGATAGTATTCAACTTCATAAACAAATAATAAAATAATAATTCATTTAGTGAAATTATTTAAAATGCCAGTTTGAGTGTTTTTGTTCAAAATCATTTTTAATCAAATCTTTCCATATTCTAGATACAGTTTTCTATCGAAAACCACTCAAGCTGACAAAAAATTTCATTAAAAACTAATTACGTTCAGTCTTTTTGTATTTGAAAAGTTTGTCTTAAATTTACGCTACTGCTCATAAGCGATACAAATATTGTACGCAATCGTAAAAGCAATGCTATAATGACAAAGGAAGAAACAGCAATCAAAGCAACATATTTTAGTATCATCGGGAATACCAGTTTAGCTATTATAAAAGGATTGGCAGGATTTTTCGGAAACTCCTATGCTTTAATTGCAGATGCAATTGAATCAACAACAGATATTTTTTCTTCTTTTTTAGTTTTGTTTGGTATAAAATATTCTAATAAACCTGCTGATGAAAATCATCCGTATGGACATGGAAGAGCAGAACCTTTAATTACGTTTCTTGTTGTAGGTTTTTTAATTACATCGGCAACCATAATTGCTTATGAAAGCATTCAAAATATTAGAACCTCACACGATTTACCAAAATCATGGACATTAATTGTACTGGGATTAATTATTATTTGGAAAGAATATTCTTTTCAAATAATAATGAAAAAAAGCATTCTTACAAACAGTTCTTCTTTAAAAGCAGATGCTTGGCATCATAGAAGTGATGCCATTACTTCTATTGCTGCTTTTATTGGAATATCTATTGCTTTATTTTTTGGAAAAGGGTATGAATCTGCCGACGATTGGGCTGCTCTTTTTGCTTCATTTTTTATCTTATATAACAGTTATTTAATTTTCAGACCTGCACTTGGAGAAATAATGGACGAACATTTATATGATGATTTAGTTGAAAATATTAGAGAAATATCAGTAAAAGTAGACGGAATCATTGGAACAGAAAAATGCTTTATAAGAAAATCTGGAATGAAATATCATGTTGATTTACATGCAATTGTTGATGCTAAAATTACTGTAAAAGAAGGACACGATTTAGCACATAAATTAAAAGACAGATTAAGAAGTGAAATATTAGAATTAGGACATGTTTTAATTCATATTGAACCAAATGAATAAAATCAACTCTTACTTTAGAAATTAAATTTAAAATTTCCGTATATTCAATTTATAAAGCTACTACTGAAATTCAAACGTTTTTCCATCGTCGGCCAAAAGGACATCTTCAAAAACAGTTTGGGCTTCTTCTTTAAATAATTCAATATTACCATAACGAGTGGAATAATGTCCCATAACTAATTGTTTTACATTTGCTTTTTTAGCTATCGTTGCAGCTTGAATAGCTGTTGTATGCATTGTTTTTTCTGCTAAATGTGCTTCTGATTCTAAAAATGTGGATTCATGATATAATACATCTACACTGTCTATTATTGGAATAATTGTTTCATTGTATAGTGTATCACTACAAAAAGCATAGCTTTTCTCTGCTTCTGGATCAAAAGTTAGGAGTTCATTTTGAATAATTTCTCCATTATCTAAAGTAATATTTCCACCTGATTTAATTTTTTGATAATAACAGGTTTCTATTTCATATTTTTCAACAGCTTCAATATTCAATTTACGCTGTGTATTTTTTTCTTTAAATAAATATCCGTTTGTATATACTCTATGTTTTAATGGAATTGTTTTTACAAGTACTTTGTCATCTTCAAAAACAACTTCACTTTCTTTTGAATCTAATTCGTGAAAATATAAATTATATCCTGTAAATGAACCTGAGGCTTTTAATTGTAATAAAATAATTTCTTTAATTCCTTTTGGTCCATAAACATGTAAATCATTTACTCTATTAAGAAGCATAAAAGTTGATATTAACCCCACTAATCCATAAAAATGATCTCCATGTAAGTGAGAAATGAAGATATGATTAATTCTCGCAAATTTAATTTTATGCTTACGAAGTTGTACTTGAGTTCCTTCTCCACAATCAATTAAAAACATTTGATTTTTAATTTCTAATACTTGCGATGTTGGATTAGTTATTGTTCTTGGAGTTGCTGCATAACAGCCTAATATGGTTAATTTCATTTTTTATATATTCAGAGTCAATATTTTGCTAACAATAACTAAATATTGATAACTGCTCAAAATTTAGGTTTAAAACCCTAAATCGCGTTCTATTTCTTCCATTTCAATAATATCTTGTGCTTCTAAAATAGATGGAACCACTGTTAAATAATCTGGAACATCATTAAAATCAATATGACTCGTAACGATTACTAATGATTTTTTTGCCTTATTATGATTTTTTGCTAAACTTTTAAAGTTTATTAAATCATTTATAACAATATTTTTATCTTTTGAAATGTCTAAAATTAAGTTTTGTTCTTTAAATGTAGCATATTGATTTGTTACATTTTCAATAAAGGTTATTACATTACCTCCTGTTTCCTTAATTATAGTTGTGTGTCCTTTTTTATCTACTTTCATGTAAAAACATTAAATTGAAACTTTAAAAATTTTATTTTCGGTTTTTAAATTAAAAAAAATAAGATAGATTTCCAAAATTTGAAATAAAAAAAAGTCTATACTTCTCTTTTTATTATTGTTTAATCTTGCTTGCTAATAAATAAATAACTGCCATTCTAACTGCTACTCCATTCTCTACTTGGTTTAAAATTACTGATTGCTGAGAATCGGCAACATCTGATGTAATTTCAACACCTCTATTAATAGGTCCTGGGTGCATAATTACTACTTCTTTATCTAAAGAATCTAGCAATTCTTTGGTTACACCATATTGTTGAGCATATTCCCTTGTTGAAGGAAAATAATTCACATCCAATCGTTCGTTTTGAACACGAAGCATATTGGCAACATCTGCCCATTCTAGTGCTTTACGAAGATTAGGTTCTACCGTAACTCCTAATGATTCTATATATTTAGGTATTAATGTTTTGGGACCACAAACTTTAACTTCTGCTCCTTGCATTTGCAATGCAAATATGTTTGATAATGCAACTCTTGAATGCAAAACATCTCCTACAATAACCACTTTTTTCCCTTCAACATTTCCTAATTTTTCACGAATTGTGAAACTATCTAACAATGCTTGAGTAGGATGCTCATGCGCTCCATCACCTGCATTTACAATACTTGCATTTACATTTTGAGATAAAAAATGAGCAGCTCCAGGACTACTATGACGCATTACTACCATGTCTACTTTCATAGATAAAATATTATTTACCGTATCTATTAATGTTTCTCCTTTTTTAACAGAAGATTGAGCCGCTGAAAAGCTCATTACATCGGCTGATAATCTTTTTTGAGCTAACTCAAATGATAATTTAGTACGTGTACTATTTTCAAAAAAAATATTGGCAATCGTTACATCTCGTAGTGAAGGGACTTTTTTTATGGGTCTATTAATTACTTCTTTAAAATGATCGGCAGTTTCAAAAATTAAATCAATATCATTTTTAGTAATGTATTTTATTCCGATTAAATGATTTACAGATAACTCTTTCATTTATATAGCTGTGTTGCGCGTTGTTGTTTTATTTTTCATTAGTAATTAGGTAAACAGCGTCTTCTCCATCATTATCTTTCCATTTTACCACTACTTTCTCATTATTAATAGCATCTACTTGTCTTCCTCTATAATCAGGTTGAATAGGTAAATGACGACTAAATCTTCTATCAATCAATGTTAATAATTCTATTTCAGAAGGTCTTCCAAATGACTGAATTGCAGTAAGTGCAGATCGAATACTTCTTCCTGTGTACAATACATCATCAATAAAAACTACTTTTTTATCTTCAACAATAAAATTAATTTCTGTTTTGTTTGCCTCAAGTGTTTTTTCTCCTCTTCTAAAGTCGTCTCTAAAAAAAGTAATATCTAAAAACCCGAGTTTTACTTCTTTTATTTGATAATCTTCTTTTAAAATACTTGCTAATCGTTCTGCTAGATATTTTCCTCTTGGTTGAATCCCAATTAATATTGTATCTGTAAAATCTAAGTGATTTTCAATTAATTGACAGGCCAAACGATGTAGAATAATATTAACTTCTTTAGCATTGAGTAATACTTTTTGACTCATAAAGTAGTGTATTGTGTTTGGTGGGTAAATTTACAATATTTTTTATTAAATTTAGTAGATTTAATTTGTATTTACACTACTTTTGAAAGTAAACAATCTTAAATAAATTCTTCTTATGTCAAACATAGCATTAATTATAGAAGAAAGAGCGGCTAATATTGGTAATTTTTTAGTAGGACGATTACTTCCGTTTAGAGAAAAAAGAACAGTTGGCCCTTTTGTTTTTATCGATCACATGGGACCTGCATATTTAAAAGATTATCAAAATCTAGATGTTCCTCCTCATCCCCATATTGGATTATCTACTTTAACGTATCTATTTGAAGGCAGTATTATGCATCGTGATAGTTTAGGTACTGAAATTGAGATTCAACCTGGTGCTGTAAACTGGATGACTGCTGGGAAAGGAATTACGCATTCTGAACGAACTCCTGAATATTTACGTCAATCTGAAAAAGTATTACATGGATTACAAATATGGGTTGCATTACCAAAAGAATTAGAAGATATTGCCCCTTCATTTACTCATATTGAAAAGGATGATTTGCCCCAATGGACAGAAAATAATGTACATTTCAAATTGATTGCAGGAGAAGCATTTGGTAAAAAATCACCTGTTCCTGTTTACAGTAAAATGTACTTTATTGAAATTAAGAATTTTGCTAAAGCTAAAATAAATATTGGACAGCATTTATTTGGAGAAAGTGCACTATATATTTTAGAAGGTTCTATTATTAATGGAGAACATGAATATGAAAAAAAACAAATTTTAATTGCTAAAGAGAGCTCGTTATGTGAATTTGAAATGACTGAAAATACCACTATATATATCTTTGGAGGAGAAATTTTTCCTGAAAATCGTTTTATAGAGTGGAATTTTGTTTCATCAGATAAAAATAAAATTGAAGAAGCAAAAATGAATTGGGAAAAACAACTATTCCCAAAAGTCCCAAATGAAACCGAATTTGTACCACTTCCTCCAAAAGTCAAATTTTAAAACTTATATTTTTATGACAATAGAACAAATTAACAACGAAAGTAAAGGTTTTTTTAAAGCAATAGAAGATGATAAAGAAGCGGGAAGAATGACTTATAGTTGGGCAGGTTCAACTAAACTTATAATAGATCATACCGAAGTAAACTCGGTATTTAATGGAAAAGGAGTTGGAAAACAAATGGTAATGGCTGCTATAGATTTTGCAAGAGAAAATAATTTAAAAATTTTACCACTTTGTCCGTTTGCAAAAAGTGTTTTTGATAAAAATAAAGATTTACATGATGTTTTATTTTAAATTTTAACTAACAACATATTAAGTAACTTTATAGTATATAATTAATCCTCTTAGATTATGGAAACTAAAGAGTATAGCAATGGAGAGGTTACAATTATTTGGCAACCTAAAAAATGTATTCATTCAGGAATTTGTGTAAAAACACTTCCAAAAGTGTATAACCCAAAAGAAAAACCCTGGATAAAACCAGAAAACACTAATTCTGAAGAGTTAATTAATCAAGTTGCAAAATGTCCTTCTGGAGCATTGAGCATTAAAAAATAAAAACTATAAACATAAAAAAATCCCAATGAAAGTTGGGATTTTTTCTTTTATGAATACATTTCTTTTCGTTGTTCTTTAATTTTTGGATCATCAAGATATTCATCAAATGTCATGTATCTATCGATAACTCCTTTTGGTGTAATTTCTAAAACTCTATTAGCAACTGTTTGAGCAAACTCATGATCATGAGTTGTAAACAATACAGAACCTTTAAAGTTTTTCAATGAATTATTAAATGCTGTAATAGATTCAAGATCCAAGTGATTTGTTGGTTCATCTAACATTAAAACATTTGCTCTCATCATCATCATTCTTGACAACATACAACGTACTTTTTCTCCTCCAGATAATACATTACATTTTTTCAATGCTTCTTCTCCTGAAAAAATCATTTTACCCAAGAAACCACGTACATATACTTCGTCTCTTTCTTCTTCTGTTTTAGCCCATTGACGTAACCAATCTACAAGATTTAAATCTGATTTAAAGAAATCATGATTTTCAGCAGGTAAATAAGATTGAGATGTTGTAATTCCCCAATCAAAAGTACCAGAATCTGCTTTCAAATTTCCATTTAAAATTTCATAGAAAGCCGTTGTTGCACGAGAATCTTTAGAGAAAACAACTACTTTATCTCCTTTAGCCATGTTTAAATCTACGTTTTTAAACAATATTTCTCCTTCAATAGAAGCACTCAATCCTTGTACATTTAAAATTTGGTCTCCTGCTTCACGTTCTGTATCAAAAATAATAGCTGGATATCTTCTACTTGATGGTTTAATTTCATCAAGATTTAATTTTTCAATCATTTTTTTACGTGATGTTGCTTGTTTAGATTTGGCAACATTGGCACTAAAACGACGTATAAACTCCTCTAATTCAGCTTTTTTCTCTTCAGCCTTTTTATTTTGTTGTGCTTTTTGTTTTGCCGCTAACTGACTTGATTCATACCAAAATGTATAATTTCCTGAGAAATGATTGATTTTTCCAAAGTCGATATCGGAAACATGAGTACAAACCGCATCTAAAAAGTGACGATCATGCGATACTACTAAAACTGTATTTTCATAGTTAGCTAAGAAATTTTCTAACCATCCAATAGTTTCAAAATCCAAGTCATTCGTAGGTTCATCCATAATTAATACATCTGGATTACCAAAAAGAGCTTGTGCTAATAACACACGAACTTTTAACTTCCCTTCTAATTCACCCATTAAAGTATAATGATAATCAGAAGAAATACCTAAATTTGATAACATGGCTCCTGCATCTGAATCAGCATTCCATCCATTCATTTCATCAAATTGAAGTTGTAACTCTCCTATTCTATCTGCGTTTTCATCTGTATAATCTAAATATAAAGCATCCATTTCTGCTTTAATAGTATGTAACACTTTATTACCCATTAAAACCGTTTCTAAAACCGTATGTTCATCAAACATATTGTGATTTTGGTTTAAAACCGACATACGTTTACCTGGTTCAAGAATAACTCTACCTGAAGTAGGATCAAATTCTCCTGCTAAAATTTTTAAAAAAGTAGATTTTCCAGCACCGTTAGCACCTATGATTCCGTAACAATTACCTTGTGTGAAGGTTACATTTACTTCATCAAATAAAATACGTTTACCAAACTGAACTGATAAATTTGAAACTGTTAACATTATATATGAGTTTTTATAAAATTGTTGCAAAAGTAGAAAAAATTATGCAGTTTTGCTCTTATATATGCAAGAACTTAATTATAAGTTTATTTTAACGCATCCTTAACAAGACCTTTAACATCTAAAAATTACTTTTGTTCCTGTAATTAAATAATTTAGTGAATGCTTAAGAATTACATTAAATACTTTTTGCCCTTATCTATCATTGCTTTAACCTCATTAACATCTTGTAAGAAAACGTTTGATTCTAACAATTTTGTGGCTTACTTTGGTGGTGAAATTATAAATCCTCAAAATAATTATGTGTTATTTTTTAAGGATGATGCTTTATTAGATACTATTTATTTAGATGAAAACAATCGTTTTTTTCACAAATTTGATTCTTTAGCTCCTGGTTTATACACTTTTAGACACAATCCGGAATATCAATATATCTATTTTGATAAAAATGATAGTTTAATGATTCGTTTAAATTCATTAGACTTTGATAACTCATTAGCATTTTGTGGAAGAGGAGACGAAAAAAATAATTTTTTAATTGATTTATTCCTTAAAAATGAAGAAAACAGATCTAATCTTTATGATATTTTAAATGAAGATTTAGATACTTATTCAAAATCTATAGATTCTAGTTATAATATTAGAAAAGCATATTATTTAAAAAAGAAATCAGAAATTAACTGGAATGAGCATTTTGATGCTGTTGCTAAAGCTAGTGTAGATTTTGAATATTACTATAAAAAGGAATTATATCCTTATGCACATGAATATAAAACAGGAGAAAATATTTGTCCAAAGCTACCAAAAGATTATTATAGCTACCGAAAATCATTAAACTTAAATAATCCAGAATTAGGTAGTTATTCCCCATTCATAAAGTATGTTACAACATTATTGAATAATATGACTTATGAAAAAGGAAAATGTAAACAAGATGGTAAATCACTTGAAAACAATGTTACTAAATTAAATATCGCTGATACTTTAATTAAAAATCAGAATATTAAAAACATTGTCCTTAATAATATTGCTTATATGTATTTGTTAGAAGATCAAAACATGTATAACAATAAAAAATTTATAGATCGATATATTGAACTTTCTTCAGATGAAGAACAACATAGAGAAGTAATTCAAATATATAATGCTGCACAAAATTTAAAAGTAGGAAATGTACTTCCAAAAGTTTCTATGATGGATAGAAATTCTAAAGATATAACCCTAAATGAAGTGATTAATAATAAAGAAACGGTTATCTTCTTTTGGACAACTCGTGCTGAATCACATATAAAATTAGCACATGAAAAAGTTGTTTTATTGCAGAAAAAATATCCAAATATCAATTTTATTGCTATAAATATCAATGATACTAAAGAAAACTGGTTAAAAACACTTGACAAATACAATCTAAATAATATTCCAGAATTAAAAGCTACAAACTTTGAAGAAATAAAGAAGAGTTGGGTAATTACTAAAATTCATAGAACAATTATCCTTAATGCTGACGGAACAATAAAGAATGCTTTTTCTAATATATTCGATGCTAATTTTGAAAAAAACTTATAAGTAAGTTTCCATAATTTTTATAGTAAAAAAGCGATTTTCAATTTAATGAAAATCGCTTTTTTTATTTTTTATACAAAGTAATTCTTATTTATTTCCCTTTTCAAAGTCAGCAATAAACTGAGCTAAACCAATATCAGTTAAAGGGTGTTTTAATAATCCTAAAATTGAAGATAAAGGTCCTGTCATTACATCTGCACCAATTTTAGCACAGTTAACAACATGCATCGTATGACGAACAGATGCAGCTAAAATTTGTGTTTCAAAAGCATAGTTATCATATATTAAACGAATTTCATCAATTAAGTTTAAACCATCTGTTGAAACATCGTCTAATCTTCCTAAAAATGGCGAACAATATGTTGCACCTGCTTTTGCTGCTAATAATGCTTGTCCTGCTGAAAATATTAAAGTAACATTTGTTTTAATTCCTCTATCTGAAAAATATTTACAAGCTTTAATACCGTCTTTTGTCATAGGTATTTTTACAACAATTTGTTCATGTAATTCAGCTAATTCTTCACCTTCTTTAATCATTCCATCATAATCCACTGCATTTACTTCAGCACTTACATCACCATCAACAATATTACAGATATCTACATAATGTTTTAAAATATTATTTTTCCCTGTAATTCCTTCTTTTGCCATTAATGAAGGATTTGTAGTAACGCCATCAAGAACACCAAGTGCTTGAGCTTCTTTAATTTGTTCTAGATTTGCCGTGTCAATAAAAAATTTCATACGTTTTGATTTTATTAAAATTTTGTTGTGTTGTTTTAAAAATGCAAAATTACTAATTTAAATAGCAATAACAATCTTCTATTTTAAGATTTACAACTTATAATGATTCATTAATAATTTTTCATAGATAGTATCTGGAAGAACACGTTTTAAAACAATTGAGAACTTCTGCATAAAAGCACCTACTTTATAATGAATTTTTGGGTTTGAAGTATTAATAACTTTATAAATAGCTTCTGCCATTTCATTTGGATTACTACCTGAATCAACATGACTATCCATCATATCTAATGTGTTTCCGTATGTTTTTTCATAAGCAGAACCCTTTATTACAGGAGCATGATATCTTCCTGCGGCAATATTTGTTGCAAAATCTCCAGGAGCCACATTAGTAATATGTATACCAAATGATTTTACTTCCATATTCATCGCTTCTGTTATCAACTCTAAGGCTCCTTTAGAAGCAGAATAAACACTTCTAAAAGGCAATCCCATATAACCCGCTATAGACGTTATATTTATAATTAATCCGCTTTTTTGTAAACGCATTTGAGGCAGAACAGCTTTCATTACTTCAATAGGTCCAAATAAATTAGTTTCAAAATTATTTTTTATCTCTTCTGTTGGAATCTCTTCTAAAGGTCCTGTTATACCAACTCCTGCATTATTAATAACCACATCTATTCTTCCTGCCTTTATTATAACTTCTTTAATTGCATTTTTTACACTTTCAACATTTCTTACATCTAATGCTACTAACTCGATTCTTGAATTTATTATATTCTTTGGATTCCTACTTGTTCCATACACTGTAAAACCTTTATCTAATAAATATTCTCCAATAGCTTTACCAATACCTGATGAAGCTCCTGTAATAAAAACAACTTTACTCATTATAATTCTTTGATTTTGTGATGCGAAGTTAAGCAACTTTTGGGTATAAAAAAATCCCCATAAAAGGAGATTGAAGATTTAAAAAAAAATGGCAAGCGACCTACATCGCACCGCTACAACCGCTTACCCTTGCTGCGTTCCCACCCTGGGGGAGTCTGCAGGAGCTGGTCGTGTAGGACTTGCCAGTGCAAATATACAAACATTTTATATTTTTGCAAGTGCAATTGCAATTTTAAAAATTCATTGTATATTGTACTTATAAAAAAATGTAACCATGAGAAACCTTAAGCTATTCGCTTTCATACTTTTAAGCATATCAATTATATCATGTGATGACGAAAAAAAAGATTTAAAAAGTTTTTTTTCTATTGATACTTCAGCATTAAAACAGGTATATGAGCTAAATGAAGGTGTAAATTTGTCTTTAAAGAACGATAAAAACAAAACTATTGATTCAATTATTTATTACATCAATGATAAAAACATTGGATCTGTTAAAGGAAATACTCCATTACAATTTTCATTAGAAAACCAAAAATTAGGATATCAAAAAGTTAAAGCTTTAATTTATTTTGAAGGGAACAATGTAGATGTTGCTGCAAATTTTACTGTTGCTTCAAATGTTGAGCCTAAATTATTAAAATATAAAATAATAAACACATATCCTCACGATATAAAAGCTTACACACAAGGTTTAGAATTTCACAGAGATACTTTATATGAAGGTACAGGAAATGGTGAAGGAAAAGGAACTGGTACGAGAGGAATTTCAAGCTTAAGAAAAACAGATTATAAAACAGGTAAAGTATACAAAACCGTAGAACTCGCTCCGAAATATTTTGGTGAAGGAATAACCATTTTAAATAATAAAGTATATCAATTAACTTGGTTAAACAATGAAGGTTATATTTATAATGCTGATACTTTTGAGAAAATTAAAACTTTTACCTACTTTAAAAAAATGCAAGGTTGGGGTTTAGCAAATGATGGAGAAAAATTATACATGAGTGAAGGAACTGAAAAAATTTACATATTAGACCCTGAAACATTAAAAGAAATTGACTATTTAAATGTTTATACTAAGCATGCTAAAATAGAAGCTTTAAACGAATTAGAATGGATTGATGGTAAGATATGGGCAAATGTATATGGAAGAGATGCTATTGCAGTTATTGATCCTAAACACGGTGCTGTTGAAGGAATTATCAATTTAAGCGATTTAAAATCGAAAATTACACAACATCCAGATGTAGATGTATTAAATGGTATTGCCTATAACCCTAAAACAAAAACAGTATTGATTACAGGAAAAAACTGGGATAAAACATTTGAAATTGTTTTAGAAAAGTAATTTATTATGAAATTAATATTCATTTTATTTTTATTTACATTCTTTAAAATAGCTCATAATTCTTTTCAAGAAATAACAATTGAAGGTAAAATAATGACCTATGATAACAAACCTGTTGTCTTACAAAAAATAAAATGTGAACCAACAAACAAAATTTACTATACAGATAAAAATGGAGAATTTAATTTCATAACACATTTAGGAGAAAAATTAATTATAAAAAGAAAAGGGTATAAAACTAAAAAAGTAACGGTTCTAGAAAAAAAATTTAACATCGTTATCTATAAAAACAAACAAAAAGATACAGTAATAATTACTAAATGTTTCCCAATAAAATAAATATTACTGTTCCTTGCTATAAAAATGAGTATTGTAGAAAAAAGTTTAAGTGGTCATTTTTTATGACTCAATTCAAAATAAAAAAGAGAGAAGTAAAAAATACTTCTCTCTTTTTCTAAAAAATGAAAATTATTTAAAAAAATTATGAAGCTAATTTAGAATACCACTTTTTAGCAATTCGCATCTCCTCTCCTATTATAAAATTTTTCTCATCTACTTTGAAAATTTCAAGAGAAACTCTGTCTTTAGAATCATATAGTTCTAATAATAATTCTAATTTCTCAATATTATTTGTTCCTTGCTTAAATGTATTAACAATAGTACATTCTTTTATATTCTTCAAGTCAAAGGCAATTTCTTTCACATAATGATCAGTATTTCTAGAAAAATACAATTTAGAATTATCAGTACTTATACCTATAACTGAATTATCAGTCCAAGTGTCTAATTCCCCTATTTTTTTATTATCTATAATTGCTAAGGCATCTAATTTTGCTATAATTCTCTTTCTTTTTTGTAGTACACTTTTATTGATTAAAAGTATTGGTAACAAAATAATAGCGGATAAGACTATCCCTATTATCATATTTGGTGTATCCATTTTATATATAATATTTAGTTTAACTTTTAAATTTATTGTATGTTATAAACTAAATCTTACCAAAAATTATGAAATGGAAATATTATTTGTGTTGTTGAAAAAAATATAGAAAAGCTATTTTGCTTCTTTCTGTTTAAATCTATTAATGTAGAAAAATATAGCTCTTTTTTGAAAGAAAATGAGGCAACAAATTTTGAAAAAGTATTTTTAAATGAAAAAGTATTTTCAGAACTTAAATGCTCTACAAATTGATTTTCCGCTTTAATTTGTATCGCTACATTATTAACTTTCTGAGAAAATTCATTGTAAAAAGACTCACTTACATCATTGATATTAGTGGTAACATGAGAATCATTACTATTTCCATTTATAAAAACAGTAATGATTAATAAGAAAAATAAGTATCTAAAGTACTTACTCATATTTTTACAATTTAGCACCAAATGTAACTACAATTTTAAATTAAATATTTTAAAAAGATGTTAATTTATTTTCTTAAAAATAAAATGACTTTTTTAATCCCTTTTTGCTCTTTTTTGTTTGTAAAATGCCTTAGTACTAATGTAAATAGTTTTATCTAATGTCGTAAAAACGATATCTTTCCCATTGGAAATATTTAACTGTTTCACTACATCTATTTCTTGTTTTTCATTTACTAGCTCTTTGATTTCAGCAATTTCTTCCTTTGTAAAGTCACAAAAGCATTAGCATATACAGGTCTTTTAAATCGAATTTCTGTTGATTTATCCCAAACCACATACTCTTTTCCTAAAATTTGCATTAATTGAATCATATAAATAGGATCTGTAGCAGAAAATAAACTTCCTCCAAACATAGAACCTACATAATTCTTATTTTTATAAGTTAAAGGAATTTTAATTTTTACAACATGTAAATCATCTGATACAAAAAATATTTTCCCACAACTTCTTCGATACATTGGAGAAATATTAAACATCATTTTAAATAATGTAGACTTCTTAAAAAAACGATTTAAAAATGTAAAAACAGCATCATACATTTTTTATACGGTTAAATTGGCAACAATATCTTTGACCGGTAAAATCGCTTTTGTGTGTTCAATACTTGGTCCAGCAACCCAAACTGTTTTATACGTTACTTGCGTAGCTGCTTTTTCCGTTGCCTTCATTCCAATATAAAAACGAACCATTTTAACCCATTTTTTTAATGATTTATTTTTATTCAATATACGTTCTAACCAACTTTGTCTTGTTCCTACTTTTTGTACATAAGGAGTATTAATTACAGTACAAGGTGTACCTGAAATACGCTCTGTCATTACAATATCTTTAGCTCCATAATCTACACAAGCTTGCTTATATTCATCTGAAACTCCTGCTTCAATTGAAGCTATAAACGGACTTCCTACAGAAACACCAATAGCACCATAGCTTAACATAGACTCAAAATCTTGCTTGTTTCCTACTCCACCAGCAGAAATTACAGGCAAAGTAGTTCCTTCGTTAAGTTGTTTGATTAATTCACTTGGTTCAATATTTCCTCTATGCCCACCTGCTACATTATTTACTGCAATTAATGCATCCGCATTCAAACTTTCTACTTTTTTTGCAAAAGCTAAATCGGTTACATCACAAAAAACTTTAATTCCTACTTTATGTGCTTCTTTAATTGTTTCTTCTGGACTACCTAGAGAAGTTATAATAAAATCTACTCCTTCTTCACATAACACTCTAAGTTGTTCTTTATATTTTACATTTGATTTATTTACAATTAAATTATATCCAAAACTTCCACCTTCAACTTTTGCGGCTTTTAATTCTTTTATAGAAGCTCTTAGTTCTTCTAATGTTCTATAATTCAATGCGGGAATACAACCTGCAATACCACTTTTCATTCCTTCAATCACCATTTTAGTATTGGATACTAAAAACATTGGAGCCATAATAATTGGATATTTTATCCCTAAAAGTGTTTTTAAATCTGATTTTCCCATTTTAAATTTATTTGATTCAAATATAAGAAAAGATTATTAATTACTATGCATGCATACTATTTTAATTTATTCCTAAAAAATATTATCTCCTCTTTTTTGTAGCCTTACTAGCTGCTGCCTTATTGATTACATACTTCATTGAAGAATTTTGAAAACTATACGTATTATTTTGTGTTTTATTTTTTAAATTCACATCACCATTTGGTAACAAAACAAACTCAAAACCTTCTTTTCTGTTTCTTTCTTGTGTTTCGGATGCTGTTCTATTTTTATCTAAAAAAACAGTTTCAATAATATGACTCGATTTTTGAGTATTTCCAATTAATAATTCCTTACTTTCAATATTCCAAATCTGAGACTCCATTATATCTTGATTTTCTTTTTTAACTTTTGTTTCAATAGCATTCTTCTCTTGCCAATTTAAACAATATAATTTTACACCATTTGTAGTAAATGATTTTATAGTAAAATTTAAAGGATTAAAAACAACTGATTCTATTTTTTTCAATTCTAAAGTATCTTTTGAAGAACCGTTTGTTACAAATAAAACTAGCTTCTTACCTTTTTTATCTGTAATAATTTCAGCAGAAAGATTATCTAATTTTGCTAATACTGATTTTGATGTTGATGTTGTTTTCTTTGATGTTTTCTTCTTTTGACTATAGCCTAATGATGTTACAGTAAGTAATAAAAGCAAAATTATTTTTCTCATTTTTCAATTTTTAAGACGCCAATGTACAAAAAAAGAAATCACAAATACATTAAAAAATTACAATAAATTTAACAATAACTCAAATTTTAAACTCAAAATAAACTGAAATGTTAAATATATCTAATAATTTAAAGAGAAAAATAAAAATGTAAAATTTTTAAAATAAATTTGGCTACTATCAAATCTAAAGTTAATAACCAAAAAATTATGTTTAAAAAAATTACGCTAATTTCAACATGTTTGCTTTTGTTATGTAGTATTGAAGGATACTCCCAAAAACGAAACAAAAAAAAATCAAAAGAAACAGCAACCGCACAAGTAAAAAAGCCTGAAGAAAAAAAAGGACCAAAACCTTATAATAAAGTAATTGATTCAACGGCTATAACTCAAAAAGGATTAATCGATGTTCATAAAATAGGAGATAAATTCCTCTTTGAAATTTCAGATTCTCTTATTGGAAAAGAAATAATGACCATTACTCGTTATTCAAAAACACCAGCTGGTGGAGGAATATTTGGTGGAGAAGAAATAAACAGACAAGTAGTAAAATTTGAAAAAGGACTGAATAACACCATTCTTTTACGTTCTATTACTTATGTAATTATGACTCCAGATGAAGACAAACCTATTACAAAAGCAGTAAGAAACTCTAGTTCAGATCCTATCATTGGAAATTACGAAATCTTAGCTTTCAAAAAAGATGGATCAGGAAAAGAAAATACAGGATACGTTATAGATATGAACGCTACTTTTGATGCAGATGTACAAACCTTCTCATTAAGCCCTGTTAACAAACAATTATTAAGCATTCAGTCATTTCAAAAAGATAAATCTTTTATACAAGATATCAAAAGTTTTCCTATAAACACTGAAATTAGAACTGTAAAAACATTCTCTACAGAACCACAAAGAATTTCAAGAACTCCAACACCAAAAATTGGAGTAAATCTACCTTCTGGTTTAGATGCAGGAGTTGTTACACTAGAACTAAACACTTCAATGCTATTATTACCAGAAAAACCAATGCGTAAAAGAGCTTTTGACAAACGTGTTGGATATTTTGCAAATCATTATGATGTATTTGAAGAAGAATCATTAAAATCAGATAAAGAAGTTTTCGCAGTAAGATGGAGATTAGAACCAAAATCTGAAGAAGATGCGCAAAGACAAAAAAATGGTGAATTAATTGAACCTAAAAAACCTATTGTATACTATATTGACCCTGCAACACCTGAAAAATGGAGATCTTATATCAAAGCAGGAATCGACGATTGGCAAGAAGCATTTGAATTTGCAGGTTGGAAAAATGCAATTCGTGGAGAATATTGGCCAGAAAACGATCCTACAATGAGCTTAGAAGATGCTCGCTTCTCAGTTTTAAGATACTTTGCGGCTGACATTCAAAATGCGTACGGTCCTAATGTTCACGATCCAAGAACAGGAGAAATACTAGAAAGTCACATTGGTTGGTATCATAATATTATGAGCTTATTACGCGATTGGTATTTAATTCAAACAGCAGCAGTAGATCCAGCAGCAAGAAATAAAACATTTGATGATAAACTAATGGGGGAACTTATCCGATTTGTTTCATCACATGAAGTGGGTCATACGCTGGGACTACGTCACAATATGGGCGCTAGTTTTGCAACTCCTGTTGAAAAATTAAGAGATAAAGATTTCCAAAAAGCAAACGGACACACTTCGTCTATCATGGATTATGCACGTTTCAATTATGTTGCTCAACCAGAAGACGGTGTAACTGATTTATTTCCAAGAATTGGAGATTATGACAAATGGGCAATCAAATGGGGTTATTCATATTTTGATGGAGCTAAAAATGAAGATGAAGAAAAAGCTAAACTTAATGAAATGACCAAAGACGCTTACAAAAATCGTCGTCTATGGTTTGGTACAGAAACAAGTCCGTATGATCCAAGATATCAAACAGAGGATTTAGGAGACGATGCTATGAAAGCTTCAGAATATGGTATTAAAAACCTAAAAAGAATTTTACCAAATTTAATAGAATGGAGTAAAGAAGATGGCGAAGATTATTCAGAATTAGAAGGATTATACGGTTCATTAGTAGGTCAGTTTAGAAGATATATGGGACACGTTACAAAAAACGTAGGTGGAATTTATGAAACACCAAAAACCTATGATATGGAAGGCGATTTATATGAAGTAGTACCTTCAAGTATTCAAAATGATGCTGTATCATTCTTAAATGAACAATTATTTACAACACCAACATGGTTATTAGACCAAAACATATTAGCCAAGATAAATCCAGATAATGGTGTTGAAGCTATAAAAAGCCTTCAAGATAGAACCCTTTCTAGTTTATTAGATGGAGATAGATTAGTTCGATTAATTGAAACATCATCTCTAAGCAAAAAAAATTATTCAGTAGATGAATTAATGAGCGATTTAAGAAAAGGAATTTTCTCAGAAGTAAAAACTAACGCTCCTATTGATATTTATAGAAGAAACTTACAAAAACTTTTTGTTGAAAATGTTATTAAAGCATTAGATATTGATAAAAAAGTAACAGCAAGATTTAATAGAAAAACTATAAAATTAAGCGAAACAGATATCCCTTCAATTGCAAGAGGTCAGTTAACAGAACTAAAATCTCAATTAAAAGTAGCCGCTAGTCTAACTAGTGACAGATTAAGCAAGTTTCACTTACAAGATTTAGTTTCAAGAATAGATACTGCTTTAAATCCTAAATAATTTAAAAACACATCCATTTTAAACCGTTTCATTTTTATGAAGCGGTTTTTTCATTATTAGCAACAAAAAAACACACTACAAATCAATAATCTACAATTATAATAAAAATATTTTTATTATAATTTTTACTACGCAAAATAATTACGTACTCCGTTTTGAATATTTGTACTGTTAAATTTTATAAAATGGAGACTGAGAAGCTAAATATTCTAAAACTAAAATATAAGGATAATTTTAAAACAAAAAGTGACAACAGTTCTATATTATTACTGTATTCATATATTTTAGAAAAAGAGAACGTTGATAGCGATTGGTGGAATGAAGACCACGGTTGCAACGATGTTGTTGGAATTTTAGAAAGAAATTTTAGTGATTTCGATTGGGAAATGTTAGAGAAAGATCTTAAAAATTGGACGCTGAATCAAATTGAATTGTTTACTCTCAGTATTATTAATGGTTCCTGTGGAAATGGATTATTTGAAGATTTAAAAGTTAGAGATTTACAAAAAAGGTATACTTATGAAAAAAGACTTCAAATACTAATTAAGATTAGTAAAGATCAAACTTTAATAATATGGGATAATATTGATTTTTTAAAGAGATTTCCATATATGCCTTTCGAATCAATTAATAAGATAGCAATAAACATAGGGTATTATAACTATCTTTTGGAAGAATGGAAAGACTCACATGAAATGAAAGTTATGAAAGAATTAATTCAAAATTCAACAAAATAAAGAAAAATTAAAACAAGTGCCGTAAGAGAGAGTTACTTTGCTTTTCCCACTAGAGTTATAAGTAGAGCCATATAGTTAGTACTAACTTTTAGTTTAATTAAAACACTATCACAGTCTCTTTTTGCTTTTTGCCTTGTTTCTTTAAATTAAAAATTAAAATGTAATGATTAGGACTAATTACTAACGACTAATCACTAAGTACTAAAAAAAACAAGTGTCGTAGAAAAGAATTACTTCGATTAAGGTTTCAGTAATTCAGGTTCGAATCCTGATTCCGAGAGGAATGGTGTAATGGTAACACACTGCAATAGTATCTTTTCGAATATTACCTTGATTTTATTAAGATGGAAGTTAGAAGTAGGAAGAAGGATTTTTACTATTTAAGTTGTTGTTATTGTGAAAGTAATATTCAGTCTTTTTCTAAAAATAAAATTTAAAAAAATGAAAGTAGACAATGAAACTTATAATTATTCTTGTACTATAAATAATCAAGAATTCAAATATGAGTTAAAAATTATTGCTCGTTTTCATGAAAATTTAGTACAATGTCCAATTTGCGAAGCTTACCAATGTTGCGGAGCTAGAGATAAGTTTATTTGGGCAGAATTTGAAAATGAAAAACTAGCAATACATTTTGAAGATGGTGAATTTGAAAATTATTTGTCTAATTGGTACTTTGATGGAATTACCGAAGATGCATACAAATCATTGCCTAAATTCCTAAAGGATTTTAATGAATGTAAAGGATGGGATAATGATGATATTAATCCAAATTCAATAATAGATGCTATAGATTTTAAAAATGCAATGGAAGTAATTAAAAACTCTAAAAATAATGAGAATATTGATTTGTTTTTAACCAATTTTTATCCAATAATCATTGAATTTGTTGATAAAGTCATTAAAGAAAATAAAGTACTCAATATTATAAATAACTAATTACTAACGGCTAGTTACTAATTACTAAATAAAAGAATGTCGTAGCAAAGTGATACTTCGTCCACATTTGGGGAGGAATAATGAAGTTGTAAAACCAGCAAGACTATCCAGTTCAACTCTGGCAATGACATGCCCCGTTTCACTTTGCGAATTTTACTTCTTTTTTAAGTTACAAATGGGATGCTTTCAGCAAAACAAGATTGTGGTTAAGGTTTTGAGTTTCTCTTTTACTAGATATATCAAACTTTAAAAATTAACTTTAAGGCTTTTATATATTAAACAATAGCAAAAAGGTATTAATTATAGTCTTTTTGCTATTAAATAATAATTTCACTATTTTTCATAAAATAGTTCGTGATAATTAGTGGAATTAGTGTTTGAAATTACTATTAATTCGATGGGTATTTTTGCTTCAATTCTCCCAAAACAAATCCATCATTTCCAATAATTTTAAAAACAACTTGTTTGCTCTTAAAATCAAACTTTAACGTACCAAAACTTTTTGATGTTACCACCTCTCCTATTCGAAATGAATTAGGTTCTCCTGAAAAATTGGTACTTGAATGTGTCAAACCACTACTCGTGAAATCAATTACAGGATAGGACAAACCATTCACTTCTTTTTTAGAAAATTCTGAAATATGTCGGTCACCCGATAAAAGAATAACTCCTTTAGCATTCGAATCCACCAATAAGCGTTCTAATTTATCAACTTCATGTGGAAAATTACCCCAAGTTTCATAACCATGTTCATTAGAAAATACTTGAATACTACTCACAATAACATTAAAATCGGCTGTACTATTTTTTAATTGATCCTCTAACCATTTCCATTGGGTTGCACCCAAAATGGTTCCTTCACCATAGGCATTAGGTTTGAATCGTTTTCTAGTTGCAGTATCTTTAGTTAGCGACGTTCTAAAATAGCGTGTGTCCAAAACTAGGACTTTTATTGTTCCTTCTTCTAATGTGTAATCGTGTACAGCATAAACACCTTCTTGTTGGCGTCTCGGGCTATCTTTGGCAACATCCATAAAATCTAAAAAAGCTTGCTGACTTTCTTTTTTAGCTGTAAATTCTATTCCTCCATCGTTTAAACCATAATCATGATCGTCCCATGTGCCAATTACAGGAACCCTTACTTTTAATTCTTGATAAGTTTTCACTGCATTTTGAGCATCATATATTTTTTTTTGCTTGATCATATTATCGGTGTCAGCATAAACAATATCGCCTCCCCAAATCCATACATCTGGTTTTGTGTTTAGAACATCATCCCACAAAAGATTCTCTACACTGTGCTTATTACAAGAACCAAACGTAATTGTAAAATCAGATTGGGTTTCATCTTGTCCATATATTGAAAAAGGAACTATTAAAAAGAGAAGTGATAAAAATTGAAGTACTAATTTCATTATTGGAATATTATTTTATAGTACAAAAATAACATTTACAATTCAGCTTGGTATTAAAAGAATATTAATTTACCGCTAACTGCAATTATAAAAAACTAATTACAGCCCAAAACATTTTCTACATACAACTTCAACACTGTGGCAATTCTAATTTTTTTTCAAAAACGCCACACTTTTTGTGACAAAACATATTTTTATTTTAAGATTGTCACACTTTCTGTGACAAAACGCATTTTATTTTTAAAATTGTTACGCTTTCTGTGGCAAAATTATATTTTTTTTAAAAAAATATCACGAAAAAAAGTATTTATATCTATTGCATGCTTAAATTAGAACGATTAGATTTATAATAATAAAAAAGATAATTCAATTCCGTAGAACTAAACTATTCATTCATAGAAACTAAAAACATTTTAAAGATAGAATACAATTACCATTTATATTTGATGTTTCAAAAGTGCCAGAGAAAGACATTAGTACTTACGAAAGTAGGAGAATATTAGTATTTACGCTTAACAGATAGTTATCTTGTTATTAATTCGAGGCTATGAAAATTCCACGATTAATTTTGTACTTGTAAACTTTTGTTATAATTTTATGCAACTGTAACAAGTGCCAAAACGTTAGCGATAAACTTAAAATATCGAGCCTTAAATAAATCAAACAAAAAAATGAATATAATTGAAATAATAAAAAACCAAATCATTTCTGTGAAAGAAAATACAGACAATTTAATTAAGATTATTGATTTACAAGATTGGAAAATTTCTCCAAAGATACTTGAAACTAATATGAATTGGCAGATTGGGCATTTAATTTTAGCAAACTATTTGCACGGAATAGCTTCTATTTCAGGAGCAAATGAAAAAGTCAGAGAAAGAATTAATATGCAAAATTTCATAAAATTTTATGGACCAAATTCAACTCCAAATATGTTTTTAGATGAAAAGCCAAATAATGAAGAACTATTGAAATTATATGAGTTTATCTTTGAACTAATTTATCTTGAAATAAATAAAGTTAAAATTGAAGAATTAAATAATGTAACTGAAATCCCAAATCCAAGTGCAAAAACTAAATATGAAGCATTAACGACATTAGCAAAGCACCAATCTTGGCATAACGGACAAATAGCAATTTTAAATAGAATATTAAAAAATAAGTAAAAAACCGAACTACTAACAGTAATGTTTGTAAAAAATAAATCTAAAGAAACATTTACTGCTTTTGTATTAGGCCTATCAACTAGGAACAGAAGATGAATGTCAGCTTTCTGGGGTAATAAGTAAATTACTTTCTACTCAATATAAGATTAAAAAACAAGCAACAGGTTGGCCAGGTCAAATTACAGAATATGCTAATAAATATAAGTTAAGTAGGGAACTGCATTCAAGAAAATTGTACTTTATTATATTTATCAAACAGAAGATTTCAAGAAAGAATCAGAGTTAAAAAACATACTTAAAACTAGAATCTAAAATCAATTTGATTGATTTTAGATTCTAGTTTTGATTTTTGGCATGAAGAATGGTTTGCATTAGTAAATATAAATGAAAAAAGCATTCAATTCCTTTGGTCAAAAGAAAAATTAGAAATTATAAAAACATTGGATATCGAAATAAAACAAATTAAAAATACTAATTTTTCATCTTTCAACAAACTTTTGAATTAAAAACAATTCCCAAATCATCTACGCAAAATAACTACGCACTACTACTCCACCTTTGTATCAGAAATTAAAAACAAAGGTTATGCAAATTATAATACAATCAGAAAACAATCATTTACTAGACATACTCTACAAAAATCCTGCAACCGATTTAGGTTTATATTGTAAAGAATTGCGTAATGGTGTCTTAATTGGCAATGCAGTGAGTGTAAACGAATACCACTGTTTGTTCCAAGATACCAAAAACAGCTATTTACCAGACGAAGGCAATCCAATCGATTTTCAAAGCTATTGCAGTCCGTTATTGGCATTGAACATGGCAACGGAATTTTTCAATCATTTGTTCAAAAGCAACGAAACATTGGAAAACACAACTTTGTCTTGGTTAGGAAAAACCTATGCTGAAATGGATACTTTACCAGCAAATATAGTAGTGCCAACATTTTATATCGATTCGGGTTGGTATAAAAATGGAACTTTCTTGTTGTCAAAGTACATTGACGGGATTACGGTTACACCAAAAATAGGAAACAATTATAGTTTAAAAGTAGAAGGGAAAACCATTAGAGAAACCTTGCATAAGTTTTCGGTTGTCGCATTGTTTTGTCATTTTACCAATAAACATTCTGAGTACATGTACATTGATGATTATTTCATTCAAAAGCACATTACAATATTGGCTAATTTACCAAATGTTCCTTATTTTGTGTATTATTTGTTCATTAAACGATTAATGCGTTCACCAGAACAGTTTAGAACCTTCAAACCGCAATTAGAAGCTTATTTTAACAACACAATTCAGTTTGTTTTTACCGATACGCATCAATCCCGTAAAGAATTTATTTGCAATAGAATTGAGAATAACGAAGCTGTTTTAGATTTTGGATGTGGAAACTTACAATATTTCAAGAAATTACGTAAAAGTGGTTTCACAGCAGAATATTTGGCACACGATGAAGAGGATTTTGAAGACACCGTAGATAAAATAATTGGCTATGAAAATGTAGAGAACTTGCATTGGATAGCCAATAAAGAAGACTTAATTGGTTTTGAAGGACAAGTAATCTTGAGTGAAGTTATCGAACACAATACATTAGAAGAAGCTACGGAATTGTTGTATTGGATAAAAGAGAACATTCATTTTACAACCTTGTTTATCACGACTCCTAATAGCGAATTCAACGTAAACTATGAAATGACAGAAGAATTTCGTCATGACGACCACGATTTCGAATTAACGAAACAAGAATTCATCAACTTAATCGCTTCGATATTTCCAAATAAAACGGAATATCATGGCATTGGAGATTGCGTTAATGGAGTTTATCCAACAAGCGCCATGATTGTTTACAAACAGTAAATTTAGGACGTCAGTTCGAGTGTTTTTAATGAAACAAAGTGGAATTAAAAATGTATCGAGAACTCGTGAACTGAAAAAAACTTCTCGATACGCTTCGCACTCGAAGTGACGTAGCATATAAATAATAACAACATCACTAATCACTAAAAAATGATTGACATAAAAATAAAAAAAAGAATAGAATGGTTCAGTAACAATCAAATTAACGATTTTGCACCAACCATTTCACCAGCTCCGAAATATACGGAGAGTAGCGAAATAGAAAGCATCCGTCAAGCTGTAAAATACTTCTTACGTAAAAATCAAACCGAAATTGTAGTACAAAAAAAGTACATGGGTTCGTACTGTAGTATTTACTTAAAACGCAATTTAGAAGATACCTATTTTATTTCTCGTAACGGACATAAAATTAACCATATCGATTTGGAAGAGGCTATCGCAAGTTTGAAATCGTTACATGAAAAAATGCTGCTTCAATATCCTGATTTTGATACGCTAATTATTGCGTCAGAATTATTGCCATGGAGCATTTTAGGAGGTGGATTAATCGAAAGAGAATACAATGCCTATCATGACGCTTTGGAAACACATACCAATTATTTAGAAAATAGTAATTTGTATCGTAAAATTAATACAGTTAAAGCTTCAGAAAGCTATATGAAGTATCTTGAAGACAAGAAAGTATTGAAAAATAAAGAGTTAAAAGAAAAATATCCAAGTCACGTTATAAGACAATATGATGCTATTGCTAATTTGAAAGTAGTCGATATTCCAAAACAAAAGGAATCATTAGCCATTTTTAAAAAACAAATTGATACGTTTGGTAAAGAAGATAGTTTACATTTTAAACCCTTCAATATTTTAAAAGTAGTACATAATGACGGTAAAGAAACGCTTCCGAATAGTAATTTAACCTATACATTAGTAAATGACGATGTCTTTTTACATTTGAATTTTACACCCGAAAATGAAGCCGATAATTTAGCTAAAATATATGATTTTTTTAATACGTTAACTACTGAAAACGAGGAAGGTATTATGATAAAACCAGCGAAAAGTTATGTAAAAGGATTGCCACCTTGCTTTAAAGTAAGAAACAACAATTATCTCACGATGATTTACGGAATCAATTTTAATGCTAATTTTGACTATTATTTAGAACGCAGGAACATCAAAAGAAAATTAGAACAGTCTATCAATGGTTGGGAAATTAACCAACAAATGTTAGAAATTCCATATAAATCCTTGAATGCAGAGAACTATTTAATGAAATTATTGTTGTTAAAACGAATCAATAACGAAGAAATTGAAAAAACGTTAGATCCAAGATTATAGCTTTTTTTAACTTCAGTTCGAGTATTTTGTGGAGTGTAACGGAATAGAAATGTATCGAGAACTCGTGTAATGAATACAAAACTTCTCGATACGCTTCGCACTCGAAGAGACGTTGATGACGTAAAGAAAGAAAATTAAATCATAACCGTCAGTTCGAGTATTTTGTGGAGTGTAACGGAATAAAAATGTATCGAGAACTCGTGTAATGAATACAAAACTTCTCGATATTACTGGGACACTCGAAGTGACGTAAATCGAGGAAATTTAAAAATAAAAGAATAACATGAATAAGAAGTACAATTCGTATTCAAAAAAAATATAAAATGAAAAAAACACCAAAACTAACACTACTAATAGGTTGTCCAGCATCTGGAAAAAGTACGTTTGCCGAATGGATTGTAAAATCAGAGCCAAAAACGTTTCGAGTAAGCCGTGATGAGATCCGATTTTCGCAATTCCAGGAAAAAACAGATGATGCTGTAGAGAAAATGATTACTAAAATGGTTCACGAGCAAGTGAAAACGCTATTATCAAATGGTTGGAATGTAGTTTTGGATAATTGTCATACCAAAAAAGACTATATCAAGACAGCCATTAAAGAATATAGTGATTTAGCCAACATTGAATTCAAATTGTTTGATGTTCCTTTAGACGAACTGTTAGATCGTAACGCAAAACGTACTCGAGTAGTACCAAAACCAGTTATTGAAAACATGTTTAAACAATTGGAAAACCTGAAAACGAATTTCGATTTCGAACCAATAAAAAAAATTAGACGAAAAGATTTAGAATACGGAGCGCAAGATACTTCATTACCAAAAGCTATAATTTGTGATTTAGATGGAACATTAGCCTTAATGAACGGAAGAAACCCTTTTGATGCTAGTAAATGTGATGAAGATTTGTTGAACGAACCCGTTGCGAATATCTTAAAAAATTATAAAAACATAGGACATACAATTATTTTACTTTCAGGAAGAGAAGACAAATACAAAGAACCTACATTACGATTTTTGGAAAAATACAACATAGAATACGATCATTTATTCATGCGAAAAAGTAAAGACAGCAGAAAAGATAGCGTAATTAAAACGGAATTATTCGATACCGAAATTCGTAACAAATATTTTATCGAATTTGTATTAGACGATAGAAACCAAGTAGTTGATATGTGGAGAAACGACCTGAAACTACCTTGTTTCCAAGTATATTACGGGAATTTTTAAAAACTTTACACCTGTCAGGTTTCAAGACCCTGACAGGTATTATGACACAATCTTGTCACCCTGTAAGGGTCTCATTAGTAATTCCGCAAACAAATATGTGAGCAACTAATGAGATGCTTCCAGCATGACAAGTTTGAGTGTGAAAATTAAGCATCTCATGAAAAATACTAATTCTCCTTATCATTTTTTCGGTTCTGTCAATTCATTGGATTATGATGTGGTTTTCTTCATTGAGAAAATGCCAGAAACCATTGCTAATAAATTAGCTTTAAGTAAAAAATTAAGCGCTCAATTAGTTGAAAAATATCCAACCAAAACAATCAATGCCAATCTTGCGGTTTGTGAAAACGGTCAAATTATTCAGGTTTACAAAGGAACAGCGGACGAATTGAATAATGCTATTCTAAGAACCTATCATTTGCACCAACAAGATTTTGATAATCAAATTACTAATGTTGTAAAACGAGATATTCACTTGAAAATGATTCGTTGTTTGCGAATGTTGTTATCCTTTATCTCTAAAACACAATACAGAACAATCGTAAAACAGGCTCTAAAACAAGATATTTATGTTAAAATAGAAGCCTTGAAAACAATTGATTTTAATACAGTTGAAGATTTTGGTAAAGGAAGTAATGCTTTAGATTTGAAGAAATCAATGGCTTTTCAATTGGGGCAAACACTTGCTTTATATGAAGATGTAGAATTGTATAGTAAGCAAGAAATTGTTACCTATTTTCCAGAATTAGAACCCTATTTAATGCGCTTTCCAAATACAGAAATAGAAACGATTCAACAGTTTGTTGCTCAATTTATTGCTATTCTTGAATTAGAAGTACCAAAAATGAAAATTACAGAAGAGTTATTAAATAAATAACCACAATCTTTGTCACCTTATATAAGGTCTAATTAGTAATTACGTAAACAAATATGTGAGCAACTAATGAGATGCTTTCAACATGACAAGTTTATGGATGATTTTATTACGCAAAATAATTACGTACATGTATTTCATCTTTGTACCGTAAAATAATAAGAAATGAATACTACGTTACTAAACCAAATGATTTTGGAAGGTTATATCAAGAGCAACAAACATCCTGAGCAGGATTTGTACATCTATAACTATACTCAAACAGCACAGTTTGAAAGACTTTGGAACGAAGTAACCTTAGCCTGTCGTGGTATTATTATGGATGGTAATCAAAATATTGTTGCGAGACCTTTTCCTAAGTTTTTCAATTTAGGCGAACAAGAAGGTGTCGAAATTCCAAAGACCTCTTTTGAAGTGTATGACAAAATGGATGGTTCACTAGGTATTTTATATTGGATTGAAAAAATACCATATATAGCGAGTCGTGGTTCCTTTACAAGCGATCAAGCTATTAAAGCAACGGAAATGTTACATTCGACTTATAAAGAAATTTGGAAGCATTTGGATACATCCAAAACCTACCTTTTTGAAATTATTTATCCAGAAAACCGAATTGTTTTAGATTATGGAACAACAGAGGCTTTGGTTTTATTAGGTTTAATAGATACGCAAACAGGTGTAGAGTTGCCTTTAGAAGACATTGGTTTTCCAATAGTTGAAAAATATGATGGTATTAACGACATTGAAACTTTAAAAAGTTTGCAAAATGATAACAAAGAAGGTTTTGTAATCAAGTTTGAAAATGGTTTCCGATTGAAAGTGAAATTTGATGAATACGTTCGTTTGCATCGTATCATTACCCAATTATCTAGTATTGATATTTGGCAACATTTAAAAGAGAAACAACCTTTAGATGCTATGCTCGAACACGTTCCAGATGAGTTTTTTAACTGGGTAAAAAATGTAATTAAAACTTTAAATAAAGAGTATCAAGTGATTGAAAAACAATGCAAAAACAATTTTAAAATATTAGAAACACGTAAAGAGACAGCAGCTTATTTTTATACTTGTCAATTTCCAGCAGTTTTGTTTTTAATGCTAGATAACAAAAGTTACGATCGTGAAATTTGGAAAAGAATTCGTCCTACTTTTGAAAAACCATTTATGAATAGTGAAGAGGAATAAAAAAAGAATACGATAGGTGTTTTTGATGTCCTTAACTTTCGCAATCGAGCGTCAAATGTTAGAAGAAGTTGTAAAAACAAAAACTGTTTGAGCAAAGCGAGTTTTTTTGTTTTAAACTTCGAAAACTAATTTGACCGATGAGGAAGTTATGACTTGATTTTTTTGTTTCTTTTTTTATCAAGAAAAAAAGAAAATTATCATTCATAAAATACCTTATTGTATTTCAATTGCAACCATAAAATAATAAACAATCATGTCAAAACAAAGTAATAGAGGAAAAGAAGCCAAAGACGATTTCTTTTTTGGTACACCCAAATTCAAAGAAAGCCTAAAAGAAGCCCTGATTGATATGAATTATCTATTAACCAGAGGTTATTCTGAGAAAAATGCCTTGTTTACAGTAGGAACACGCTATAAATTAGCCAGTCGCCAACAAAAAGCTGTACAAGGCATGAGTGCTTCTAACGAACAATTAAGAATTCGTAAAGTAAAAGAAGTAGCATTTGAGACCTTGGAAAACAAAACAGTAGTAATCGATGGATTCAATATTCTAATTTTATTAGAAAGTACGTTGTCTAATGCCTATATTTTCAAAGGACAAGATCATTGTTATCGCGATTTATCTAGTGTTCATGGAAATTATAAAACCGTAAACCAAACCGAAAAGGCTATTGATTTAGTAGTCGATTTTTACAATGAAAGTAAATTACAGCAACTCGTTTGGATTTTTGACAAACAAGTTTCAAACAGTGGTAGAATAAAAGCCAAAATAGAAGCCAAAGCCTCAGAACAAAATTTAAATTGGAGAGTAATCTTAGAAGATAATGCAGATCTAGCCCTTGTAAACTCCAATCAAATAGTAGCCTCTTCTGACGGAATTGTTTTGGATAAAGCAATTAATTGGTTTAATTTGACATCCTATTTAATTGAAACAAAAATAGACAGTAAAACGATTTTTTAACCAGATAATGATCACTCAAGAAAGCCTACATAAAACACTAGTAGCAGCAAAAGCCTTTCTTTCAGAAGATTGGGCGATAAAACATCAAGCTCTTCTACAAGATGAGATGATGTCTTTTTTTGCCAAACAATTGTTTATTCAATTAAATTCGACATCAAGCGAAACCAGATTGCCCTATTTTGAAGAAGAAATACAACAAGATCTTGCAAAAGCTTTGAACCAATTTAAAATGGTGTTTGCTAATGAAAATGAGTTTGTTGAACCAAAAATTGTTAGTCAACTACTTGAAAAAACTCCTTTCAAAGAGTTGTTATTACTCATGGGACAACGCATCACTTCAGCTAGCGTACAAGATGAAAAGGCTATTCCTCCTTTGCGAAATATACTATTAGAGAGTTGCTTTCTACCTTTAAACAAAGAAACAACTGTAGTAGTAAAAGCTTGGGAAAAGCATGTAGGTCGTTATCCAGAAAGCATTTTCGAAACTTTAAAAGGTAATCAGAAAGAAAAAGAAATTACAATAAAAAAACAAATCGATTATATCATAAAAAATCAAACCTGGTGGAATGTTTTTTTTCATTATAAACATGGTTTAGTATATGAAATTAGAATTGCAAACGGACAAGGCATGCGATGGAGTAGCGATGGAAAACAATTTATAGGTTTTTTGGAACAATTTTTATAAGTTTAAGCAATGAATAAAGAAAATATAAACTATCAATTTACGCAAGAAGAATGGGACAATTGTCTCAAAGTATTGACGATTTTAAAAGATAATCCTTTCGAAAACCCAGATAATACTCGTTTTGCTAGTTTGATTACCAAAATATATAAAAACGCTAAGAAAAATCAACGTACAACAAGTTATATCTCTAAAAAAGCAATTGATTTAGAAACCATTTTACAAACTACTTTATCTCAAAAAGCAGTAGCAGGCATAACATTATATGCAGATGAACAAAAGGAAGCAGAAACTGTTTTTACTCCTTTACAATTAGCTAAAAATTGTTATTGTTGTAATACAACTTATAAAATGGCTCACGAATTTTATAATCGTTTGTGCCCTAATTGTGCTCAAGAAAATTATGAAAAACGATTTCAAAATACCAATCTCGAAAACCGAAATGTAATATTAACTGGTGGTCGTGTAAAAGTGGGATTTGCCACAGCTTTACGAGTATTGCGAAGCAAAGCCAATGTAGTAGTAACAACTCGTTTTCCAGCCTTAGCATTGGAACAATTTCAGGCAGAAAAGGATTATGACACTTGGAAAGACAATTTAACCCTTTACGGCTTAGATTTAAGGAATTTACAAGCCATAAGCGATTTTGTTGCCTTTTATAAATCAAACCATGATTCATTAGATATATTAATTAACAATGCAGCACAAACCATTAAATATACAGATGAGTATTATTTGCCTTTATTAAAAAAAGAAGAAAAGTTATTAATTGATTATAAAGATAACAAGCAATTGGTTGCCAATGTAACACCCATTTCAAAAGAAATAAAAGCCTTAGAGTACAATCCTTCAGAAAATACAGCAATACAATTATCAAGATTTGGACAACCAGTAGATACTAGAGAAAAAACAAGTTGGAACTCAACATTAGAAGAAGTATCCCTACATGAATTGGTCGAAGTCAATTTAATCAATCAAATGGCTCCTTATTATTTGATAAAAGAATTAAAGTCTTTATTTTTAGCCTCTAATTTTAAGGAAAAGTTTATTATTAATGTTACTTCTTCTGAAGGGATTTTTAGTTATACCAATAAAACGATGTTTCATCCACATACTAATATGACTAAAGCAGCTTTAAATATGTTAACCTTAACATCTGGAAAAGAATTTGCAAAGGAAAATATTTATATGAGTTGTGTTGATGTAGGCTGGATTTCGACAGGAGCAAGAGAAGAGTTACGAAAAAAGCAATTTGAACAAGGGTACATTCCACCATTAGATTCCGTTGATGGAGCTAGTAGAATAATGGACCCAATAAGTCAAGGTATAGCTGGTAATTATTTATTTGGTGTCTTACTTAAAAATTATAAAGTGTCACCTTGGTAAAAATAAAACACTGTAGTTTAAGTGGAAAAACGATTGGTCTGCAACCTTTAGTTTCAGGTTCGAGCCCTGATAGTGTTATGAAGGTGTTAGTTTAATTGGAAAAATGTCCATACCAAATGGGATATGCAAGTTCGAGTCTTGTACACCTTCCAAAAAATAAATGGGAATAATAGTTCAATTGGAAAACGTCAGATTGCTAATCTGAAGATGTGAGTTCGAATCTTACTTATTCTCATTTTTATAAAAAATACATCTAGCGTAAAATAATTGCGCACTTCATTTTGAACATTTGTTGAAAATAAAAACAAATGAAAAACCTCTATAACAAAGGACCTTATCGTAGCTACGAATATGGAAAGCATTTACCTCCGTATTTAAAGAAACTTGGTAATAGAAAATGGCGTGCTACTGAAGAAGCCGTGATAGAGGAGGCGGTTGCTTTAGAACAAAACGATACAAATGCCATTAGAAATCCTGTAATCAAAAAGAAACTTAAGAAAAATATTAAAGTAAAAATAAAATTTAAAGAGCATAATGACAAAATTTCTTCAGTTTATGCCAGCTATATATCTTATAAACAATTAGAAGATGCTATAAAAAGAAATAATGTTATTGAAGTCTTATTTAAAACAAACAAGAAAACTCCATCAGGGAGATATTACCAATATGAAAAATTACATAGACATCGGAATCAACCTAACGAATAGGCAATTCCAGAATGATACAGACACTATCATTCAAAATGCATTAGACAATGAAGTATCACAAATGATACTTACAGGAACAAGTGTACAGGGTAGTAAAACCGCAGCTACAATAGCAAAAGAATACCCTTCTACCCTATTTTCAACCGCAGGCATTCATCCGCATGATGCTAAAAGTTTTAATAACCAAAGCATTTCAGAGCTTCGAAAATTAGTACAATTACCACACGTAATTGCTGTTGGAGAATGCGGACTCGATTTTGACCGAGATTTTTCACCACGAGACCAACAAGAAAAGTGTTATCGAGCGCAATTAGCATTAGCAGTCGAAGTACAAAAACCGCTTTTTTTACATGAAAGAGCTGCTTTTACACGTTTCATGGCTGTAACTAAAGACTATTTACCGCAATTGCCAAAAGCAGTTGTGCATTGCTTTACAGGAACTTTACAAGAAGCCAAAACCTATCTAGATAACGGATTTTATTTAGGGTTCACAGGAGCTATTAGCGATACCAAACGATTTGCTCATTTAGAAGAAGTAGTAAAGTATGTTCCATTAGACAAAATAATGATTGAGACCGATGCTCCATTTATGTTGCCTAAAAATGTACCCAAAACAAGTCTTACCAAGTATCACGAACGTAGAAATGAGCCTGCTTTTCTACCTTATGTCGCACAAACTGTTGCTCGTTTTAAAGGGATTTCTTTGGAAGAAGTAGCTTTGGCAACTACAAAAAACGCAAAAGGATTTTTTGGTATCTAATTCCCAAGGATATAAAAAATGAACTAATAATTACTTAAAGTACAAACCGCTTATAAATACAAAATCCTCAACGAAATAGAACGTTAAGGATTTTAATTCATTTTTTGAGCTTATGAATCTAATAAACAATAACGATCCATTTCAGCATAACAATTCCCTGAATTACTAATATATTGTGTTCCATCTGGACATACACAACTTACTGGAACATTAATACCACCACCAATAACTTTTTTTTGTTCTTCTTTAGGAAGTCCTCCAACACCGTTTAATTTTAAAATGTCTTTTAACATGATTAATAATTTTAAATGATTATTTGTTTGTTTTGCTCAATTTATTAAAAAGACACTTGAGCTTACTGCCTTTTATTTATAAAATATTTTTAATACTTCTTATTTTATATAAACAACTAATTTAGAAAGTTAGAACCATAAAAACAAATTAAAAGCAGCTTATTTTTAAGTGATAAAATATAAAATTATTAACATAAAACCTTATTTTACAATATCCTCATTAAAATTATACTGAAATAACAAACGAGTTCCTTTTGTTCCTTTAATAATTTCAAATTTACCATCAATTTTTTCCATTCTCAATTCCATATTGGTTAAGCCATTTCCTTTTTTAACTGCCTCAGACAAGCCAATACCATCATCAATTACCTCAATCTTAAAATCAACTGATGTTTGTTTAAATTGAATGTTTATGTTTTTTGCCTGACTGTGTTTGTAGGCATTATGAACCGCCTCTTTAACTACTAAGAAAAGATTTCTTCTAGCTTTTACAGGCAAATTGGTTTCGCTCTCTATTATATTGGAATCCAATTGTAATGTTATTCCTGTTTTATCTAAAAAACGCTCGACATACAAACTAGTATAGTCTATAAAGTTACCAACAGTATCATTCTGAGAGTTCAAACTCCAAAGAATTTCTCGCATAGCCAAATTCATATCTTCAGAAGTAGTAATAATGGCTTCTAAATCTTCAATATAACTTTCCTCTTTAATTTTATATTTTAAGAATTCAGCTTGTAATTTTATAGCCGAAATTCCAGCACCTAAATCATCATGCATATCTTGTGAGATACGCTCTCTCTCTACTTGTATCGTTTTTTGACGCTCTAATTCCTTTTGTAGTAATTGATTTTGGAACTCACTCTCCTTAATTTTATTTTCTTGTTGCTGAATCAGTTGCTTTTTATTATAAACAAAAACCACCATAATGATAAACCCAACAAAAAGTAGCATTACAATGATAGCAATGATATAGGTAAGCTTTATTTCGTGTGGTAGTTCGTTCATTTATTTATATTTTTTGCAATTATTTCATATTTTACTAGTGCGATATAAAATAGCGAATACATAATTATATTAACCACTGAGCTAATTTTTCTAAGAATCCCTAAAAAAAATAAATCCTCTTTTTCAAATAAATACATTGGTGTAAACCTAAAAATAATATACGTACTCCATAAAAGCAAAGCTGTTGCAATCCAAAAGTTAGGATCATTAGTAATTTTTCCTTCAACTGGAAGCTTTAATTTTTGGTAAAACCATAAAATAGCATTAAAAATATAGAATAGAGCTACTAAAATACCTAACAAACTTAAAAATTGACTACTTAAATATTCAATATAAATAAAGATATAAACCAATAAAAAACAAGATATTAGAATCATTATATTTTTAAATAATACAATGAAAGCTTTTGAAAAATATAAGCTAAAAAAGACAATACAAAAAATAGCATATAAATTAAAATAAATAGCATAATCTTGCTGATGTAAATACGTTTTTACTAATCCATAAACTTCTAGTACTAACGTTATAATCAAATAAAAAGCTAAATAGTTTTGGATACGAAAATAATATTTCATACCCAAAACTACTGCTTTACTCGCTGTTAAAAACAAACAAAAAATATATAAAAGCTGTAATGTTTGCATTTATTTAAGGATAAACGGTTCCAAAATCGAAGGCTTTGCCTTGTTGCAAATCATTATTTTTTGCACGAACAACACAACTCAATTTATTTTGATATTTTTTTTCGTTATATTTTTCTTCGAAAATTATCATTTGAAAAAATAGCTTTGAATAATCATTTTCATATTCTAATAAAAGATGTCTAATGATAAACAAGTAAATGTCTTTAAGTTTATAACTAATTACTTCAGTGTTTTTCATCTCTTGATCATTAATTTTAGTTTTTAAATTAATGTCTTTAAGTAAATTATTTTGAAATTTTTCACATCCTTTCTTAAAATATGATATTTCTCCATTATTATCTTTTTCAAGTTTTTCTAATTCTTCATTGTCAGCAATTTTAAAAAAAATATCTTCTTTTCCTATTCCCATATTTTCTAATGAAGATATAGAAAAACAAATAGAAAAATTTTTATTATCATCTTCAATGAAATAGATTTTAAAGTAATCTGTAATTTTTTTTATTTCAACATTTAAATTCTTATATGAATCAATAATTTCCTTAATAAAGCTTTTTGCATTAATTGAAAAATTATATTTCATATTTTCAATTATTAAATTTTTCAATCTTTTATGTCTTGAATTAACTATCTCATCAGGCATGATATCAAGAAAATCAATTTTTAATATTTCAAAAAGTGCTTTATTAATACTTTTCTCTTGTAATACTTGCTTACCCATAATTTCTAGTTTTTGTTGTTAAACTTATTAATTGCTTCAATTTTATTACTTACTTGTAACTTTCTATAGATGTTGCCAATGTGTTTTTTGATAGTGTCAATGGTGACATACTTTTTATCGGCAATTTCTTTGTAGAGCAGTCCTTGTGCTAGCAATTCTAGGACTTCTTTTTCGGTTACGGTAAGTAACGTTAAACTTTGTACTTGTACTTTCGATTCTTGAAAATGATATAAAACACGTTTCGCAATAGCAAAACTCATGGGTGCACCTCCTTTATGCGCTTCTTGTATGGCTTGTATAATTTTATCCATCGGTTCTCCTTTTACGAGATAACCACTAGCACCTGCACGCAAAGCTGAAAATATTTTCTCATCATTTTCAAAACTCGTACACATTACAAAAGTAGTGTTAGGCATTGTTTCTGTCAATTGAAATACAATATCTATACCTGAAAGATCTTGTAATTGAATATCCATTAAAACCACGTCTGGTTCTAAATCTTCTAATTCTTGCAAAGCCGTTTTACCATTATAAAATTGAGCTACACATTCCATATCTTTTTGAAAATCGATGATCTTCTTCAAAGCTTGGTTATAGTTTTTATCATCTTCTACTACGGCAATTCTAATTTTCATGTTTTTTCATTTTCATTACAAAGTTGAGCAATAAATAAACTACTCACAATTACCCTTTTGGGTGATATTGAGGAAATTAGTAATAAATGTACAAATCTTAAAAGAAATAAACTATTTAAAAAAGAATTGGAATGTAACGAATATCACCCGAAAGGGTAATTGATTGGTATAGTGATATGTAGATACCTTTGAAACAATAACTAACACATATAAAATCATGAAAACAAAAACACTTAGAAATAAAATAGTATTTCTTTTAGTCAGCTCTTTTTTATTAACAAGTTGTAGCATATTTAGAAAATATAAAACAATAACAACCAAACCTAATCATATTTTTTCAAATAAGATAATGGGACAAGACACGAGTTTATTTTCATTTGATTTAAAAATAGATTATAAAACTATTGAAGCGAAAATAAATGAACAATTTTCGCAGCCCATAACCGATAATGAAACAGGAGAATTTAAAAAACAATATAAGGCGAAAACAAAAAATCCACTTTATAACCCAACAGAATGGTTAAAAACAAAAGACCCTTTATACCATCCTAATAAATGGATTAAAATTAAAATTTTAGGAAAAACGATTAAAACAAAAGATCCCTTATATCATCCTAATGAATGGATTAAAACCAAAAATCCTCTTTATGATCCAAACGAATGGATCTATGCAGATGTAGTAGATATTACTGTTGGGTACAAATACGAATATTCTATTGAAAAAAGAGAAACAATTAGATTTGAAAATATAGGAAATGATATACTTCGTATTATAATTCCATTAGATATTACGGGTTCTGTAGGATTTACAGGTGAAGGAGCACAACTATTTTCTTTAGATAAAAAGAATGTAAAAGCAAAAATTGATTTCTATGTCGATACAAAGATATCTTTCAATCCAAATTGGTGCCCTTTAGTGGAATCAAAAATAAGTCATAAATGGATATCTGACCCTAAAATTGAAATTGTTGGAGGAATATGGTTGAATTTAAAATTACCAGCAAATAATGTTTTAAAGAACAAAGAAAAAGAAATTGAAAAGGAAATAGCTACCAAAATAGAATGTGAAAGATTAATTACTGAAATTAAAAAATGGGTAAAACCATCTTCTTTACAACTGACCAATCTTTCAGACCATTTATACTTGAATGTTAATCCTCAAAAATTTTATCTCTCTGATTTAATGATTGACGAATCAAACTTGAATATAAAATTTGCAACAAAATTACTAACTGGAATTAGTACAAAAAAACTATATAATGATGAGCCTTATGAGCTTTCTAATTTAGAAAAATATGCTTTTGAAAAAAACTTAATAGCACTCACAGTTCCTATTTCTATACAGTATAAAACACTCCAAAATATCTTAAATCTCCAACTTAAAAAAGAAGGTCTAAACTTTTCTAATGATAAAGCAAAAATAGAAGTGGAAGAATTTGAAATATACCCTAGCGGAGAAAATATAACAATAGGCGTTAAACTTACTGCAAAAATTAAAGGGAATATTTTGTCTACTAAAGGGAAAGTATACTTATCGGCAAAACCAGTTATAGATAACAAACAATTTGAATTAGAAAATATTTCATTTAGTACTGTATTAGACAATGAATTGTATCCAATTTTGGGAACAATCTTTAAAAATAAACTAACCCGTTTCATTTCTTCAAAAACTAAAAGAGATCTTAAAGATGATTTTACAAAAGCCGAAAATATTGTAGAAAATAAACTTAAAGAACAATTACACAAAGTAAATAATATGGATATAAAAACAGAAAAAATCATTTTTGATATTCCATATATAGCTATTCAAGAACACGATTTTGTTATTCCAGTACGATTAGCTACTGGTGTCGAAATTAAAGTTAAAAATATATGGTAGTTCTATAAAATAATTTAAAAATATAAAATCATGAAAACAACTAAAGGTAAAGAAAAGTATACTATTCTTAAATTAGACTACGATAATCAAAAAGACATATGGCTAAAAAGTACTTATACACTACGAAGGTTAATAGGTATATTAGGTATTCTATTGCCTTTATTACTACCTCTACTACTTTATTTAACGGATGATTTAGAAGAATTACTCCCTTCAATAAGTCATTATTATTATACAAAATCGGGTCCTCTATTTATTGCCATAATGTCTTTACTAGCTATTTTCTTTATTGTGTATAAAGGAAATGTTTTCATCGATTTTATAATCTCTTCAATTACAGGAATCTCTGCATTACTTGTTGTTTTATTACCCACAGATAGCTTACTACAAGGTTGTTTAAATATTTCAAAAAAACATATAATTACTATTTTAGAAAAAGACCCTACTAGAGAAGTCACTCATTACATATCCGCAGGAATTTTCTTATTGTCGTTAGCCTATATGTCAATTTTTCGATTTACAAAAACAAGTGAGGGTTATGAAGATTCAAAAAAACAAATTGATTTCAGACATAAAATATATAGAATTCTTGGAGTCATAATGATTTTTTCAATAATCCTAATCTTTTTAGGAAGCGACTATTTTAATAAAATTGTTCCTAATTCATTTCATGACTTTCACAAAACCCATCATCTTACTTTTTGGCTAGAAACTATTGCTGTAGAATGCTTTGGTATTTCATGGCTCATAAAAGGAGGAGAATTCAAATTAAAAAAATAACAATTAAAATTTTAATATTATGAAAACAAAATTTATTTTATTGTTTATCCTTGGAATATGTTTGCAAAGTATAGGACAAGAAAAGGCTAAAGCTAAAGACTTAAGCAGATTAACTATTGGGATAGGTATAGGCGGAAATCACCTATTTAAAAGCGTTTACGATTATTCGTTAACCACTGATTCTAATTATAATTTAAAAATTACCGAACTAAATAAAAATAGTATTGTTGTTTCACCAGTGTTAGCATTCCGTCTTGGTAAGGTAAAAATGAGTGATGTTGAGACTAAAGCAAAATTTTTTAATGATACTGAAAATAAAGATGAAAATCTTCCTTTAGGTGACTATAGACGTTTTTCTATTTTATTATCTACTGATTTAGTTAATATTCAATCTGACAAAGTTTCTTATAACAAAAGAATTGATGGAGGAATTGGTGTGGGATATTCTTTTTCTCCAAATTTAATGATTGGTGTTTTTTATGAGATAAAGAGTTATAGACAATTGAGAGAATATGTAGTGGAACAATATGAAAATCAAGCAATACCCAATGGAAATGAATTTTTTAATGCGCTTGATGAAACGAATAACAATCTTTTTTACAACAAACAGATAGAAGGTTTATCAATAAAACTCATTTTTAACTTCAATACATTATAAAGAGCTATATCAAACTTTACTTTTATGTATTGTTATTTTAAAATCTAAATTAACACAGATTATTATGAAAAAACTTAAAAAATATTTACTTCATACATTTTTCATATTCATTTTTTTAGTATGTTTTTTATACAAAGGATATGGCCAACAAGCTATGGGAAGAATATACGATCAAATGCGAGCACAAAGTTTTTTGCTTTATGACAATGGTTTAATTATACAGGATGGAAATCCTATGAATAGAGGTTTTGTTCAAAGAGATCCTTCAGGTTTTATGTATCTCATGGTACCAGCTGCAAATCCAATGATAAATGCTTATTTTATTGCTTGGGATAGAAGATTTATAGAAATTGACCGCTATAGAGGAGCAAATGTTATAGGGTATTATGATGGATTTATACCTAATAATCCCTTCGCAAATGTGTATCAAAAACCAAACTATAAGCAAAATTATGGTATTGAAACTTCGCAAGGTAATTTTATTCAAATTCCAGATGAAGTTGTTAATAAAGATAGACCATATGGAGATATCATGATTACTAACGAAATGAAAGCTCAAGAGTGTTATAAAAATGCATATTCTACATCCACAGGTTTAGATAGAGAAAAATTTACAATGTGTATGATACAAAATATGGCTGGTAAGAAAGAACTTGATATTTTAAATTGCATCCGTAATTCTAAAACACCTGAAGAACGTGCGCTTTGCTTATTTGAAAAGCTAGGAGGGCAAAAAGAGAAAGAAATTGCACAAAAAATTTATGATTGTTATGCGGCATATGGAAATGATTGGAGTCGTTATCCTTTGTGTATGTCTATTGGTATAAGTGATCCGGAAATCTCTAAAATACTTGCTTGTATGGAACAGCAAAGCAAATCAGGAGATGTTACCTTTATGGGAACAGCTTTATGTTATGGATTACAAAATTTTGATTTGAATGCAGAAACTCAAATTATTATAGAATGTGCATTAGCTTCAGGAGGTGAACCTTACACTTTTGCAGGATGTGCAGGGGGACAACTTTTAACTAGAGAGTTAGATAAATGTTTTACATATGGAATAGGTGGTGAAAGAGGTTGTTTTGGAAAAAATAACGATATTATTAAAGGATTGAAAGCTATTGGGGATGCTCTAAATATAAAATTTGGTCCTAACAATGATATTACTAAACTTTGGAATAATACAGTGAATGATATTACTACTGGACCTGGGTATAATCATGAAGCTGTTAAAACAATTAGAAACATTAGTAATGAAATTGGTAGAACATCAGATAACCTAGGTAAAACAATAGAAAAAGCTTTACCAAAAATTAAAATTAAATGGTAACTTCGTTATAAACTTAAAACAAAACACTCCTACGTAAAATAATTACGCAGGAGTGGTTTTATTTTGTACCGTAATCTAATAGGCAAAGTATTGCTTTGAAAATGAGGAACAAACTTCATTTCCAAAACAATAAATATATAAAAAATGAATATCAAAATTCAAAAACTATTAGAGGGAGAAACTATTGTTTCTCGAGAAGCCGGTAACAGTATGTTACCTATTTTAAAGTCCAAGCAAGCTGTTCGATTAGCACCTACGAGTTGGGAAGAATGTAATGTTGGTGATATAGTGTATTGTAAAGTAAGAGGTAACGTCTATACGCATTTAGTAAAAGCGAAAAACGAAAGAAGAGGCTTACAAATAGGCAACAATCACGGACATATAAACGGTTGGACCAAGCAAGTATATGGAAAAGTAATTGAGATTCTCAAGGACTAATCCTTATACTTTTACTTTTTTTAATTATGTTCTAATTATAATTCCATCTTTCAGTTCATCATCATTAGGCTTTTCAAACCAAGTTTCCATGAAATCAAAATCAGCTTGCGAAACATCAAATTCATAACTAACTCCTTTTTCATTATTACGTTGTTTTACTCTTTCCCATCGGATTTCTTTTGAAATATCTAGAAAATGAAACCTTATTTCATATCCGTTTAAAATTGCAAATTTTTTAAATTTATCTCTATGTACTTTTTTCGATAACCCTAAATCAAGAATACTATGGGCATTGGCATTTTCTAATTGGATGATTAGATCCATTATTAAAGTTTCTGCACGATTGATTCTTTCTAAAAACCACTCTAACCCATCTTCTTCTTTCTTATCTGATAAAAATAACGTATTATTCCATTTATCTATTGAAAATATAATCCCTTTATTTTCTTGTTTTAATTTATTTGCATAAGTAGTTTTTCCAGAACCTGTATTTCCTACTATAAGATGTATCATATATTTATTATATTTTATCGAGTTGGTGTTTTGTACGTTTATTTTCGATATTACCTGTATTTAAAGTTGTTGCTGGTTCAAAAAGCATTACAGAAACTTCTTCATCTGCAACAGGTTTATGTTCTACTCCTTTTGGGATAATTAAAAATTCATTTTCATTTATTATTACTGTTTTATCTCTAAATTCCATTTTTAAAACACCTTTAATAACGAAAAATAATTCGTCTTCATTATCGTGTTTATGCCAGACAAATTCTCCTTTTAGTTTTACTAATTTAACATATTGTCCGTTTAGTTCTCCTACTATTTTTGGACTCCAGTGTTCTGAAAAAAGTTCTAACTTCTGATTAATATTTTGTACTTCCATTATAGTTGGCTTCTATTTTCTGGTTTAAATTTTTAATCGTTTCTTTTAGCATTACGGGAACAATTATTTTATGAAAGGGTTTTACTGGAAAGAAGTATAATTTTCCAAACCAATTATTAAAAACAACTGTCGTTGTAATTGTGATTTGCTTTTGCGTTATGTCTCCTTTATTTTTTTCTATGAATAAAGATACTCGGAAGTTAAGGTGTTTATCATTTTCTCCTAAAACAATTTCTTGATTACTTGTTTCAAAAATTTTAAAAATACCTATTTGTTCATCAGGCTCTCCTTTTAAATTAGCAACTATTTCTTTCTTGTTTTGAATTTTATTTGTGATTTTTAATCCAAAAACACGTACTAACTTATTTCTAAAAGTAAATAACGTTTCAATCCATTTAGGGCTTGTGTTAAAAAATGCTTTTAAAACATCAATTGGTAATATTATATCTTCTTTGTCTATTATAGAACCTTGAAAACTATCAATATAATGATATGATTGTTTGTTTACATTTAACAAAGATTCTTTGGGAAGTTGTGACTTTACAGTATCCATTTTCATTAAATATTGAAACTATAAAGTTACTCTTTTTTTAAGAATAATCCTTCATCTGTATTGATTTTTACAAGTACTAAAATCTACTATACATAAAATATGTACTAATCCAATAACCGTTTACTTTTAGTGAATTTCGAAGTAATTTTTCTAAGAAACTATCTCCAAAGGCCCAACCAGTAGCTCTTCTATTAGTTACAATTCCACTTGAATAAATGGTGTAATCTACCACTTTTGTTAAAGAAGATTTTTTATAATAATTATTCCATTTTTGATATTTAAATTCTAATAGGTTTTGAAAATATTTTTCTTTTATATCTTCAATATTCAAATAGAGTAAATCATTCTTGTCTGGTCTACTTTTATTGATATAAAATAAAAGATGTTTAGATGGTGCTATATTATTAGCAAATGTTTTCAATAAATCGTCTTCTTTACTGTCTAAAGCTTTGATTAATTCTTCTTTTAATATATCAAAAGTAGCATAGCCTTCATGAATATCCATTTTACCTTGTAATCCTGTAAAAATTCCTTTTTTATTCATCACTTTCATGTCTCCCTTATAGAACGTTAAGGTTTCATCTTCTTCAAAGTTTGCAATATCATCAAATGGTCCTGCATTTAGAATTGTACCTTTTTCATCTATTAATGAGTATTTTCCATCTTTTTTAGCTTTAAATAGATTATCATAGCTCAATTTAGCAATATGTTCATACTGAAAAGGTAGTATTACTTTATTATGATTATCAATTAAACCATATTTTCCTTTTTTTTGAGCGGGAAATATTTTATACTCTTCGTTATAATTTTGAAAGGTTAAATCTAAATTATCATAAGAATTTGGTATTAAAACAGTATTCTTATTATCTATAATGCCATATTTTCCTTTCTTTAAGGTTAAAAATAATGTTTTTCCATCCATAATACATTCTTGTATTATATCATCATATTCAAAAGGAATTTCTAATTTTCCAGTATGTTCATTAAAAAGACCTACTCTATTTTTAATGTTTTTTAATCGTAAATAAGCATTATCATGAATTGATGGTGGTGTTTTTAATAAATTAGTATCCAGTAAATAAGAATGTTCTATTATTTCATCTGGAAAAATTATTTTTAATTTTTCATCTACTAATGTGTATTTTCCGTTTCTTACAGCTAGAATTGTTTTACTTTTTTGTATATCTGTATCTGTAATAAAATCATAGACTGCTGGCAATATTTCTTTTCCATATGAATTATATAATCCGAATTTACGCTCTGGCTCTGGAGTAACTACAAATAGTAAATCTGATTTATCAAATATATGCTCGTATTGTACTGGAATTAAGACTTCATTTTTTTTATTAATAAGTCCATATTTTCCATCTTGTTTAACAGAGAAAACATCTTTTAAATTACTCAACGAAAAGTCTTCTATATCATCATAAATTATTGGTATTATTTCTTCTCCTTTTCTAGAGAACCATCCCTTTTTATTATTATTCATTACTTTAAATCCTGAATTAAATCCTTGTATTTGAATGTCATCATAAGCAATAGGAATAACAGTATCTAAAGCATAAGTAAACATCCCTACTTTATTATTTTCCTTTAATTCAATGTACTGAGTTCCATCTAAATAAATGTTTTGATATTTAGGCTCTATTATCTTTTTTGAATTTACTAAGTAAGCTCCTTTTAACTTTCCTTTTTCTACTTGTACAATTTGTCTAATATTATCGTAAGACGCTTTGTCTAATTCAACAGGAAAAATAACTTTTTCTTGAAAATTGACTCCGAATTTTTTATCTTTTTCAACGATATAGATATTTAGGTATTTCTTTTGTGAAACAAACTTATTTTTATTAATCAAATGAGTGTAACTACTGCCAATGGGCTTTCCATCAATAGAAATAGCATCATATTCAAAATCTAATGTTTGCTTTCCGTTAATAAAAAGACCATACTTTCCTTCATGACTAAAAAACATAGCATTAGTAAACAGAAAAATAGCGTTGCTTGTGTATTTTGTTTTTTTATCAAATAAGTAAATATCTAATGTGTTTTCTTTTTCATTTTTAACTAAAGATACATTACTAACTGGATTTGAATAAACTATTTTAGGATATTTTATAGGCAAAATACTATTTCCTTTATCATCAAAAGAACCATATTTTCCTTTATCACAAACTATAATAGCATCAGTATTATAATCTACATAAACTGAATCTAAGGTAATAGGAATTAGTATTTCTCCATTTCTATTGGCAACACCTCTTTTTTTATCTTTTCTTAGTACTAAAACAGATTGTCTAAAATCAATTTCATCATAAATAGGTTTTATAATAACCGTATCATTTCTTTTATAACCTACTTTATTTTCTTTATCTCTAAAAATAGAATATCGATTTCCTGATTCTCTTGGAGCTTTAACTCCTATTTCGTCTGCCACTTCCATTGTAGGTCTATGAGGGACTTGTGCATATAAATTAAAAGCTATAAAGAAGAAGAACACGATACTTTTTTTCATAATTTATTTGTTTTTGCTCACCAAATATAATTGAATTATGGATATAAAAAAACTGCTTCCTTTTGAGAAGCAGTTTTTTATAGTCATTATTTATTTTTTATTCTATTCTTCCGTTTTTAATTTCTTCCACACATTCCGGATTTAATAAAGTAGATGTATCTCCAAAATTAGCAAAGTCTCCTTCTGCTATTTTTCTTAATATTCTTCTCATAATTTTACCTGATCGTGTTTTTGGTAAACCTTTTACAAATTGAATTTTATCTAGTTTTGCAATAGGTCCTATTTGTTCTGATATTAATTGGTTAATTTCTCTGGTCAGGTTTTCTTTATCTCTATTTTCTCCAGATTCTTTTAAGATAATAAACCCATATAAAGCATTTCCTTTTACATCATGAGGAAATCCTACGATAGCACTTTCTGCAACTGCTGGATGCTCATTTATATTATCTTCAATAGGAGCTGTTCCTAAATTGTGCCCTGAAACAATGATAACATCATCTACTCTACCTGTAATTCTATAATATCCAACCTCATCTCTCAAAGCACCATCTCCTGTGAAGTATTTTCCAGGAAAAGCTGTGAAATAGGTGTCTTTATATCGTTGGTGATCGCCCCAAATAGTTCTTGCCATTGATGGCCAAGGGAATTTAATACACAAACTTCCGGTTACCTGATTACCTTCAATTTCATTACGTAATTCATCCATTAAAACAGGTTGAATACCTGGTAAAGGTAAAGATGCATAAGTTGGTTTTGTAGGTGTTACGAAAGGAATTGGGGAAATCATAATTCCACCTGTTTCAGTCTGCCACCAAGTATCTACTAGCGGACATCTTTTGCCACCTACATGGTCATTATACCAGTGCCATGCTTCTTCGTTTATTGGTTCTCCAACAGATCCAATAACTTTTAAACTTTTAAACTGAAAACGTTGTATATATTCTACACTTTCTTTTGCTAAAGCTCTAATAGCTGTAGGAGCTGTATAAAATTGATTTACCTTATGTTTTTCTATTACTTCCCAAAAACGACTATGATCTGGATAAGACGGAATTCCTTCAAAAATAACTGTAGTAGCTCCATTTAAAAGTGGTCCATATAATATGTATGAATGACCTGTTATCCAACCTATATCGGCTGTACACCAATATACATCGTCTTCTTCATAGCTAAATACATTTTTAAAAGTATAAGCTGTAGACACCATATATCCTGCGGTAGTATGTACCATTCCTTTTGGTTTACCTGTAGAACCTGAAGTATAAAGAATAAACAAAGGGTCTTCTGCATCCATAATTTCTGCAACATGATTACCAAGTGCTTCATCTAAAAGAGGTTGTAACCAAATATCTCTTCCTTCTTTCATAATCACATTTCCACCAGTACGTTTTACAACTAGTACTTTTTCAACACATGAGCAATTAAATAATGATTCGTCAACAATACTTTTTAAATCAATTACTTTATTTCCTCTATATCCTCCATCTGAAGTAATAACCATTTTACATTCGCTATCATTTATTCTTGTTGCTACTGCTGACGCAGAGAAACCTGCAAAAATGACTGAGTGAACGGCTCCTATTCTAGCACAAGCTAAAACTGCAATGGCTAATTCTGGAATCATAGGCAAATAAATACAAACTCTATCCCCTTTTTTAATTCCTTGTTCTTTTAAAACGTTGGCCATTTTTGCAACTTTTTCATATAACTCATTGTACGTTATATGTTGCGCTTCTTCATCAGGATTATTTGGTTCGAAAATAATGGCTGTTTTATCTCCTCTTTTATTTAAGTGACGATCAATACAGTTTTTCGTAATATTTAATTTCGCATTAACAAACCATTTAAATTGAGCTTCCTCCATGTTAAACTCAAAGACTTTGTCCCATTGTTGGTACCAAATAAAATTTTCATCGGCTATTTTATCCCAAAATTTTCTAGGCTCACGAACCGATTTCTTATACATTTTAAAGTAATTCTCTAAGTCTTTAATTTTATAATAGCTCATATATTGTACGTTTTGTTTAATCGAAGTGTAAAGATAATAATTCTATAACAAGAAATAAATTTTATGTTGCTAAATTGCTATAGTTCTATTAGTTGAATACCTATCTATGATTAAATAATATTCAATGTAAGAAACTATTTTTTTTACAATTCACATTTTATTACTGTTTTATTTAAATTATAAGTTCTATTCTAGTAATTCTTTTACTTTATCTACTAATTTTTTTAATGAGAAAGGTTTTGTCATATAAGCGCTTGCTCCTAAGTCTATTCCTCTTTGAATGTCTGATTCTTTATTTTTTGCTGATAAAAAGATAACCTTACAATTATCTAATTTTTTATCATTGTTAATTTCTTCAAGTGTTGCATAACCATCTACATTTGGCATCATCACATCAAGAATAATAACATCTGGTATTTGATTTTTTAATATATCTAATGCTTCTTGTCCATCTCGTGCTATAAACACTTCAAAATTATTTTTCTTAAATGTATATTCAAGAGACATAATAATATTAGGTTCGTCATCTACAATAAGTATCTTTTTCATTCTTAACTTTTTTGTTTAAACATTTATTTTGGGCAATGTAAAAGTAAAGCAAGCACCATTTTTATCGTTATTTTGTCCCCAAATTTTTCCTTGATGCAGTTCTATAATTTGTTTACAAATAGCTAATCCTAAACCACTTCCTACTGGTTTTTTTATATTTTGATTATTTGATTGATAAAATTTGTCAAAAATGTTTTCAAAGTCATTTATATTTACTCCTTTTCCATTATCTAAAATTGAAACTTCATATTCTTCTTTTTTGTTCTTAATTCTAATGTTAATTATTCCATTATCATCTGGACAAAATTTAATAGCATTTGAAAGTAAATTTGTTATTACTTGTACTATTCTATCTTCATCATAAAAAAAGGAGAAGGTTGTTTCATTTTCAAAATGCAAAGTAATTCCTTTATTTTTAATTAATTGTTGTAAGGGTTCAATTGTTTTTAAAATAGTTTTATTTAAATTATTTTCTGTTAGATTTAATGTTTGTTTTCCTGTTTCAAATTTTTCTAAATCGAGTATTTTATCAATTAATCGATTGAGTCTGTCCGATTCTGAAATAATATTTTGAAGAAATTGTTTTTTTAAAGTTTCAGGAATATCATCATCATCAATTAAAATTTCACTAGCTGCCCTTATTGCTGTTATAGGTGTTCTAAGTTCGTGTGTTACCGTATCTAAAAACTCATCTTTTTGTTTGTCTTTCGTTATTAAATTTTCATTTGCATTTTGCAATTGTGCTGTTATTTTTTTTAACTCATTAGATGTTTCAGTTAGTTTTTTATTAATTAAGATAGTTTCATTTGATTCTTCTAAAATCTTCAATACTTCGGGTAGTGTTACTTTTTCTTCTTTTACTACACTCGAAATTAGAATACGTGCTGATGCTGTTCCTATGTGACCTGTCAATAAATTTTCTGCAAATTTTACCAAGCGTGCATCTGCTAATTCCTGATTTTTATCTACATTATATTTAACATTAAATATATTTAAAGCTCTATTGGTTCTTTCTACACCTAAAAACTTAATGAGTACTTTTTCTATATCTCTTGTATAAGCAGTTCCTTTCCATACAAAAGCATTTTCATGATTCATGCTATATTTATCTATATCAATATACATTTCTGCATAATTGCGTTCGCGATAATTTCCTTTAAAACTTACCGAAACAGCAAAATAGGTCATTACGTTAAAAAACATACTCCAAAAAAAGGCATGAGAAATAGGCGATAAATAATCTAACCCAAACAAAGCTAGCGGTTTTAAAAAATCGATATTCATAAACCCTGTTGCAATAAAAATATTAGCTGCATTTGTTATTCCAAAAGAATATGGAATTAACAATGTGTAAAAACACACAGCAAAACCTATAATAATTCCCCAAATAGCACCTAAACGCGAACCTCTTCTCCAAAACAAAGCACCAAAAAATGCAGGTGCCAATTGACCAATAATAACAAATGAAACTAACCCTATTGATCCTAAACTATAATCTAATGCAAAAAAGCGATAAATTAAATAAGAAATGATAATCAATGAAAAGATTCCTATTTTTCTAATATTGACTATCTTTTTATTATTAATGACTTGCTCTTCATTTTTTAATTTCCCTAAGAAAGTATATGGAATTAATAAATTATTACTTAGCATTGTAGACAAGCTAATACTAGATACAATAATCATAGAAATAGCAGCCGAAAAACCTCCAAGAAATACAATAATAGTTAAAAAAGTATTATTAAAATATTGAGGAATTAATAGCGAATAGGTATCTGCGTTTTTAGAATCTCCATCAAAAAGCACATTGCCTCCCCAAGCAATAGGATAAACAAATACATTAAAGATTAACAAATACAATGGAAATAACCAAAGAGCAGTTTTAATATGTCTTTCTCTATTATTTTCTACTACTGAAACATGAAATTGCCTAGGTAATAAAAAAATTGCAAACAAAGATAACATACATAGAAAAAACCAATTCATCCCTTGCTCTAATCCGCCTATTGTATTTTTCTGTTCAAAATTTTCTAAAACAGAAGCTTTTGCATAAATATCTTCAAATCCATCAAAAACAAAATACGTAACATAAATACCAATGATTATAAAAAACAATAATTTAAGTATGCTTTCCATAGCCACAGCCGTAATAATTCCTTTTCTCTTTTCTGAAGCATCTACATAGCGCGTTCCATAATAAGAAGCAAACAAAGCTAATGCAATAGCCACATAAGTTGTTGTATCAAAAAATACTAAAGAATCTTCTGTTGTTCTTGTAACTACATGAAAAGTTTCTGAAATAGCCTTTAATTGCAAAGCTATATAAGGCAAAATAGCGGTTAAACACACAATCGTTACAATAGCTCCTAAAAACCGGCTATTACCATAGCGAAGTGAAATGAAATCGGCAATACTAGACACATTATTTAATCGAGATATACGAATAATTTTTCTTAAAATAATAATCCAAGCAGGAATAATGATAATAGGACCTACATAAATGGTTAAATAATTTAATCCTGAATTTGCTGCTACACCAATACTTCCATAATATGTCCAAGCCGTGCAATACACTGCTAATGAAAAGGAATATACATACGAGTTATTAGCCCATTTTAAATTTTCTTTCTTTTCTGCCCAATGTGCAATAAAGAAAAGAAAAAGAAGGTAAACTAATAGAATAAAGATTAATGTAATACTATTCATAATATCTATTAACAATTATAATGGATATTAAAATTGAAAGCGACCAAATTGAAAACACATATATGTAAAATATAGGAATTCCTAACAATGCATCACTACTATCAAATAATAGTAACAAAGGGAGATTTAGCGCTAAAAAAATAAAAACCGTTAATACAACTAATTTTTGTTGATGTCGTTTTTTCATTTTACTGATTTATCTGCTTAAAAATACAATATATCTTTTTAACCTAAAAAAATCGCTGTATTATATTTACAGTGATTTTTAGTGCTAATAATCATAACTATTAATTAAAAAGGAAAATAGCGCATTAAAATAATTCATTACACATTATGTTTCCTTTTCCTTTTTGGTTTATAAAATTAATGTCCTGTTGCTTCACCAGCTCCCGAAGGGATTCTTATATTCTCTACAATATCCTGTACATCTGCTGGTGGTTCTGGAGTAAATTTATTTACAATAAAAGCAACTATAAAGTTCACAATCATAGCAATTGTTCCAAAACCTTCTGGTGAAATACCAAACCACCATGACTCTTTTAAGCCTGCAACAGCTTCTTTACCTCCATCAAATAGTCCAAATTTAAATTTCATCATATAATATAGCATTAACAACATTCCCACTATCATACCCGCAATAGCACCTTCTTTATTCATTTTCTTATGAAAGATTCCTAAAATAATAGCAGGAAAGAATGAAGCGGCTGCTAATCCGAAAGCTAAAGCGACTACTGCTGCTACAAAACCAGGTGGATTAATTCCAAAATAACCCGCAATTACAACTGCTACAGTCGCTGCACCACGAGCTGCCCATAATTCACCCTTTTCAGAAATAGATGGATTAATCATTTTCTTAATTAAATCATGAGAAACAGAAGATGAAATAACCAATAACAATCCAGCAGCAGTTGACAAAGCGGCTGCTAAAGCTCCGGCTGCTACTAAAGCAATAACCCAATTTGGCAATTTGGCAATTTCAGGATTAGCCAATACCATAATATCATTATCAATAGTTAACTCATTTCCTTTTAATCCTTTCGTTTCTGATGCCGTTATAAAAGCTGCATCCTTTGATTTATCATTGTAATACTGTATTTTACCATCTCCATTTTTATCTTCATATTTTAGTAGACCTGTTTTTTCCCAGTTAGTAAACCATTGCGGCATATCGGCATAGTTTTTATCGTTAACTGTATCAATAAGATTTGCTTTTGCGAAAACGGAAACCGCAGGAGCCGTTGTATATAGAATAGCAATTAACAATAAAGCCCATCCAGCAGATTTACGAGCATCGCGTACTTTTTTCACAGTAAAGAAACGAACAATAACATGTGGCAATCCTGCTGTTCCTACCATCAATGCTAAAGTAATAGCAAAAACATCAATCATTGATTTAGAACCCGAAGTATATTCTGCAAAACCTAATTCGGTAGATAATCCGTTTAATTTATCTAGTAAATATGTATCTGAACCTGTAACCGTGCTTCCCATTCCTAATTGTGGAATTGGATTACCTGTCATTTGAATAGAGATAAAAATAGCAGGTACCATAAAAGCGAATATTAAAACACAATATTGTGCCACTTGAGTATATGTAATACCTTTCATTCCTCCTAAAACAGCATAAAATAATACGATAATCATTCCAATAACAACTCCTGTTTCAATTTCTACTTCTAAAAAACGAGAGAATACAACACCTACACCTCTCATTTGTCCTGCTACATAAGTAAACGATACAATTAAAGCACAGAAAACAGCAACTGATCGAGCCGTTTTTGAATAATAGCGCTCTCCTATGAAATCAGGAACTGTAAACTTTCCAAATTTTCGTAAATAAGGAGCTAATAACAATGCTAGTAATACATAACCACCTGTCCAACCCATAAGGTAAACAGCTCCATCATAGCCTGCGAATGAAATAATACCTGCCATTGAAATAAACGAAGCCGCAGACATCCAGTCAGCTGCTGTTGCCATTCCATTCGCTAATGGAGAAACACCTCCTCCTGCTACATAAAACTCTTTTGTGGAACCAGCTCTAGACCAAATAGCAATTCCTATGTATATGGCAAACGTAATGCCTACAATTATATATGTCCAATTTTGTACATCCATGATTTTTTCTTTAAAGTATTAGTTTTTATTCGTCATATCCATATTTCTTGTCTAGCTTATTCATTAACCTAACATAGACAAAAATGAGAACGACAAACACATAAATAGATCCTTGTTGGGCAAACCAAAAACCTAATGGAAAGCCTCCTATTTTTATTTCATTTAACAGATCTTTAAAAAGTATTCCTGCTCCATAAGAAACAATAAACCATATACTTAATAGTATGAGAAGGTATCTTAAGTTTTCCTTCCAGTACGCTGTTGCGTGTTTTTGATCGCTCATAATAATTTTATTTTAATTGAGATTTTATAGATAAATCATAGCCTGAAGTGTAAGTGTATTTACAGCATCATTTTGTGCGTATTTTAACGTTTGATATTCTAATGTAATCTTAGAATTATGTCCACTTAAATAGAAATTAGTTCCAATACCTAATTGAGAAGCATTGTCATTAATAGCGTCTATTTTTCTATCATCATAAGACAAATAAGGTTGAAACTTTGTTTTAGTTTTTACAGGTAATACATAACCTATATGTGCATGAAGCATAGATCCTGTTTCATAAGTAGTACCTAATCTAAAATCTTTTCCATAATCGGTATTTTGATACAAAGCATAAGCTGTTATTGCACCACCATTATTTCCTATTGGTGCATCATAAAATGCATCTACTGCAAGAATGTTTACATCTTCACCTTTTAAAGTACCTGATGCATCTGCAATAACAGAACCTTTTGGATGCATAAAAAAACCAGCACCTACATTAAATATTTTTTTACTTCCCACATAAGAACCTACTTTATATGGTAAAAAATTACTCTCACTATCTAAAAAACCATATTCAAAATAGCCCGAATAGGTTTTTCCTGCTTCTTTTGATCCTAATAAACGTCTCCCTGTATAAGTTGCACTTCCCCCATTTACAGGAGTAGTACTTGCTTGTAAATTATTGGTTTCTGCTTCATTAACAGAAACTCTATATTGTAATTTTCCGAAAGATCCTTTTAAATAAACCCCTAAATGACGAGCAAATTGATCTGACAAACCCAGCGTAGCCCATGATTGTCTTTGATTGTCCAGTGTCATGAAATTTAATGTACTCTGATTATTTAAACGAGAAATACCATTCCAGTAATGCAACCCACCTCCTATAGCGTGATTTTTTCCTAAGCTATATTGCGCCCAAACATCATGAAAAAATAGTTGCGAAGCATCTCCTGTTCCTGTTGGGCTCATGTTATCAGCATTTAAACTGTTTAATCCAAAATGTGTTAGGATTAAGAAATCTTTACTCACTTGCGCATACAATAGAAGCCTTGCTCTACGCAAACTAAAATTTAAATCGGCTTGTTCATTGCCATTAACATCTAAAGGTCTGTCTGAATTATGTTGCGCCCAAAACTGCGCCCATGATATGATTCTAAAATATTTAGAACCATCTTCATTTATTTTTACTTTTAAGCCTCCTTCATAATCTGGAGACCCTTGTGAGTATCCCAAAATTGAAAGAAATAATCCAGTAATAATCAACATTTTTCTCATACTATAAAATTTGATTGTTTGTTTTTGATTCAACCAAATTTTAGAATTATTTTCCAATCCTGTAATAAAGTATATATATAAATGTAAAGTAAGTATAGTTAATCTTTAAAACGTTCCCATTTTATTAACATAAATTTATCTCCTAACTCTGTAATAATCATTCCTGCACCAGATAATTGATCTTTATTTTTTAAATATTCTACTAATTCTGCGTGTTTAAATATCTTATAACTAGGATGATAATTAGGATGTGGAGGTTTCTTTATTTTAAATTCTTTTACCCAATTACTAATTGATACATGAGAAACACCAATAATACGTTCAATTTCTCTATAGCTTAGTCCTTCTAAATATAGCTGTAGTGCTTTAGTTACATAATAGTCGTCTATCTTCTTTCCTACCTTATTTACTGTGAAATAATAAGTACATGATTTGCACAAATAACGTTGTCTTTCCTTTATAATTCCGCTTTTTACAACTTTAGTATTTTGACATTTTGGACAAGCAACTATCTCCATATATATAAATTTTGCATAAATATATTAAATTAGCACAATTTAAATTATGGATTCATCATTTATTTTTGTAAAAAAATATGATTTATTAATTTTTATACATAAAAATACAACTAAATATCAATTAAATAATTTAATCTATAAAATAGAAGGTTCAATTACTAAATAAAAATATCCGATTATAGCAATGCTACAATCAGATATTCTTGTATTGAAAAAAGAAAACTATTCTTTTACTAGTTTCAAAGTTTCAGTTTCTTTTCCATTAGAAACCTTAATAAAATAGATTCCTTTATTATAATTAGAAATATTGATAGAAGTTCTTGACAAATTAATATTCTTTTCTTCTAGCTTATTCCCTGAAAAATCATAAATAGAAAGAAGATAATTAAGCGTTGAGTTATAATCTTCAATACTTATAGTTACCCTATCAATAGCTGGATTAGGTGATAAAGAAAAAACTATTTTTCCTAAATTACCTCCTACATATTCTGTATGAATAAAAGATTGTCTTAAACATATTTTTGATACGGCATGTACTATTTTATAAGCACAATTTGGATCTAAATTTTCAAAATGTAATGGAGTATTAAAATTACTACTTCTTGATATCGAATTTACTAAGGTCCAAGGTCCAGAGTTTCCATCATTATTACAATCTTTATATACATAGAATGTTTCTGAATCATAATCTCCAATATTGGCAACATAATTAGACACTGTGATAGTGTGTGGATTTGCTCCTGCATACCAACTTACTGCAAACTCAGTTTTTGGTTTACAACATTTTGTGGCAGTAAAACACTTCTCTACTGAATAATCTGAAAATATTACTAAAACACAATAAACACCTTCACCTTGAAAAGGAATACGGTAATCGTTATATCCACCTAAAATTGAACCATTAAAAGTCCATTGAATTGAATAATCACAGTTATAACCTATAAAAGGATTAGTAGGCCATCCTGCAAAAATAGGATCTTTTGAAACACCAGGACACCATTCAATATTTGCAATCTCTGGCAGCACTATTTTAGGTTTTTTAATTGTAATAATATGTTCGGTAGTACATCCATTTTGATCTGTTATTTTAAACTTATAACTTCCATAACGATTAGGCGTAAAGCACCTTGATGTAGATAAAAGAGTACTTACTGGTAATGTAGGATGAGGTCCCCACCATTCATAAGTATAAATAGAAGTAGGAAATGTACTATATGGTCCACATAATTCTTCAAAATTATTATCACAAACTTCAATTTCATTTGGTAGATTTAATACTATATCTTCACAACCTTTCGTTATACTTACTTCATCTATATACACAGATTGCTTATGACGATAACTCGGTGTGTTAGGTGGTGTTTTTATTTTAAATAGAATTTTATTAAACTGTCCTGCTTCAGAAGAAGAAATAGTAAAATTTGCACAATATAACCTCCAAATAGAGTTACCTCCACCATCATAGGTCATATTTGCTGTAGTCAATATTAATTTTCCACTAGTTTCACAGTTATTATTATTAACAAGGTAAACTTCTACAATTTGATATGGATTATCTAAAGATAATAAACTTGTTGTTGCTCTAGCTCCCCAAAAGCACACTTTATAATCACCTGTAGCCAAAGATGTTGTTAAACTCCCTTTTAATCGTTCTCCTGCAAGCTGATTACCTAATGGTCCTGCATTTTGTGTTTGCCATAAATGAGCATATCGCCTATCTCCTGTTCTTTCATCTATACTTCCCCAAAGATTTGTAGGAACTTTTAAACTAGGGTTTGAAGAAGATCTGTCTAACAAATCTACTCCTGCACCTCCATTTGTAAACATTAACGGATCTGTACATTGATCATTCCAGCCTGTAGCATAACTTATTTGTCCTGGTAAATTAGGAATAGAACCCTGTTCAAAATCGGGATTAACAACCAGATTTGGCATTTGCCCAATACACATAAAGGGAATAATAATTAATAAATAAAATAGTTTTTTCATGATATACTGTTTTGCATTATTTAACTTAAAAAATTAAATAAAGTTGTTTGTTCCCTACTCTTTTAAATGGTTTTTCGGGTTCCACCACTTAGATCGATCTATATCTAAGTGTGAAAAATTAAAATTCATTACCCAAAAAATAACCCAACAAAGTGCTTGCTGAGTTTAAAAAATGAACTTTTTAAAGTTCTTTATTTTTTTAAAAAGAATCTTTTTTTCTTATAGTATAAATACCCTAAAACCAATCCTAATAGTAAAACAATAAATAGTATTTCCACATAAGACATTTTTTTAGAAATATTTATAGATTCTGTGTCTCCTGTAAGAGTAAAAGAAGCCCAATAATAAGGTAATACTTCTGAAAATTGATGCTCTTTTAAATATTTTATTTTTGCCAATTGTAGCGCTTTTGATTTCGATTTCCCTTGTTTTAATTTAGTATAAAAAGCATCTATAATTTCATTTCCTGCTTTTTCATTAACATTCCATAAAGATGCCAATACGCTTTTTGATCCATTGTAGAAAAAACCTCTTGACAAGCTAATTATTCCTTCTCCTGAAGCAAATTCGCCATCATTTGTCTTACAAGCATCTAAAATAACCAATTCAGCTTGACTATTAATACCATATAATTCATTGAGTGTTAATTGATTTTTTTGAAATGATATCCAAGGTGTTTGAGTAATACTATCAATACCAGCATGCGTATTTAAATGAATAATTTCATAATCTGAACTGTATTTATAGAAGTTTTCTTTTGTGGCTTGTTTTCCCGTAAAAATATCAGATGATTGATAAACACCTAAGGCTTCCATAGCTTCTTTAGAGCGTAATAACTCCTGCAATGCTTTATTTTCAAATTGATAAGGAGCCATTGCTAAGAGTTTTTTTGCAGGTTTGTTTTCTTTCTGCTTTATTTTTTCAAAAACAGAAAACGATTGCAAATAAGATACTTCTGCTATAGATACCAAATAATTTTCAGACAGAACTCCATTCGTTCGAATAGGCAAGGCTTCAAATGGCAAGTTTAATAACGTGTCATCAGGGACAATGATTATTTTTTTATTTGTTATTTTTTCTAATGCACCTTTAAAAGGGAATAGTGATTTAAAAACGTCATAACCCAATTGTTTAAAATGAACCATTTCGTTCTTATCTAAAATAGGCTGTTTCATATAATCTTTTAAAACAACTAAATTCTTTTGAAAAGCAGGAACATCAGAAATTTTAAACATTATCTTTTCTTTGGCTGTACAAAAAATACCATACCCTTCTTTTTCATTTAAAATATAAGTTACAAAACAATCTTCGTTTGAAATGGTTGTAGTAATGGCTTTATCTATAGTAATTGTTTCGATTCCTTTTTTAATTTTTACATAATCAGGATATTTTTGCTGTAATGAATCCATGAACTGCTGAAATTCTTTATGCTTTTTACTATATTTTTGTTTTAATAAATGATCATTAGGATATTCTTGAAATTGTTTATTCAAGGCCATTAATTCATAGTGCAATTTATATTCGCGTTCCTGTAAAGATTTAGGTACTTCTAATTCTAATTTTGCTTGAAATAGTTTAATGTTTTCTTGCAGCAACAAAGCCTTGTTTTTTTCCATAAAATAAAACGCTTCATCTGGCTTTTTTAAACCGTAGCACACTTCTACTGCTAACATATAAGTATTTACTCCTTTTTCAATCCAAAACAATTTAGACTGTTCCGTATTACTTTCATATCGCATAAGAGACACTAACTCATCTATACGATATAAAACTGCTTTAGCTTGGAACAAATAAGCCTTGTTTCCGTCTTTTTTATAAGCTTCAACATAATGATAGGCTAAATCTACTAAATACACTAATAGATCTTGTTGATAGCCTGATTCTCTAATTATTGCCAAAGAAGGAACTGTAAATGTTGTTTCCTTTTGTTCTAAAAGAATTTGTATGGCTTTTTGAAAATAAGGAATTTTATCTAAAGGTACATTGGTATTTAAAAAATATCCCATGTTATCATAAGCGGTGGCAATCTGAGCTATAGCTGTAGCACCACGAATTACTTCTTGATAACAACGTGTAGCTTGTTTGTGCTTCCCTTGTTTAGAATACAGAAGCCCTATATTATTTAAAGCGGTTAAACTTTTATCTATATCACCTTGTGTTTTATAATACGATTCTACTTTTGAATATAATTGTAAGGCTGTCTCAGTATCTCCAAAAGCATCATATACATTGGCTAAATTATTATAAGCAGTATATAAATCATTCGTATTTAAAGACGTATTATTAAATTCTTTTTCAATTTTTAATTGATGCTTTTTTACTATTTGAAAATCGGAAGGTTTTTTTGAAGCAAAAACATTTTCATACATCTTTCCATAAATCCAAACAATGACTGTGCGTAATCTTATTTCTTCATCAATAGCATTATTTCTAGCTAATAGAACATTTAATCTATTTAATCCTGAATAAAAATCACCTTTTTTAGTTTCTAAAACTGCTACATCAATACCTGCATTTAAGGTATATTTATCATTTCCATCATCATGTAATAATTGTTCTAATACTTTATAACGTTCACTTTCTCTTCCTTCATAAAAATAAATCCAGGCTAAGTTGTTTCTAGTTTTATTAAGTATTTCTAACGATTCTTTCTTATACAACTCTTGAATCTGAAGAGCTTTTTTAAGCATTACAATTGCCTTTTCATTACTCTTGTTTTTATAATAATATTTCCCTATTTCGGCATATAAATTTCCTAGTTGAGGTGTTTTAGCTGTTTTATTTTGTTTAGAAAGTAAATACAATAGCTGTTGTAGTTTTTCTTTATTACCAACTTCCTTATCTGAATGCTCTGTTTGCAATATTGCATCTATTTCTTGTGCTAATTCATTCTGAGAAAAAGCAGTATAGGAGCAGAATAAAAGAAAAAGAAAAATCTTTTTTATAAAAGAAAACATGGCTATTTTTTCCACGTAATTTATGAAAAAACAAGCAAAACTAATCTGTTTTTTAAAATTACATCTTAAATTTTGCTTGTCTCTCTTCTTTTACTACTAATATGGCATAATAATTTTATTATATTTTACCTTTTTAAGAGAATCAAAACTAATAGGACATGGTATTCCTTCATTAATTAAAAGATTTTTAATTTGACTAGCACTAAAAGTAGGATTTTCATATTTCTTTCTGGCTGCAACTGCTGCAACTATAGGAGCTGCAAAAGAAGTACCTCTCATTTCATACCCTAAAAATGGAATATTTTCACCTTTCGCAAAAAAATCGACACTAGTGACTCCATAATTTGAAAAAGTGGCAATATTTGACTCTCCAAAAGGGAAATCGAGTATTGTATTTTTATTAGAAGCAGCTACAGCAATAATATTATTATGTTCATAACCTGATGGATAATGTGCCCAAAAATCGTTATTATTGGATATATTCCCTGCGGAAGTAATAATTAATACTTCAGGTTTTGCTGCTACCAAACTTGAAAATATAGTTGCTACAAAATCTCCAAAACCATCATCATACCATCCTAAGCTCATTTGCAATATTTCAGCATGTTCTAAACCAAAACTAGTAGCGCATAAAAAATTAAAATAACTAGCTTTTCCATATTCATCACACACTTTCAAAGGCATTATTTGATGTGGAATTGCAGGATTATTTCCATTTAAAATTTTAGTTATGATAGAAGACACAACTGTTCCATGTCGTCCATTATTATCGTCAAAACAATTGGCATCGCTGTTTACAAAATCCCAACCCGAAAAGATAAGTTCATTTCCATCATCGGAAGCGTTGTACAAAAAAGGCTCTGTAAAAACAGGAGAAGTACCTTCTCCTATCGTAGGAGCAATCCCTGTATCAAGTACTGCAATAGTAACGCCATCATTACTAGATTTTATGTAAGATATATAGCTATAATCTAAAGCTGTCCCTATATTAGGATTACTTAAGTCTATACCAAAAGTGAATTCATAATCTACATCTATAATTGCTTCAATTCCACCTCCACTGCCTTGCTCAATAGCTGATTTTTTAGGTTCAATATCTATTGATCCACCAAACATCCATAATTCAATAGTATCGTCACTACAATGTTTACATAATTCATAATTTGTTACTCCATAAAATGTACGTAATCCTGCTTTTACAGAATTAGGTGTTCCTCCTGCAAATTGCACAATAAGTTTATCACTAGAATAAACAGGCTTATTCCTTCTATTAATTCTTTCATTAGCACTATTTGTTCCTTTTAAAAGTTCATTCTGAGTATTGGAATCTTTCAAAAAAGAGTCTTCTTTTTCACATGAAAAAAAAGCAAAAGCTAAAAGCAAAAGCATTGTGATTTTTTTTAATTCTCTCATATTTTTAGTTTTTTTTAATTACTTTTAATAGGGTTGTTTTATCTAAAATATTACCCAATATTTTTGAATCTTTATTTTACAAACACTCCATTTCAATGTGTTTTATAAATTTATCCTTCTTTTTATATTTATACTTATCTTAATTACAATGTAAAATATTTATGTATTTTTACCTTATTGTATAAAACAAAAATGAATCTATTAACTTTTTCTATACAAAAAATATAATTTTACATGCTTATAACTAACTTTTATTTAAATATACTTAATTATTACGATCTATTTCTTTTACATTACCTATACAATTAGATAAATGGAAAACACAGAGCGATATATCAATGCACTTATACAAGGTGAAGATGTTGTTATAAAAGAAATTTATTCAAAAATATATCCTAAAATAGCCTCTTTTATCTTATCTAATAAAGGAAAGGAAGAAGATGCCTTAGATGTTTTTCATGATGCTTTATTATATATTATAGTTACACAAAAAGAAAAAAAGACAATCATACAATCTTTTGAGGCTTATTTATTTGTTGTTTGTAAAAATATTTGGAAAAAAACCTTAAGAAACAAGGTAATAAAAACTGATATTCTTACACTAGAAGAAAAAGAAACTGATTTAAGCTCTTTTATCTTAGAACAACAATGTTTTGATTTTTACTTAGCTAAATTTAATGTTTTATCAACAAACTGCAAAGACATATTAAGTAGTTATTTTAATGGTCTTTCTTATGAAGAAATTGTAATAGAACATTCTTATGCCAGTATTAATACCGTAAGGCAACGCGTTTTTAAATGTAGAACTAAATTAATTGAACTTATAAAATCAGACAGTAAGTTTCAAAAAATGATAAAATGGGGAGAGCAATAACCATAGAAATACTAGAAGAAATAGAGCAATACCTAAAAGGTACATTGACAGAAGCCAAACATAAGGCTTTTGAAGAAAAGATGCTTGCTGATGAATTATTACGAGAAGAAGTAATAATTCAAAAACAATTATATGCCATGCACCATACTCCTACAAAAAATAGTGTGCCACTAGAAGTAGATGAGGAAACATTACACCAACTAAAAGAAACATTAAAAAGCAAAGAAATACAAGCTCTTTCAAATAAAATACGTCAAGCAGGCAAAACTTACATAGCTGAAAAACCTACTATTAAAAAAAGTAGAAAAAAACACTTATACTATTATATTGCAGCTTCCATAGCTATATTATTAACCACTACATTATTTTTAATCAATAGTAAACCTAGCTTACAAGAGTATTATAATGATAACGTAAACTGGGAAAACCTACCTTCATTTACAACAAAAGGAGATACTGAAAATAACTTTTCAAAAGGAGAAATCCATTTTAAAAAGAAAGACTATTACAAGGCTATTGAATCTTTTAAAACAATACCTAAAAATGACAAATTGTATCCTTATTCTCTTCTCTATATAGGAGCTAGTTATGACCAATTAAACGAAAATGAAAATGCTTTAAACGCTTTTGAAAACGTAGCCAAACTAACTGATTTTGAAGAACATTCAAAAGGTTATTGGTATTCTTTATTGTTATACTTAAAAACAAACAACAAAGAGAAAGCAAAAGAAATGAAAACAATTATTTTAAAAGACAAAAACAATTATAACTATAAAAAAGCATTGCAACTAAATTTATAGTCTTCTTTTTAAATTTTATACTATTTTTCCTTTTAAGAAAAGTATGTCATGAACATATCCAAACCTTATGTTGAACAATTCCACTTAACAACTCATATATACAAACTAGTTTACTATTTTTAAAAACTACTTATATTAGTATTAGTGATTTTAAATAGAAATTTGACTGATTTTAAATGTTTTAGTTTTTTATTCTAGACATGTTTGGAAAAGTTTCAGAAAAACCACAGTAGAATGGGCTTTTTTCCAAACAAAACTGTACTAAACCTTAAAATTGTAATTTTTATATAGAGAAATGAAACAACCTCTAAATAACGTAAAATATACACATAATATTCATTTCGTTAATTCGAAATAGACGTATATAAAGAACTGTTTTTTTTATGACTTTTTCCTTATTCTCGATGCAATTTTCTATCGAAAACCACTGAAACTAACGAGAAAAATTTTATCAATAACAAATTACACCTAAAAAGATTATAACTTAAAAAAATAAAAGGGTTGCCCCATTCCAGGGCAACCCTTTTCCATTTTAAAATGTTTCTCATTTACAAAGTAGCTTTATGAGCTGTAACAATTGCTATAAAAGCATCAACCTCTTCTAGCTCCTTACCTACTCGTTCAAGATCTAACTCCTTTTGTAACAAAGCCACCGTACCATAACTCTCCTTACGATTTTCAAGTAAGAATTTATTGTATTCTAACTTTACTTTGTTCTTAATTTGTTCCTCTTTTGCAGATCCTTCTGGTAATACATTAATAATAGTATCAATTGCTGCTATCTCTATAATAACCCCTTGTAATACTGCTTCCACCTCTATCGAAGTATTTCCATACTTCGTAGTCAAACGCTCCTCAAAAAGCCTTTTGAATTCTAATTCAGCTTTCTCTTTCCCTGCCCATGTTAGTAACACGTCGCAATCTGCTAACTCTGTTACATTACTAATTGAATAACTCATAATAATAAAAATTTAAAGATTAATACTACTAAGAGTCTTACAAACCAAGTGCCACAGCGTGCCAGAATTTTCAAGTTTAAAACAAGTTTAACTTTCTGTAAGAAAAATTTTAATTTTAAGTTAAAATTTATACGAAAATAAAAGGATACACGTTTTTACTAGATCTTTTTTGTTTCAAATTTGAAAATTAAGGAAGTTTAAAATAGTTTAGTACCGTTTTTGTAATTCTCAAAAACTTATCCTCACCACAACAGAAAACCAATAAACTCACTCTCCCATCTCTCTCTCAATAAATTTTGTCTGCGCATCAAGAGTACTCAATCTCAATTGTTGCTCTAACTGTAAATGCAAACCATTTCGATCTAACACAACTAACGCTTTAGCTTGCACTACATTTAAAACTGCTTCTTCCCTAACAGTAATATTTTTGTTTCCTTTCAAAAGAGCCACAAACTGCAATGTATTTTCTGCTTCCTGATAATTTTTCTTCAATTTTGCTAGCTTTCTTTCTATTATCAATTGTTGTAACCTATTCTCCTTTAATTGAGTATATAGTATTTCTTCTTTTTTGCTTTGCTGAATTTTATGATGAGGCAATTCTTTAGTAGCAACCTTTGACAGCACATTAACGCCTTTAATTAAAGTTGCTAATTTCAATTTGGCACTACTAGGAATATCACGTTGTCCAATTTCAAACATTGCCCATTGACTTCTGGTAATCCCCAGTAACATTGCCATTTCTTCCTGAGAAAACAACATCGGTGTTTTAAATATTTTACGTTTCTTCATAATCTACTATATTAAGTTAAATGCTACTAAATTATATCCAATCAAAAACTGTGACAAAATAGTTAACTTAAAAAAGTTTTGTCACAAATCCGTGACAATTCATATTCATGAAAATAATTTTGTCACAGATTTGTGACAAAACAAAAAAAATAAAAAAAAATTGTCACAACTTTTCCTAAAAATAAAATTGTCTACTAACAACCGTCCACAATAGCTATTGAATCTATTATTAACAATAATTTTTTGGCATCTTATCAAAACCAAACCATCAATTCTATTAAATCATTCTTTAAAATTATTCATGATTCAAAAATGGTTATAGCAGAGCTTCACCGTCCTAAAAATGCAAAATCAATGGACCATATGGTTACAAATGGCCAAAACTAGAAGAATTTTATTTAATAATGGTTTTGACAATGCTCATAATGCAGATGCTTATAATAAAGCTACTGCTGATTGTTATTTTAAAATAAAAAAAAGAGAATTAATAAATTAACTGCAACCAACAGGCGTTTGGCAAGATTGCGAATTTTGTAGTAAATACACATTTATTTCTCGCAAGAAATTTTATCTTTGATTGAAAATAATCATTTCCGTAGCTCGTAACCTCTCCAAGCGCCGGAACGTCGTTGCCAGTAATTTGAGAAACGTACGTTCTGAAATTGAAAATTACAAAAAAATAAGAAACCTAAACATGGAAAATCATTTTGACCTTTCTGACTCAGAATTTGAAAAAGAATTCATTAGTTGCGGATTAAATCCATCCGACTTTACTCACGAAGCTCACTTGAGGTTAGCGTGGATTAACATTAACAAATACGGAACCAAACAAGCCGAAAAAAATATCCAAAATCAATTGCAAAAGTTTGTGGAATTTGTCGGAGCAAAAGACAAATACAATATGACTTTGACTTTGGCAGCTATTAAAGCAGTAAATCATTTTATGATTAAATCGAATTCTGACAATTTTAAAGACTTTATAACCGAATTTCCACGACTGAAATATAATTTCAAAGAATTAATGGCTCATCATTACGGATTTGATATTTATAACTCTAACAAAGCTAAAACGGAATTTTTAGAACCTGATTTAATTCCATTTGATTAATGAACCGATATAAAAAACTACTGGCAACAATGTATAACCGCAATTCCGAGTGGATTCGGACGTAGTCGAATCCACTCGGAATTGATAAAGTCAGTGCTTAACCGAAAAACATTAACTTTAAATCCGTAACTGACAGTTATACGAGACCGTTAGCGGTAATTAAATTAACAAAAAATGGAACAAAGATTTTTATTTCAAATCTTTAAAACTATAGGTATTGGATCACTTTATATGCTTTTGCTTATAATAGCACAAATAAGTTTCCAAGCATTGAATAACATAAATTTACAAATAATAGTATCAGTAATACTTGCTATTCTTTTTCCTATTGCTATTTATTTTCTGAACATTTATTTTTTCAAGTTTCTCAATTGTACTCCACTTCCAAAAACAAAATGGTCAACAAACATTATTAAGTAAACAGTAATTGGTATATTTATCTTACTATTAATACTTTACACCATATTAAACAAAAAACTTTTTTAAAGTAAAAATGCAAAAAATAAACAAGGAATTAAACAAAGCAATAGAATTAAGAAGTCAAAAAAACTATTACGAGTCAGAAAAAATTCTACAAAAGTTAATTAATGACCACCCGAATAATGCTCAAATTTATTACCATTATGCTTGGCTTTGCGATAATATGGAACGTGAAACCGAGGCTCGTCCGAAATATGAAAAAGCACTTGAACTGGGCTTAAACGGTGAAGATTTAAAGGGCTGCTACCTTGGTTTAGGCAGCACATATAGATGTATTGGCGAATACGAAAAATCCATAGCTCTTTTTGACAAAGCAATAAATGAATTTCCTACCAATAATGAATATAAAGTTTTTAAAGCTATGGCTTTATATAATGTAGACAAACATAAAGAAGCTATGGACTTATTGTTGAATGTTATTGCTGCGACAAGTAACGATAAAGGCATTCAAGAATACCAAAAAGCCATTGCATATTATTCAGACAAACTAGATAAAAAATATTTACAATGAAATTACCATTATATCAAATAGATGCATTTACAGACAAAATATTTGGTGGAAATCCAGCCTGTGTAGTACCTCTGAAAAATTGGCTGCCAGATGAAATTCTTTTGAAAATTGCAAAAGAAAATGCAGTAGCAGAAACTGCTTTTTTTGTTAATAAAGGAGACCGAATACATTTAAGATGGTTTACCCCAGAAATTGAAATGGATTTATGTGGACACGCAACCTTAGCAACTGCTCATTCTTTAAAATCAATTTTAAAATATCCTAATGACAAGATTATTTTTGAAACTTTAAGCGGAGAATTAATTGTTTCGGTTAAAAATGACTTATATTCATTAGACTTCCCTTCTAGAATGCCAGTACTTGCTGAGTTGCCGAAAATCATTCAAAAATCATTGAACTTACAACCAAAAGAAATTTTAAAATCAAGAGACTATGTACTGGTTTACGACACTGAAGAAGAAATACGAAATATTAAAATTGACCGACAAATATTTGATCAAATCAACCTTGACCCCGGTGGAGTTGTAGTGACAGCCAAGGGCCAAAATTGTGATTTTGTGTCAAGGTATTTCACTCCGCAATCTACAATTTTAGAAGACCCAGTAACAGGTTCTTCACATTGTTCTCTAATCCCTTTTTGGTCATCAAGATTAAAAAAAGAAAAATTAAATGCTCTTCAAATTTCTGATAGAGTAGGAATTTTGGAATGTGAAAACAAAAAAGACAGAGTTATAATTAGCGGAAATGCAAAAACGTATTCTGTAGGAAATTTATGGATTGAATAAACTACCACTAACAACGTATAAAAAAATAGCGGTTTTATCGCTTAAAAGAAAGAAAATAAATTTAAGGTAAGATACAAACCGAAAATGTAGTGCATAAAATCCGCTACATTTCATATACGAGACCGTTGGAGGTCATTGAAAAGACCTGATAACAAGGTCCATAATCACTTACTAAAACCTAAAAAAGCGAATAAAATTTGCGCAAGTAAATGCTTTCATATATATTTGCAAGCAAATACTTGCGTAATAATGGAAGCTAGAAGAGATGTTTTTCAGGCAATAGCCGACCCCACCAGAAGAGCCATAATTGATTTGATATCACAACATCCCATCAATGCCAACACCATTGCTGAACAATTTGACGTTAGCAGGCAGGCAATTTCATTACACCTCAAAATCCTTACTGAATGTGATTTATTAAATGTTCAGCAAAGTGGAAGGGAGAGATTGTATAATGCAAAACTTGAAAAATTGAACGAAGTGTACGAATGGGTTGAGCAGTACCGTAAATTATGGACAGGTAGATTAAATGCACTCAAAGAATTTGTAGAGCAAGAAGAGTTTCAATCTAAAAATATCAGTAAATCAAAAAAATAAGAAATGGAAAATAGTATAAAAACAGATGAGGTTTTCATTGAAGAAACTTTTAATGCTAGCATTGAAAAGGTTTTTGAAGCTTGGACAGACCCTGAAAAACTTATGAAGTGGTATGCGCCTGACGGTTGCACAATAATTTTTAAAAAAATCGAAGTAGAAAATGGAGGAAAGTACCATTCTTGCATTTCAAATCCTCAATATGGAGACTGTTGGTGTATAGGAGAATACAAAGAAGTAATACCTCATTCGAAAATTGTATTCACAATGATAAATGCAGATGAAAATGGCAATCCGATAAACCCAACCGAAATTGGAATGGACTCCAATTGGCCAGGACGAACACTTGTTACTGTTACCCTAACAGAAGAAAATGGAAAAACCAAACTGCAACTGCGCCAAACAGTTTCGCAAGAATTAGCGAAGAAAACAGGAGCATATCCAAGTTGGTTGCAAATGTTGAACAACATGCAAACATTACTCATTCAAAACAGATAAAATGAAAAGAACAATTATACTTTTTGTTTTAGCACTTCTGACTTTAGTTTCTTGCAATCAAACTACCCAATCAGAAGGAGAGAATAATAAACCAACCATAACAAATAACACTTTAGTTTTTAAAAATGGTTATTCGGAAGTCAACGGAATAAGAATGTATTACGAGATTTATGGTCAGGGTAAACCACTCGTTATAATTCACGGTGGAGGGTCAACAATTCAATCGAACTTTGAAAAAGTTATTCCGCTATTTGCTAAAAGCAGAAAAGTAATAGCCGTTGAATTACAGGCTCACGGACGAACGAGCGACAGAAATGCAGACTTGTCATTTGAACAAGATGCAGATGACGTTGTGACACTTTTAAAAAACATGAAAATTGACAAAGCTGATTTTTTCGGCTTTAGTAACGGAGGAACAACCACTTTACAAATTGCCATTCGCCACCCTAAAATAGTTGATAAAATTGTTTTGGGTTCCGCACTTGCCAAACGAAATGGAGTTCCCGAATGGTTTTGGGGTTTTATGGAGCAAGCGAAATTAGAAAATATGCCCAAACAACTGAAAACGGCATACAAACAAGTTGCTCCTGACACAAGCGGTTTACAAGTAATGCACGACCGAGATGCAAAGCGAATGGTAAATTTCAAAGACATTCCAGATGAGCAGATAAAATCTATTAAAGCACCAGCTTTAATCATCATTGGAGATAAAGACATTATTACACCCGAACACGCCATTGAATTACACAGACAAATTGCAAACTCTGAATTAGCAATAATTCCAGGTGGACACGGAGAATATATTGGCGAAATCACGACACTGAAATCCGACACAAAAGAAAGTGAATTTGTAATCCCAATGATTGAAAAGTTCCTTGACAAAAAAGTAGAGTAAAAACAACGAACCGCTAACAAAGATGTATATAAAAAATGAAAAAAATCATATTATTATTATTTATTTCAGTCAATATGTATGGACAAGAATTTAATGACTATGAGACTGCAATTAATAATTCCGAAGATGTTATATCATTAAGTATAACCTCAAAAGATTTAATAGATAAAAGAATTGAACTTTTAAGAAATCTTAAACAATTATCAATTCATACTAATCAAAATTTTAAATTACCTAATGAAATTGAAAACTTAACAAAGTTAGAACATCTTTATATTTTCTCTGATTCAATTGAAAGCTTAAACACTTCTATTTTTAACTTAACAAACCTTAAAACCTTACAAATAAAGTCTAGTAGAATAGAAAATATTCCTAAGGATTTGGGAAATTTAAAACATTTAAATAGATTGGTTTTACATTGTGAGAATCTTATAGAAATTCCTAGCTCAATTAATAATTTAAGTTTACTGGAGGAATTAGATATTTACTGTAAAAAAGACTTGAAATTTCCTAAAAAATTAAACAACCTAAATAAATTGATTGAATTTCGCTGGGGACAATCTTTAAATTTTTCTGAATCTATAACACAATTAAAATCTCTAAAAAAAATAACGTTCGATACAAGTTTTTTTAGCTCTTTACCAAATAGCATTAAAAATCTTAAAAATCTTGAAGTATTGAGTTTATCTAATTCCAAAATAAAGGCTTTTCCAGAGACAATATCAAATTTAAATTCATTAAAAGTTTTAGAACTATATTCAAGTCAAATAATTACTTTACCACAAAGTTTATCAAATTTAAAATCTCTTGAAGGTATCAGTTTAAAATATAGTTCAAATTTCACTGATTTTGACTCATTATTTAGAATAGCTAAAGAATCCTCTTCCATAAAGTGGATTAATATCGAAGGAACTAATTATAATAAGGAAAATATTGAAAAATTTAAAAGAGAACTTAAAAATATTGAGCTAATTTATCAATACGAAGATTAAAAATAATACGAATGTCCAACAATGGCTATAAATAATTGCTTGTTCTCACCTACTTCTGAAAATCCTCTTGGATTTTCAGTTTGGTGTGTACTTGTAAAGTTACGTACTAACCCACGCAACTACTCATAGCCGAGACCGTTGTGTGCAATTTTACCAAAAACACTGAAAATCAGAATTATAAACATGAAACATTACATAATATTTTTTCTACTTATATCACAATTAAGTAACTCCCAATCAGATTATTTTAATGGAAATCATACAATTTGTCCAATTCCAAATGACAACGTATCAAAAGAGAATTTTAAATTAGGAATTGATTGTATAAAAGCAAACTTATACATTGGAGGTGCAAATAAATTGTTTTTAGATTTAATAAAAAAGGATAGTACATTTTGTGACGCATATTTTTTCGCAGGTTATACTTATCAGATTTCAAATATGGACAAAGCAGCTTTAACATATTATTATATTGCAGATAGTTTAAATAATAAAAACTTAATTTTTAAACAAAATTTAGCTTTTATGGCATCGAAAATGGGTACGTTTAAACTTGCAAGAAAAAAATATAATGAAATGAAAGAGTTTTTTCCAGAAAGTGCAGAAGGATTTTACGGAATTGCTTCAACATCAATTTTTATTGGTGATACAAAAAATGGATTAGAAAATTTAAATATTGCAATAAAAAAGTATAATGAAAAAGGTATTAATATTGGAGATGAAATTTATTTTACTCAAGGTATACTTTTAACGAGAGACGAAAAGTACATTGAAAGTATTGAAGCGTTTGAAAAATTGAATGGTAAAATTACTAAAAATGATGAGTTTAGAATGAATTATGCTTTCAGTTTAATTAAAATTGGGAAATCACAGAATGACGAAAAATTAATCAAAAAAGCAAAAAAAGTATTTGAAAAAATAGAAGACAAAACAAATCTATCTGAAGTGATGTTAAGTGAATTTAAATAAAAAACTGCACACAATAGCCGTTCCTATGTAAAACACCATTAAGTTATTAACACCTTTGAATAAGGGTTGTATTTAGGTTTTTCTCGAGTTAAATAGTCTATAATACGGCTTGTTGGTAAAGTTGGCAACTAACTTTATCAATAATGCTAAGAAAGATTTTCCTCTTTTACTTCATATTTCTTTGTTTTAAATTCTTAAAGCTCCAGCTCCTATATGTGATCTGGCTTTTAATCGCACCACCTGCATTGGTATGATTCTAAGAATAAATAAGATAGCTACCTGCTTGGCGATGTGGCCTCGCCAAGGCGAGCCACCACGGCTGTTTTGTAATCTATTTCTCTTGTATGGTTGAGCTTATTAAGATAGTTATACTTTATTTTTTATTGTTCTACTACTAAATTATGATTTATTTGATAAGGTGTTTCGGTTTTGATGACAGATAATATGCTTCGTGCGAATTTTGTGGTAAATTCACGTTTACATTTCGCAAAAAAATTTATCTTTAACAGAAAATAATTGGTTCCGAAGCTCGTAACCTCACCAAGCGCCGGAACGTTGGCGGTAATTGGATGAAAACATCTATCTACATATTAATTCTCGTCCTAACTCAAACATTATTTGGGCAAACTACCTATGAACCCATTTTTATTAATCAATGTAATAATGAATCAGAAAAGGATGTGATTTGGTATTTGACGGATTCTTCGAAAGCCTATGGAATGGAAAATTATGAATCAAAATCAATCGAATTGCCTAAAGCAGGATTTTATAATCTTTATATCAAATTGGATAGTCTACCTATAGCTGTCGAAATAACTGCAAATAAAGCCAATCGAGATACAATCTTTTTAAAAAAACTTGAATTGGCAATTTATGTTAGTAATCCGCCCCATTCTGATTATTTTGAATGTGGTAACCTCGCAAATGGAAAAATTACTGACTTTTATGCTAATGGAAATCTAAGAACAAAAGGCACTTTTAAGGATGGTCAACCTATTGACACTTTATTTGAATATTATCGAAATGGCAAGCTATCGGAATTGTTAATTCCAAGAAAAAAATGGAAAAAAATAACCTATTTCACTAACGGTCAGATAAAGTCCATTTTAGACACAAAGAAAAAATATAAAAAAGATTACTATCTAAATTGAAATCTTAAAAAAGAGGACTACTGGAATAGAAGACATCTAAAAATAACTGAGTACAATGAAAGTGGCAATGTTATAAAAACTAAGAACAATAAAGAACAAAATAAGTTCAATAAAAATGGGATAGTAATTGAAAAAATAAGCAGAAAGGAAATTTTAGTTTTTGACAGAATATTCGCTAAGAATAAATATGATCGAAATACTAGATTTTATGAATATAAATGGGATACATTCGATGAGAATGGAACAATTAAAAGAAGAATTATTTTTAATATCAATGGCTTTTTAAACAGTCCTTTTCCTGATAGCTTAAAACAAATTGATGAATTTCAATTTGAAAAAATTTTGTTTTATGAAAATGGAAAAGAATCAAAAAAGATTGAATTTAATTATGTATTTGAAAATAATGATGCCATAAAAAAAATGTTTGTTTTCCGAAAAGAAGAAGAATGGATTAAAGAAAAAACAACTACCGCCAACAATGTGTATAAGCAATTGGGGCTTGAGTGACAAACATAAAATTATAATAAAAACAATATTAAGTGTTAAACTGAAAAGTTATAGGGTAAAAATCCCCAGCTGATCATACACTAGACCATTGCCACCAATATGAACAAAATCGTACTTAAAATACTATTTCTTCTGATTTTCAGCATTTCTAACAGCCAAAATAATCCGACTTTAGAAATGGCTAAATCAATGAGTAATCCGAAAGTCGAAATTAAAGACTTAACTGATTTTGTGACAAAGAATATTTTGGACAAAAAACAAATAGCTAAATTCTATTATTATTGGATTAATCTAAACATAGATTACGATTTTGAAAAGAGAGATAAATGGAGAACTGAAAACTCTACTGATAAAGAAATAAATGATTCAGAAAATCCATTATTAGTATTCGAAGAAAAAAAAGCTGTTTGTATTGGATACTCTAATCTTTATAAAATGTTTTTGGATTCATCAAAAATTGAGTGTGTAATCATCATTGGTTATGTAAAAACATTGGAAAACCTTTCATTAGAACCCGAATTAGACGATAATTATAGACACGCTTGGAACGCATTAAAAATTGAAAATTCTTGGCTTTTAGTCGACACTACTTGGGCGCATCAGTTCGAAGAAAGTATTTCAGATTTCTATTTCGATACTTCACCTGAAAAATTAATTCTTTCACATTATCCAGAAGACAATGAATGGCAATTATTGGATAATCTAATTTCAATTGAAGAATTTAATTCGCAACCATATGTACATTCCCTTTATTTTGATACTGGTTTTAGACAACTACCTGTATTGACTGAAGATGACGTTTACTACTATATCGAATTCCCGAAAATAGCCAGTAATAATTGGTTAACTAAATTGACCTATGACTCTGAAAATAAAATTAATGAATCTGTTATCCCTGAATATGAAGAGAAAGAGAATTCAAACCTATTCAAATTTAAAAAAAATGGAATTCCGAAAAATGCAGTTTTAAATGTTGTGGTCACATATTTTGACTGGGAAAAGCAGACCAAATCGGAATACAATAATATAATTAAATATCAACTATGAAAAAATACTACTGGCAACAATGTATAACCGCAATTACGGCGGATTCGACTACGTCCGAATCCACTCATAATTGCTAAGGTCAGTGCATAATCGAAAATCATTAACTTTAAACCCGTAACTGACGGTTATACTAGACCATTAGCGTTCAGTTTATAAAAAACTATGTGGAAAAAGTATTTAAAAATTGGTATAGGAATATTGTTTATTTTCAGTCTTTTTTACTTGACTAAATTTAGTACAAAGAATAATGTTGCTTTATTTAATGAAGCTTATGATTTATCAAAAAAAGGACAATATGAAAAAGCAAACCAATTACTAAATAAAGCAATAGAATATAATCCTTACGACTTGGAATGTTATAATAACAGAGCTTGGAATTATTTTGATTTAAATAAATATGAGTTATCTGAAAAAGATTTTAATAAAATTCTTTCAAAAAAACCAGACAATACTTTAGGATTGTATGGAAAAGGAATGATTAGATATAAACAAAAAAAATATCAAGAAGCTCTAAAATATTTTAATAAAATAATTTATTTAACTGGCGGAGAAAAAACTCTTTATTTAGAAATAAGATTAAAAGATGATCGAGAATTAAGAGCAGATATTACAAAAGTAGTTTATTATAAAGAGGTTTGTGAAAATAAAACTGAAACGCTAACAGCGGTTACAAGTAATGGCTTGGTCAATACTATTCCGAAAATTCTCCTAATTCTCTAAAATAAGTTTATATTTGTTATAGCTTGGTGCTGGCTCACGCCACACTTGTAGCCGCAAACCGTAGCGGTAATTATAATTGAACCCTATGGAAAAACACAATATTTCTGTTCCTGAATATTTAGTATTTAAAGATACAATCGATTTTATTAATTCTTTTAAACTTTTAAAAGGGCAGAGAATATATGTTTTTGATTTTAAAAATTTAAGAAGAATTGACCCATTTTCAATTCTCTTATTAAATAGCGAACTAGACATTCTTAAAAAAATAATCCTAATAGTAAATTTATCGCAAAAAATTTCGAACATTGTACATATGCAGCTCATATGGATTTTTTCAATCATTTGGTCTAAATTTTGGTAAATTCCCTGGTGAAGCTAACAATAATAATAGATACATTCCTTTAAAAATATATTCTGTCTCAGATATTAAACAATCTGCAAGAAATGCATTAGTTAACCCATGAGAAATTTTAGAAGATTTTGCAGAAGAAATAAGTACAGTACTAACTCAAAATTCAGACAAAAATTTAGCTGATATTTTAAGATATTGTATACGAGAAATTTTTAGAAATATTGTTGAACATAGCAATACGACAAAATTTGGTTTTTGCGCACAATATTTACCCTAAATAAAGTATCTTTTTCTGTTTTAGACAGAGGGATGGGAATTAAGAACTCATTGTCGGAAAATCCAGAACTTTTACCTTAAATAATGATTTAACTGCACTAAAAGAAAGTTTAAAACCTGATGTTTCTTGTAAAACTTATCCAAGTCAAGTTGACAAACCTACTGGTGAATGGGCAAATTCTGGTTTTGGTTTATTTATGACTAGTTCAATATGTAAAAATGGAGGCAGCTTTTTTATTGCAAGTGGTGATAGCGGAATTTATCTCTCACAAGGAAATGAAAAATATTAAATGTTAATATTCAAGGTTCTGCATTAAATTTGACAATTAATCTAGACAAAAAAGAAATCTTTAGAGAAATTTTGACTAATCTATATAAAGAAATTAAAGAATTTGAAAACATCAAAGCTTCCAAATCTAGTTTAGATATTCTAGAATAACTACCGCTAACAGCCATTTGTAGCAATTGCTAGGTTTAGTTTGTATTCGGAATTTTGCTACGCCAGTTCGCACAAAGTGAGCGAGTCTCCGAAAATTCCACGATTAATTTTGTACTTGTAAACTTTTGTTATAATTTTATGCAACTGCCACAAGCGGTCAAACATTGGGATCAATTAAAAACTCAACTAAATCAATAGATTGACAAAAATGTCGTAAAAATGTCGCAAAGGAGCCGTTATCAAAAAAATATTTTCATAAATAATTTTGTAAAAACAATAAATCAAAATTAATTATGAACGAAATCGGAAAAAAAATTAAGGAATTAAGAAAGCAAAAAGGTCTTTCCCAAGAAGAATTAGCTGAACTAGCAAAGGTAAATCTAAGAACTATTCAGCGAATCGAAAATGATGAAAGTGAACCTCGTGGAAAAACTCTGAACTTAATTTGTGAAGTTCTTGACATCAACACAGAAGACATTTTAGATTATGGAAAGCAAACGGACAAAGCTTATCTAACTATTTTTCATCTTACTGTACTTACCTTTTTAGCAATTCCTGTTGGAAACATAATCATCCCTCTAATTATGTGGATGAATAAAAAGGATAAAATAGTTGGACTTAAAAAAATCGGAGCAAATTTATTGAACTATCAAATAATGTGGTCAATTTTAACTTTTACTTCTATAACTATGTTTGCCTTTTTTAAAATTATGCATTATGAATATTACTCCATTTTATTTTATATTTCTATTGGACTATATACTATAAACATAATATTGCCAATAATTTTTGCGGTTAAAACAAATAAAGGTAAAACAGAAAGTTTGTATCCGAATGTAATAAAACTGATAAAATAACTATTGATAACAGCGTGTATAGCTCATTGCGGTTTGCAATTCATTATATTTTGTTTTCAATAGAAAATCATAGCTGATTTTCCCGCAACGAGTCATACATTTCAATATTATAAAACATTTTGACAAAAACTGAACTTAAAAACAAAAATCAAACCAAATGAAAAGAATCTTTTTAACTTTAATCTTTTGCGGGCTGACTTTTATAGCTAAAGCTCAAAACTCTAGTGTAGAAAAATCAACTTATGGAATCCAAACTGGTTTTCTTGGAATTTGGGCTCACAACGAATCGAAATTATCAAACTCGATAGCATTGCGGACTGAAATAGGATTTGACAGCGGAATTTGGGGCGGTGATTTTTACGATAAAACAGGTTTTTTAATGACACCGGTAATTACTGCGGAACCTCGTTGGTATTACAACCTGAACAAAAGAGAAAGTAAATCAAAAAAAATCGACGGAAATAGCGGAAATTTTGTGTCATTGAAAACAAGTTATCATCCAGACTGGTTTGTAATTTCAAATACAGACAATATAAATGTAATAAGTGACATTTCAATAATTCCAACTTGGGGAATACGAAGAAGCATCGGAAAACACTTCAATTACGAAGCAGGAATTGGGATTGGATATAGATACATTTTTGCTAAACAAGCTGGATTTCTTGAAAACGAAAATGAAGCAGCAGCGAATTTACATTTGAGAATTGGATACCGATTTTAAACAGAATAAAAAACGTTCTATAAAAATAAGGTTATAAGTAATTGCTTATTCTCACCTACTTCTGAAAATCCTTGCGGATTTTCAGTTTGGTGTATACTTGCAAAATTAACCGCTAACCCACACCATTACTTATAGCTGAGAAACATTGTGTATTCCATGATAAAAAACTTCGCAGACAAAAAATAAAAAAGATAGAGATGTAACATTTTATAATTTCTGCATCTAAAGCTAAATTTAAATATAGAAATTATGAAAAACATTTTTTTAGTTCTAGCAATCCTTTTTTCTCTGTCAACTCAGGCACAAGAAAATAATCAACCCATTCATGTAAAAATTATAGGTAAGGGTAAGCCTATAATGTTAATCCCTGGCTTTACAGTACCGGGTGAAAGTTGGGACAGTATAGTTAATCAATTAAAAGACAATTACGAATGTCATGTGGTAACACTTGCAGGTTTTGGAGGAAAAAAAACAATAGATTTCCCTTGGTTACCAAAAGTAAATGAAGCTCTCGATAAGCATATAAAACAAAATCAATTGACAAATTTAACTGTTATTGGACATAGTTTAGGAGGAACAATTGCAATATGGCTTGCAAGCAGAGAAAACAATGAAATATCAAAAATTGTATTGGTAGATGCGCTTCCTGCCGCAGGTGCAATTATGATTCCAAATTTTAATCCTGAAAATTTAACCTATGACAGCCCTTTTAATAACCAACAATTGTCTATGAATGAGAATGATTTTGAACAGATGGCTCAGGGTATGGCAAAAGGAATGAGCCTAAATCCAGAAATTCAAAAACAAATTCAAAACTGGATAATTTCTGCGGATAGAAAAACCTATGTTTATGGATATACCGATTATCTTAAACTAGATTTGAGAGAGGATTTGAAAAATATTTCTATTCCTGTAACAATAATTGCAGCGGATAAACCATTTGGAAAAGAAATGGTTACAAAAACTTATCAAAGTCAATATGGTAATCTATCAAAATATGATTTGATAATTGCAGATAATGCTGCACACTTTGTGATGTTCGACAAACCAGAATGGTTTATAGAACAAATTCAAAAGATTTTAGCATCAAATTAAATGAACCTAGAAAAACAATTCACAGAAATATATGAAGCACATGCTTCTAAAGTATTCCGATTGTGTTTGGGTTATGCCTCTAGTAATGAAGATTTGGCAAAAGAGTGGCAACAAGAAACTTTTATAAAAGTTTGGCAACACAGAAAAAGCTTTAAAGGAAAATCTTCCATAAGTACATGGATTTATAGAATTGCTGTCAATATATGTTTGGCTGATTTGAGAAAAACCAAACTACACACCCAAATTAGCGATAAACTGGTGGTTTCAGCTACTACAGAACCGGAATACACAAAAAAGGAAGAACAACTAGAACAAATGTACCATTGTATTAGTCAACTTACCCAAAACAACAAAACCATTATTTTAATGGAATTAGAAGAAATTTCTCAATCAGAAATTGCCGAAACCGTAGGTTTGACACACGGTACATTAAGAACTCGGCTAAACAGAATTAGACAATCACTTTTAAAATGTATTACAAATGGAAAATGATAAATTAACTCAGTTATGGAATCAGAACAAAAGCAATTTCACCATAGTATCTCCTGAAACCATTATCAAAAAAGCTAAAAAACAACGGTATGGACAATTTATAGCAATAACAGTTATGGCATTAACAGTCCTAATATTGTTAATCTATTCTATTTATAACATCAATAATCAATGGAATAATTTTACTTTTGGTCTTGTATTGATGATTTCTAGTCTTACTTTTCGCATTATTTTAGAATTCGCTTCACTTTATCAAAAAGAAAATCAATTAATTTCATTAGATAATGTATCATTTAAAAAATATCTAAAAAGACATTACAAACTAAGATTGACCATAAACTATATAATTACACCTATCTGTTTTACTATATATGTTTTTGGATTTACAAAACTGTTGCCCTATTTTAAACGAGAGTTTTCTGAAGGGTTTTATATTTACATCCTAATCTCTGGAATTATATCACTTTTTATATTAGCAATAATTATTGCGAACAACATAATAAAAGAAAGTAATTTTTTAAAACAACTAAATATAAAGTAGCCTACTTAATTTAAATAACCGAAATAAAAAGTTTGTACTTTCCTTATCCTTACTTGCAAATTCATTTATTATTTCTAAATTTAAAGAATGAAATTTGCAAGTAACTTACATTAGTCTAAACCAAAAAGTTCGACATTCTTATTCCGATACTGCTCATACACACAGCCGTTATAAACAAGTATGACTCATCCTGAAATAAAGCTACTTAATTTTTCATAATATAGTTTTAGCAAGGCATTAATTTTAAACAAATTAACACAATAAATTATGACAAAAGAGAAGCAAATAATTGAATGTGAAAACAGACTTTTAAAAGCAATGATATCTGGAGACATCAAAATTCTTGACGAACTTTTGCATGACAGTCTAATTTTCAATATCCCCACAGGACAAACAATCACTAAAGAAATGGACATCGAAAATTATCGTTCTGGTATTATAACTGTTTATGACATTTTGGCCACTGACCAAACAATAAAAATAATTGAAAATATTGCCACTGTTGCAGTTACTTTCCATTTAAAAGCAAAATATGCTGACCAAATCATCGATGGAAAATTTAGATATTTACGAGTATGGAAACTATTTGATACTTCGTGGAAAATAATTGCAGGAAGTGGAATTCAAATTTAGCTATCCATCAACACTAAGACACAAAAAACGAGTTGAGTTACTAACAACTATTATAACGGATAGTTTGATAAATACAAATAATGAGGTTAATTTAGTCTCAAACCATTTGTAACACCAGAACTTCGCCTGTAATGTGAAACAACAATATTCTAGAAAATAAAAGAAATGACGCAATCCGAACTTATAATTTTAAATTTTACAGAAATAAGAAGAAAAAGCATAAAACTTTGGACAGGACTTCCGAAAGATTATTACAATTGGAAACCTGATGAAAAAGCAATGACCGCGATAGAAATGATTAGACATGTTTTAGAAGCCGATTATGGGTGGAATATCATTATTAATAAAGGTAATATGACTAATTATAAAACACCTTGGAAAAATCGACCATTTATTAACGTTGCTGATGAACTTGAATTTGCCGAATCTTATAGAAAAACATTTTTAGAAAGTGTTAGACAATTTTCGGATAAGGAATTAAACGAAACTGAAATCATTCATCCTGGAAATGGAGAAAAAAAAATCCTTGGAAAATATTTATTGCGGATTGGATATCACGAATCTGTTCACGCAGGACAATTCCTTTCATACTTAAGAGCAATGAAAATTAATAGACCTGAAATATGGGATTAAAAATATAAAACGATGTACAACAATAAGCTATAAATAATAGCTTTTTCTCTCCTACTTCTAAAAGTTCTTGCAAATTTTCTATTTCATTTTTATTTGCTAAATTAGGTGTTTAAATCAGATGGCTAATCTTATACAAGCACATTATGTGTAAGTTTCTTCTAAAATTCTACAAGTCGTTTTAATAAACATGATAGTAACAATTAAAAATTTATAGAACAATGCAAGTTGAAAATTTATTAAAACAAGTAAATTTTATCAAAGAAATTGATAAATTAAAATACATTCAACGTAAAACTAAATTGTTCAACAGTGATAGATGCGAAAATGACGCAGAACATAGTTGGCATTTAGCCATGATGACAATTGTTTTAGCAGAACATTCTGATAAACCAATTGACGTACTTAAAGTTGTAAAAATGGTTCTAATCCACGATATCGTAGAAATTGATGCAGGTGATACATTTATTTATGACACTACAAAAAACCATACAAATACAGAAGAAGAACTCATTGCCGCAAAGCGAATTTTTGGACTTTTACCCACAAAACAAGCAAAAGAATTTATCGCTATTTGGGAAGAATTTGAAGAAGGAATTACAAATGAAGCAAAATTTGCAAAATCAATGGACCGATTTGAACCACTGCTACAAAATGCCTCTAATAATGGTGGAACATGGGTAGAATTTAATGTCCCTTATCAAAAAGTTTACGATAAGAAGAAGGCAATTAAAAACGGTTCAACAGCCATCTGGAACTATGCCGAGAATTTAATTAATGAAAGTGTAGAAAAAGGAATTTTAAAAAAATAATTGACTTATAAAAACTTAAACGAATCATAGAAGTGGTAAAACATTATTAAAAAACCATTTAAAAAATATAGAGATAATGATTCCAATCTACTTACTTTTAACATGAAATAAAACATTTTGATATCGCCAAAATAAAAACGTTTTTTAAGAACACTATCTAATCATCCCTATTAATACTACATCTAATCAATTTACTTCCTCACAGATCTATATTCAAATATTAAAAATTCTTACATAATTTCATCCTATTAATTATAAACTTAGTTAAGAATACTATCGTTTCCACTCATTATCTTTGAAAACCAAATAAACCATCTTCAATAACTATTCATTTTTTTTAATAATTCTTTATTGATAAATGAATAAAATTTATAAATATTTTGTTTAATTTGTAAAAAACAACGACAAAATGCAATATAAAGCAAATGAAACCGATCCTACAACTCTCTATAAATTACTAACAGGAACAATAATTCCAAGACCTATAGGATGGATATCAACTATAGATGAAAAAGGAATTAATAATCTTGCTCCTTTTTCATATTTTAATATGGTAAGTAGCGATCCTCCTTGCGTAATGTTTTCTACACGTAGAGATAATAATAGTTACAAGGACACTTTAAACAATGTATTAAAAAACAATCAATTTGTAGTAAATTTAGTAACAGAAGATATTGTAGAACAAATGAATAGAACATCTGAAGCAGTTGCAGCAGAAGTAGACGAATTTACTTTAGCAAATCTGACACCTATCGATTCTGTTACTATTAAGCCTAAACGTGTAAAAGAAAGTTTGGTACATTTTGAATGTGAAAAAATACACCATTATTTTATAGACAATAATGAAGGTGGTGGTGCTTGTGTTGTAATAGGTAAAATCATTACACTACATATTGATGACGCTATACTTTCAGAAAATAATCGAATAAACTTAGATATTTATAAGCCTGTTGCTCGTTTAGCAGGTTCAAACTATGGTAAAATAGGCGACATATTTTCAATCAAAAGAGCATAAACATGAAAACAGAAACTTTAGAAATAGAAGCAGCAATACAAATTCAAAAACCCATAAATGAAGTATTTGATGCAATTATAAATCCGGATAAGATGTCTAATTATTTTATTTCTGAAAGTACTGGAAAAATGGAATCAGGCAAAACATTAATTTGGAAATTCCCAGAGTTTGATGTAGAATGCCCTATTCGAATTGACAAAATTCAACAAAACAAATACATTTCTTATTACTGGACAATTAGTGAAAAGGAACTTCTTGTTGAAATTACTTTAATTGAAAAAGAAAACAATTCTACTTTAGTTTCAATTACTGAAAAAAGTATGAAAAACGATAATGATGGACTTAAATGGTTTTCAGGAAATACTTTTGGTTGGTCTAATTTCTTAGCCTGCTTAAAAGCCTATTTAGAATATAATATCAATTTAAGAAAAGGAGCCTTTGATTTTATGCGTAAAGAAAATCAATGCTCTTAATTAACCCTAATTTGAAGATAAGAAGATTACTTCTTCCCTTACAATAACAAATATGAAGATAACAGTAATAGGTGGTGGTCCTGGAGGACTTTATTTTTCGATATTAACCAAAAAAGCAATGCCAGATTGCCAAATCGATGTTTACGAACGCAATCGTCCGGATGATAGTTTTGGGTTTGGTGTAGTTTTTTCAGATGAAACTCTAGGGGAATTCTTAAAACGTGACATGCAATCCTATGAGTTGATTCGTAGCAAGTTTGCGTATTGGGATGATATTATTATTGCTCGTGATGGAAAAGAAGTTAGTATTGCTGGAAACGGTTTTTGTGGTTGTTCTCGTAAAACTTTATTACAATTACTGCACCAACGTTGTCAAGAAGAAGGTGTAAATCTGCATTTTGAAGCCAATGTGGACAATTTAAGTCAATTTTCTGATTCAGATGTAATTGTAGCTTGCGATGGTATTTCAAGCCAAATAAGAACACAATTTGAAAATGAATTTAAAACAAAAATAACACTTAAAAAAAATAAATTTGTTTGGATGGGTTCTACAAAACCTTTAGAAGCCTTCACCTATTTCTTCAAACAAACAAAACACGGAGCTTTTGCAGCACACACCTATCAATATGAAAAAGGAATGAGTACTTGGATTTTCGAATGTGCTCCAGAAACTTGGGAAAAATTCCAATTCGATACTTATAACGAACAAGATACAGTTGAAAAACTACAACATTTATTTAAAGAAGAATTAGATGATCATCCTTTAATAACCAATAAATCACATTGGAGACAATTTCCACATATAACCAATGAAAATTGGTACAAAGATAATATTGTTCTATTAGGCGATGCAAAAGCAACAGCGCACTATTCTATCGGTTCAGGAACAAAATTAGCTATGGAAAGTGCTATTGCACTATCTGATGCTATAATTCATAATCCTAATAATATTAAACAAGCGTTTCAAGAATATGAAAAAAGCCGTAGAAACACTGTAGAAATGATTCAGTATGCTGCTAATGTGTCCTTAGATTGGTTTGAAAATATGGATAGACATATTCAGCATCCTTTTTATCAATTTGCTTTTGGTTGCATGACTCGTTCTAAAAAAGTAACGTATGAAAATCTACAAATAAGAGATAAATCATTTACAGGTAAAGTTTTAGAGGAATTTAATAACGTCGTTTACCAATCTGAACTTATTTCAGAATCCAAACCTATAGAAATACCTGCTGCTTTTTCTCCTTTTAAACTTCGCAACTTAAAGCTTCAAAACCGAATTGTAATGAGTCCAATGGGACAATATTCGGCAGAAAATGGATTAGTAAATGATTGGCATTTCCAACATTATTCTTCTCGTGCTATTGGTGGTTTAGGATTGATCTTAACCGAAATGACTGCTATTTCAAATACTGGAAGAATCACATTAGGATGCACAGGAATTTATACTAATAATCAAATAGTTGAATGGAAAAGAATTAATGATTTTATCCATCAAAATACACAAACAAAAATTGGAATTCAATTAGGTCATTCAGGTCGAAAAGGTGGAACAAAAAAGCCTTGGGAAACCGAAGATTTAAAAGATAAATGGGAATTAATTTCCGCTTCAGCAATTGCTTTTAATGAACATTTTCCAACTCCTAAAGCAATGACTTTAGAAGATATGGATCTAATAACTTCTCAATTTGTTCAAGCTAGCAAAAACGCAAATGAAGCAGAATTTGATATGATTGAATTACAAGCGCATCACGGATTTCTATTAGCTTCATTTCTTTCTCCATTAACTAATATTCGCACAGATGAATTTGGAGGGAATATCGAAAATCGTTTAAAATTTCCATTACGCGTTTTCACAGAAATGAGAAACGTTTTTCCAAAAGATAAACCAATGTCTGTTAGAATTTCAGCAACAGATTGGGCTGAAAACGGAATTTCTCCAGAAGAAGTAATAATCATTGCAAATGCTTTTAAAAATGCTGGTGCAGATATTATAAATGTATCTACAGGAAATACAGTAGCACATCAAAAACCGCAAATAGGTAGAATGTGGCAAACTCCTTTCTCTGATATAATTAAAAATACCATTCATATTCCAACAATTACAACAGGATACATTCAAGATATTGATCAAATAAATACTATAATTCTCAACGGAAGAGCTGATCTAGTCGCTTTAGGAAGACCTTTATTATTAGATCCAAATTTTGTAAGAAATGCACAAGCTTATGAAAAATTTCAAGCTAATGATATTCCTAATCAATACAAAATGGGGATTTCTCATTTATATCCTTTAAAAGCATCTGAAAGAAAACAAGTGGAAGGAATGAAAAAAGCCTTAAAACCAAAAAGCAATAAGAAATAATTACGAATTATGAAAAATGATAATATTATTCAAATAAAAAGTTATGCGTTTGCAATTAGAATTGCAAAAGTCTATCCATTTTTATCAAATGAAAAAAAAACTTGTATTAAGTAGACAGCTTTTGCGTTGTGAAACTTTAATTGGTGCAAATATAGAAGTAGCGATTGAAGGTTAATCTAATAAAGATTTTTTTGCTAAATTAACTATTCCATATAAAAAAGCCAGAGAAACACATTACTGGGTTAGATTATTAAAAGATACTGGTTACTTAACAAATGAACAAAGTGAAAGTTTATTAAATGATATAACTGAATTATTAAAAATAATTGGTTCTATTCAAAAAACGCTTCGTAATTCGTAATTTAAAATTCGTAATTAATCAATGAAACACTACCAAGACAATTTCGCTCACAATAGCTTACCAACTTTGGATTTACAACCAGAATATACCTTTTTGGATTTACCCCAATTTCAACATCCTGAAATGCTAAATTGTGTTGAACGCTTATTGGATAATCATATCAAAAATGGAAATGGTGATGCAATTTGTATTCGTACGTTTGAAGAGACTTGGACATATAATGATTTATATGAAAAAGCCAATCAAATTGCTCATGTTTTAGTAGATGACTTAGGTTTAGTTTCAGGAAATAGAGTTTTATTACGTTCTGCTAATAATCCAATGATGGTAGCTTGCTGGTTTGCTATTTTAAAAGCAGGTGGAATTGTTGTAGCAACTATGCCTCTACTTCGTGCCAAAGAATTAACAACCATAATAGATTGTGCAGAGATTTCCATTGCGCTATGTGATAGTAATCTATCTGATGAAATGAATCTTTCAAAATCTACTTTTTTAAAACAAAAATGCTTCTTTAGAAATAGTAACTTAGAACAATTAATACTATCCAAACCTAAAATATTCCATAATTTCCCTTCAAAAGCAGATGCCATTTGTTTAATTGGATTTACTTCTGGAACTACCGGAATACCTAAAATGACAGCACATTATCACAGAGATATTTTAAATATTTGCGAAGCTTTTCCTATCTATTCTTTGCAACCTACTTCAAATGATATTTTTACAGGAAGTCCACCTCTTGGCTTTACATTTGGATTAGGTGGTTTGGTTTTGTTTCCAATGTATTTTGGAGCTTCAACCTTTTTAATCGAAAAACCAAGTCCAGATTTACTTTTAAAAGCAATTGAAGAATATAAAATAACTATCTGTTTTACTGCTCCAACAGCTTGGCGAGTTTTAACAACAAAACTACACGAATTTAATGTCTCTAGCTTACGAAAATGTGTTTCAGCAGGAGAAACATTAGCCTTACAAGTTTGGCAAGATTGGTATAATGCCACAGGATTAAAAATTATTGACGGAATAGGAGCTACAGAAATGCTTCACATATTTATTTCGTCCAATGAAAACAATATGAAACCTGGTGCAACAGGATTACCAGTCCTTGGATATAAAGCAAAAATTATAGATCATGATGGCAATGAATTACCTCCAAATACTCCTGGAAAACTTGCTATAAAAGGAATTACAGGTTGTAAATATTTAAATCGTATTGAAAAACAAAAAGAATATGTTCAAAACGGTTGGAACATTACAGGAGATATTTACAAACAAGATGAAGAAGGCTATTTCTGGTTTGTGGCTCGCGGTGACGATATGATTATTTCTTCTGGCTATAATATTGCAGCAATTGAAGTAGAATCCGTACTTTTAACGCATAAGGATATATTAGAATGTGCAGTAGTTGGATTACCAGATCCTAATAGAGGAATGGTTGTTTGCGCTCATATTGTTTTAAAAGACAAATCAAAACAATCCGATGAACTAGCCAAAACAATTCAACAATGGTTTAAAGAAGTAGCTGCACCTTATAAATATCCAAGAATTATTAATTTTATAGAAATTTTACCTAAAACAGAAACAGGAAAAATACAACGATTTAAACTAAAATAAACATATTATTCTGAACTTGTTTCAGAGTTTAAAATATAATTAATTTTTTATGAGAAAAGCATTTTTAGTATTTAGTATAACTTCTATAGCTATAATAGGCTTATTGACTTATATAAATTGGAAATTCAGCTTCCTTCTATTAATATTCATCCCATTAATTCTTATGGGATTATACGATATGTATCAGTCGAAACATACTATTAAAAGAAACTTTCCACTTTTAGGACGAATGCGATATCTACTGGAAGATATAGGACCAGAAATGCGTCAATATTTTATAGAAACAGATACCGATGGTAAACCTTTTAATAGACTGCAACGTAGTATGGTGTATGCTCGAAGCAAAAAAGAAACTGATTCAAAACCGTTTGGAACACAACTAGATACTTACAAATCAGGTTATGAATGGATTAATCATAGTATCAGAGCCATTTCTTTTAAAGATTTAAATCATAATCCTAGAGTAAAAATAGGATCTTCTCAATGTACAAAACCATATATGGCGAGTATGTTCAATATTAGCGCTATGAGTTTTGGTAGTTTAAGCAAAAATGCCATTTTAGCCTTAAATAATGGAGCTAAAGAAGGTGGCTTTTTTCACAATACAGGTGAAGGTGGACTCTCTCCTTATCACTTACAAGGTGGCGATGTAGCTTGGAACATTGGAACTGGCTATTTTAGTTGTCGAAATAATAACGGAACGTTTAATGCAGATGAATTTCAAAAAAGAGCAATACTTGATAATGTAAAAATAATAGAAATCAAATTTTCACAAGGTGCTAAACCTGGTCATGGAGGTATTCTACCTAAAGAAAAAGTAACTGATGAAATTGCAGCTATTCGATTAGTAGAAAAAGGAAACGATATTATCTCACCTCCTACTCATTCTGCTTTCACAACTCCATTAGAATTAATGACCTTTATTAGATTACTACGAGAAAAATCAGGAGGAAAACCTATTGGAATTAAAATTTGCATTGGTAATAAATCAGAATTTATAAGTATTTGTAAAGCAATGGTTGAAACGAACACTTATTTAGATTTCATAACTGTTGATGGTGGTGAAGGAGGAACTGGTGCTGCTCCACCTGAATATTCTGATTCTGTAGGAATGCCATTGCGTGAAGCTTTAGCCTTTGTATATGACTGCCTAAATGGCTTCGGAATAAAAAATCAAATAAAAATTATTGCTACAGGAAAAGTTATTTCTGGATTTGATATTATTCGAAACCTTTCTATAGGTGCCGATTTATGTAATTCAGCAAGAGGAATGATGTTTGCCTTAGGTTGTATTCAAGCATTAGAGTGTCATTCTAATACTTGTCCTACTGGCGTGGCAACACAAAACCCAAAATTAACTAAAGGTTTAGTTCCTGAAGAAAAAAGCATTCGCGTAGCAAGATATCAAAATGAAACTGTAAAAAGTGCAGTTGATTTAATGACATCAGCAGGAATAGATCATCCAGATAATGTAACAAGAGATTGTGTTACTACTCGTATTGACAATAATAAAGTAGCCACTTTTGCTGAAATATTTCCAGAATTAGAAACATGTTGTCTATTAAATGAAAATACTGTGCCTGAAAAATTCTTATATTTTTGGAAAAAAGCAAGTAGCGAAAAATTTTAATTTAATTAAAAATTAGTCATACTACATTATGAATTACTTTATAAAACAAGAAAAAATACGCTTCCAACATGTTGATTATGCAGGCATCGTATTCTATCCTAGATTTTTAGAAATGCTTAACTGCCTAGTTGAAGATTGGTTTGAAGAAGCGTTAGAAAGACCCTTTTCTAAAATGCATGAAACAAACGGTATTCCAACAGTCGATTTGAAAATACAGTTTAAGAAAGCAGCACGTTTAGGAGAAATATTGACTAAAAAACTTTGGGTTAAAAATCTTGGAGGCGCTTCTATTTTGTGTGGTTTTATATTTGAAGATGAAAAAGGAAAAACATGTCTTGAAGGAGAAGTAACCTTAGTAAATGTAGCCTTTAATGAAAATCGAAACAATATAAAAGCAGAACCCTTTAATGAAGAAATGAAGAATAAAATTATGAATTACAAATTATGAACTACGAGTTAATCTCGTTTTCAATTCATAATTCGTAATTTAAAATTCGTAATTAATAAACTATGGAATTTAAAAAATTTAAAGCAGCAACCGTTCAAACAGCACCCGTTTTCTTAAATGTAGAAAAAACTATTGATAAAGCTATTTCATTTATAAAAGAAGCTGCAAATAATGGAGCTAAACTAATTGCTTTTCCTGAAGTTTTTGTAGCTGGTTATCCATATTGGAATTGGATTATGACACCCATACAAGGAAGTAAATGGTATGAAGAGTTGTATAAACATTCTGTTGATATTACAAGTCCTGAAATAAAAAAACTTTGTATAGCAGCAAAAGACAATGATATTCAAATTGTTATTGGAATAAACGAAAGAGGTAAAAGTTTTGGTGAAATATATAATACTAATTTAATTATAGATAATAAAGGGACAATTATTGGTAAACATCGGAAATTAGTACCCACTTGGGCTGAAAAACTAACATGGACTTCTGGTGATGGTTCATCATTAAAAGTATATGATACAGAAGTGGGACCATTAGGAACCTTAGCTTGCGGTGAAAACACCAATACATTAGCTCGTTTTACTTTACTTACTCAAGGTGAATTAATTCATATAGCTAATTATATTTCGTTGCCAGTTGCTCCACCTGACTATAACATGGCGGAAGCTATAAAAATTAGAGCTGCTGCTCATTCATTTGAAGGAAAACTTTTCACTATTGTTTCATGTTCGACAATCTCAAAGGAAATTATGGAAATATTAAAGCCAGATGTTCCAAATGTAGAAGAACTCTTAACCCGTAAAAATTCTGCTTTCTCTGGATTCATTGGACCAAATGGAGCTACTATTGGAGAACCTTTAATCGATGATGAAGGAATGATTTATGCCGATATTGATTTGGCAAAATGTATTCAACCAAAACAAATGCATGATATTTTAGGACACTATAATCGATTTGATATTTTTGATTTACGAGTAAATACTACTCCTACAAAAAATATTACCTTTATAAATAATCACGAAGAATTCAATAAAAGATAAAATACCTGGCAGGTTTATAAAACCTACCAGATATAAAATTATACATTTATGGAAGAACAAAACCAATCAGACGATCAATACGGAAGAGCTAGAGTACAAAATACTCCAGAACTAGAAGCATATTATAAAGAATTAGAAAATCTTGGTGCTGGTGCATTATGGACAGTTGCCAATGATATAGAACCTTGGGAACCTAAATCCAATTCTGTTCCTATGCTGTGGAAATATGATGATTTACGTGATTTAGTCTTAAAATCATCTGAACTAGTAACACCTGAGCAAGCTGGAAGAAGAGTTGTCTATTTAGTCAATGATAAAAGAAAAGACGTTGCAGCTGTTGTAGGTTGGTTATATTCAGGCATTCAAGTTACACGACCAGGAGAAAGCACTTCGGCTCATAAACACAAAGCCTCTGCCCTACGTTTCATTATGGAAGGAGAAGGTGGTTATACCGTTGTAGATGGAAATAAAATTACGTTTGAAGTAAATGATTTTGTGATTACACCAAACTCCACTTGGCATGAACATGGTGTTGATCCAAATGGAAAAACTTGTATTTGGCAAGACGGATTAGATATTCCTTTAATAAATGCTCTAGAAGCGAATGATTATGCTGTCTTTGATGGTAAACAACCTTTAGATGTTCCCTTGAACTATTCTCCTATTAATTATGGAACTGCTGGAATAATTCCTGCTGATAAAGTTTGGGACAAACCTTATTCTCCTTTATTCAAATTTTCTTGGAAAAAAGTATACCCTGCTTTAGTTGAAGCTTCAAAAAGCAATAAAATTAACCCTTTTGATGGTGTTATTATGCAATATTCTAACCCTATGACAGGAGGACACGTAATGCAAACTATGGGTGCAGCTATGCAACTTTTACCTGCTGGTTTTAAAGGAAAAGCTCATAAACATACTGGTTCGTTTGTATATCAATGTGCAAAAGGAAAAGGATACACAATCATTGATGGAAAACGATTCGATTGGGAAACACGTGATATTTTCTGCGTTCCATCATGGGCTTGGCATGAACATCATAACGCATCAGAAACTGAAGATACTTGTTTGTTTAATTTCAATGATTTACCCGTTATTGAAAAACTAGGCTTATATCAAGGAAAAGAATACACTGAAAACGATGGATTTCAAATAATTAAATAATAATTTCAAGAGCAATAATCAATTAAAATTAGAATGGGGAAAAAATTAACTGTATATATGATTGATGGAACTGCTTATGGTCCAAGATTGAGTGAAATTGGTAATTGGGTTGGAAAAGCTATATATAGTCCAAGAGCTTCTATAAATAAAATTATGAATAGAAGTGAATTTGATAATCCTGGGATTTATTGTTTAAAAGGCGATCCTACTGATGATGCTTTTGATGAAAAAATATATATTGGTGAAGCAGAAAACATAAAAAATAGATTAAAACAACATTTAAGCGACCCAAATAAAGACTTTAAGGAATTAATTTTCTTTGTTAGTAAGGATGAGTTATTAACTAAAACACAAATTAGATATTTAGAGTCAAGATTAGTACAAATTGCGATAGAAGCTAAAACTGCTCAAATTGATAATGGAAACTCTCCGAGTTTACCAACATTGCATGAGGCTGATATTTCAGATATGGAATATTTCCTTGAACAAATCAAACTAATTTTACCTGTAATGGGTTTTAAATTTTTAATATCTTCAACTGTCAAACAATCTGATGAAAATCAAACAGAAAATATTAATTCCATTCATGAAACATATTTCATCAAAACAAAAACTTTCAAGGCTTCAATGAAAGAAACTGATCAAGGTTATATTGTAACTAAAGGTAGTGAAGCTAAAAAAGAGCTTTCAGAATCTTGTACTGAAACCTATGTAAATATGAGAAGAAAATTAGTTGAAACTGAAATAATGATTGAAGATAAAGGTAAATTAATCTTTGTGGAAGATACTGTTTTTAATAGCCCTAGTGCTGCTTCAAATATGATTTTAGGAAGGAATTCAAATGGATTCACTGAATGGGTCAATAAAAATGGTCAAACATTCAGAGATGTTCAAGAAATAACAAATGCAAATAATGTATAAACAATAATTTAAAAAAATTAAAAACTGTTAACTTATAACAGCAAACTTAAAAAATATGAAACTACTTACTTATAAAACAGAAACTTCAGAACCAAGACTAGGCTTTATTTATAACAAACAAATTATTGACATGGAAGATTTTGGAGATATTTCCAATTTCCCATTGCCAAGTGATATGTTAGAACTAATTGATATGGGATTTGAAGTCATTTATGAAATTAATAATCTAATAGAAGATACAACAGAAAAACAATTAGCTCAAATTAGTTATAAGATGGAAGAAATAACTATTTTAGCACCTATTCCTTATCCTAGAAAAAACATCATTGGAATTGGATTAAATTATACTGAACATGTTGCGGAAAGTGCAAGAACATTAGATACTGCAAAAGAATTACCACAACAACCTGTTATTTTTTCAAAACCTCCTACAACTGTTACAGCAACAAATACTGATATTTTATTAAATAGAAACCTTACGAATCAATTAGATTGGGAAGTAGAATTAGCTGTTGTAATCAGTAAAAAAGGGAAATATGTTTCTAAAGCCGATGCACTAGATCATGTTTTCGGATATACCGTTATCAATGATATTTCAGCAAGAGATTGCCGTCGTTCAGGACAATGGATTGTTTCTAAAGGACAAGATACTTTTGCACCAATGGGACCAATTATAGTAACCAAAGATGAAATTGAAAATCCTCAAAACTTAGATTTATCTTTAAAAGTAAATGGTATTGAAAAACAAAATTCAAATACTAAGTTTATGCTTTTTAACATTAATGATTTAATTGAAGATTTAAGTACGGTTTTTACATTAGAAGCAGGCGATATCATTGCAACCGGAACTCCTGCTGGTGTAGGAGCTGGAAGAAACCCGCAAGAATGGTTGAAAGATGGCGATATAATTGAGGCTACAGTTGAAGGAATTGGAACTATTGTAAATACGGTAAAAGAGATTTAATACACACTTTAACTAATTGAATGCTTCTTTTGGAAAACACCTTGTCTTCCAGAATGCAGTTAAAAAACTAGAATTCCAATAAAAACCTTATAATGAAAAAAATTGTATTATCACTACTTCTTATTATCAGCCTAAAAAATAATGCTCAAGTTAATGATGTTGTCACCAACATCGATTGGCCACAAGATATAATAACCCACAATAATGATTTGTACATCGTTGAACGTTCAGGACAACGAATAATAAAAACTGATCTTACAGATGCAACTCATCAGATTACAACTTTAGTATCAGGAATGATAAATATGTATGGTGTTGCTATTCATACTAATTATTTATACTTTTCACAAAATACTACTGATAAAATCTTTAGAATAGATTTAACAGCAACTAACCCCACTCCAGAATTAGTACTCTCAAATGCTCTTGGTGCTTATTCAATAGCTTTCAAAGGAGATGAATTATATATTTGTGAAAGATCTAATAATAAAATTGTAAAAATTAATGTCACAGAATCAAATCCTGTTAAAACTGATGTAGTAACTATAAATACACCAGAAGGTTTGTTTTTTAATGGAGATGATTTGTATGTTTCTGGGAATAATGATTATAAAATTTATAAAGTTGATACGAATAACCCAAATCCTACAGCTACAGTTTTAACTGCTCTTTCTTATGGTATACATGCACAAGGAATGACTGTATACAATAATGAACTCTATTTTACGCAAGCTAATGTTGCAAGGGTTTCTAAGATAGATCTATCAGTTGCAAATGCTTCACCTGAAATTGTAGTTGATAGTGGCTTAAATGGCCCTAGAGCTTTAGCTATCTCTGGTAGTAATTTATTCATTTCAGATTCTTCTGGAGATAAAATATCCCAATTACAATTGGGGACATTAAGTATACATGAAAACACTATAGCGGATCAATCATTAAGTCTTGTTCCAAATCCTGCTAATAATGTAATACAGGTTCGTGGATTACAAGAATTAACAAATTATAGTATTTATTCTTATTTAGGGAAAAAAATTAGTTCTGGCAATACTAATAACAATACATCTATAAACATTGAATCTCTAGAAAAAGGAGTCTATTTTATTCATTTAGAAGCTACTAAATCTACATTACAATTTATAAAAATATAAAAATGAAAAAATACAGAATAGGTCAAATTGTTCCTTCTTCAAATATAACGATGGAAACCGAAATACCAGCAATCTTTCGTTCTCGCGAAACTATTTTACCAGAACGTTTTACGTTTCACAGTAGTAGAATGCGAATGAAAAAAGTAACCAAAGAAGAACTCGAAGCAATGGATGCCATGAGTTTAAAATGTGCACAAGAGCTTTCAGATGCTCATGTGGATGTTATGGGTTATGCGTGCTTGGTAGCGATTATGAGTATGGGACGTGGTTATCATTGTGTTTCCGAAGTAAATCTACATCAAGAAACAATTGCAAATGATTTCCCTACTCCTATTGTAACTTCTGCTGGAGCTTTAATTAATGGACTAAAAGTATTAGGTGCAAAACAAATTTCAATTATTACACCTTATATGAGACCTTTAACCAATATGGTTGTTGATTATATTGAACACCAAGGCATAAAAGTAAAAGAAAGTATTGCTTTAGAAATTCCTGATAATTTAGAGGTAGCCGCTCAAAATCCGATGAATTTATTAGAGATTTACAAACAATTAGACTTAACAGATGTAGACGTATTGGTCGTTTCTGCCTGTGTGCAAATGCCTTCTTTAGAAGCTATTGACATCATTCAATCAGAATGTGGTATTCCTGTAACATCTGCTGCTGTTTGTACTACTTATGAAATGATGAAAAAAATTGGCATTGAAGCTAAATCTGCTATTGGTGGAGAATTGTTAAGTGGAAAATATTAAACAATACTTCTTATAAAAAAATGCTGCTCAAAAAGAAAATATAGTTATTCTTTTTGAGCAGCATTTCTAATTTTATAAATAGGTTACAATTATTTTTTAACAAACTTATTACTAGAGATTATTTTTCCTCCTTTATAAATTTTAATAAAATATACCCCTTCATTCAAATCTGAAATAGTAATAGCTCTCTCTTTTGATGTAATTACTTTTTTCCCTTGCAAATTATAAATTTCTACAGTATCGAAATTACTTTTAGAATGAACATTTAAAACCGAAGATACTGGATTTGGATATATTACAAATAAATCTTTATTTTCTAAATTATTATCCTTCATTTTACCAAAACCTAATTCACCATTTGGATCAAGTACTACTGCATCGTGATAAATCACATTTGTTGTTTTTGTTGTTGTACAACCAGTATTCACATCTGTAACTACAACAGTATAAGGATAAACACCGTTTTGAGTCTTAACGATTCCTATTTCATTAGCTGTACTTATTACAGTACTTGTTGTCGTTGTTCCTTCATACCATTTGTAAGTATAATTTCCTGCTGGCAATCCTTTTACTTTCCTAATGGTAGGTTGGCCTAATTGGTTAATCATATTTACACCAAAATTAAAGCTTGGTCCACCTTTCACAATAATTCTCATCGTTTTCTCAAACCAACCATTGGAAGCACCAGAATTTATAGCTAATTTTACTCTATATTCTAGTGTAGTTCCTTCTGGAGCAGTGAAATTATATCCTCCAAGAGTATTATATACTTGTGATAAATCAATTGGTGTATCAGATGGCAATCCAGAGTACCAATTATTAACCCATTGTGAAGTATTTCCATTTGCATCTCTTTTATGTATTTCGATAAAGTAATTAAAAGGCAAATAAGTATCTACTGTACCTGTAGCATCTAAAATTACCGATTCACCACTACAAGTAAAAATACCAATATTAGTATCTGCACTTACCCCATTCAATGCCATACCTACATTACTTGGTCCAACTAGGCTTGGGTTGCCATTACTTTCTATAACTACATCGTCTAAAAACAAATCCATGTTTCTCATTGTAAAATTACTCGTTGGAATATCTATATAAGGAGCAAAAACTAATTGCGTATAATTTTTCGCTGGTGTAAATGTAAATTTTACAGTAGACCAAGTATTAGTAGAAGGTGATGTTATATTCTTTACCACTTGAATATCTGTATATGGAAAAATTGTATTTACAGAATTATTAAGGTTAATATCCATCTCTTGAGGAGAACTTAATGAAATATTATGATTAGGCTTCGCATCATTAGTAGCCATAATGTACAAATGATCGAATACTCCTTTTGTTAACATTTTAAAACTAACAGTATAAGTTACTCCTTGCTTCATTGGATAATACATATAAAAAGTTTGTCCTTCTCTATTCCATTTACCCATATGAGTTATTTTATGGTATGCATGCGCAAATCGGTTTCCAGTAGGAGCATTTACTTGTGCAAAACCACTAGCTTCTGATCTTGGTGATCCTGTTATAGTATACCAACTTGGTCCTAAATTATTTTGCTTAAATCCATCATAATTAGAAACTGTAGTTGTTTGTGTACCATAAATATTTTCAAATCCTCCATTAATTAATTGATAAGGCTGTGCATTTGAAAATAAACTGGCAAGAAGCAAACTCGTAATGATTAATTTTTTCATTGTAATATATTTTATTTATTTATATCACAAAATTAGAGCTAGCAATAGGATTAGTTCCGAGTTACTCAACCTGTTTCTAAAGGTTTATTCACCCTTTCTTATTATTTAAGAATAATGGTTGATAGTTAGTAATAGGCTTTATATCAAAAAAAAGCGACCTGAATATCTTCAGGTCGCTTTCATTTTATTAGGTCAAAAATTACTCCACAATTGTCATTTCATCAACAATGTTTTTCGCTCCTGAGAAATTCTCAATTACCCATAACACATAACGGATGTCAACATTGATTGTACGTTGTAAGTTTTTATCAAAAATAACATCACCAGCCATAGCTTCAATGTTTCCATCAAATGCTAAACCAATTAATTCTCCTTTACCATTTAATACTGGAGAACCTGAATTTCCTCCTGTAATATCGTTATCAGTTAAGAAATTTACGTGTAAAGAACCATCTTTATCCGCAAAACGACCAAACTCTTTTTTAGCGTTCATTTCTAATACTCTAGTAGGTAAATCAAATTCTAAATCTCCCTTCTTGTATTTTTTAACTTGTCCTTCTAACGTTGTGTAGTTATTAATCGTTGCATCATTACGTTTGTCTGTTGGTAATGCACGAACTTTTCCATAAGTTAAACGTAAAGTTGAATTAGCATCTGGATATTTAATCTCTCCTATTTTAGACTCTCTTAAACCTTCTACTAATAAACGGAAAGAAGCTCCAAAATCATTTTGTGCTTTTACTAATTCATCACTTTTCGACAAGTAATGATTCAATAAATCATTAGTTAAAGCATATAACGAATCATTTTTAAGTGATTCTTCTGATGGTGTATCTAAAAATGCTTTTACTTTATCAACAGAAGTAAAAATACTTGAATCAAAAGCTTCATTTACATATTTTGTAAAATCGCCATTGTTTTCTTTCGCTAATTTTATAACTATTGGTGCTAAAGTATAACCTGCTTTCTTATTATATAAACTCAATTGAGCTGCTAAAATATCTTTTTCCGCAGGAATATGTAATTCTTTATGCATTGCTTCAGCCATTTCTATAATCATTGGAGCTATTTGTGCTCTCTTTGTAGCATCTGCTTTTGTATAAATGTCTAATTGTCTTCCTAAGCCTCTAGCAACTGTTCCAAAAGCCGATGTTCTAAATAACTGCATTAAATAGTTATCATGTTGTGCTTTTTCATTAGTCATTGCATAATACGCATTAATTGTAGGCACTACATTTCCGTATTTTGCTTTATTTGCTTTCTTGTTTGCCCATTTGTGAAATTTAGCTTCTTGAGCTGCTTTTGTTTTAGCTGTACCAAACTTTGATAACGCATCAATCATTCCTTGACGATTTTTCCAATAGTTGGCAACACCTGCAAATTTAGAAGCATAAATAAGATTTAACGCATCACTTTGCACCATGTATTTTTTCATGTTATCCATTCCAGTTTTTGAACCTTCAACCCAAGCTGGATAAGCAAATTTTACATTTTGTTCAATTCCACCAGCAGGCATCCAACGGTTTGTTCTTCCTGGGTAACCTAAAATCATAGCAAAGTCATTTTCTTGAACTCCACCAATATTTACTGGTAAATGGTGTTTTGGTTGTAAAGGTATATTACTAGTTGCATATTCTGCTGGATTACCATTAGCATCTGCATATACTCTAAACATTGAGAAATCGGCTGTATGACGTGGCCATTCCCAGTTGTCTGTATCTCCACCAAATTTACCTAAACTTTCTGGTGGTGTTCCTACTAAACGAACGTCTTTATAATCTTGATATACAAAATAATAATACTCATTTCCTTGAAAAAACGGACGAACAGAAACAGTATATTTCCCTCCTTCATTATTTTCTTTTTCAATTTTTGCAATTTCTGCATTGATAGCTTTTTCTCTATCTGCTTCACTCATATTCGGATTTACAACCGATAATATTCTTTTTGAGCAATCATCCATACGAACAAAGAAACGTACGTATAAGCTAGAAGGTTTTAACTCTTCTGCTCTATTTTTTGCCCAATAACCATCTTTTAAATAATTTTTTTCTGCTGATGATAATTCTGCAATAGCATCGTATCCACAGTGATGATTTGTTAAAACTAAACCGTCTTTTGAAATCATTTCTGCGGTACATCCACCATTAAATTGTACAATCGCATCTTTTAAACTGTGATTGTTAATACTGTAAATTTCTTCAGCCGTTAATTGCAAGCCCATTTTTTGCATGTCGCGGTGATTTAATCGTTCAATAAACATTAAAAACCACATTCCTTCGTCCGCTTTTACCGAAAAAGGTACAAGCATACAAAATGCAATAAGCGATAATAAAACTTTTTTCATATTATAATATTTCTTTAGTTCTGCGAAGATAATTTTTTTAAAAAAGATTGGTATAATTATCTTAAATAAAAATGAGACATTAAGATAATATTAACGTATAGACGTTCATTTTTATAAATCACAACAAACAACACAAACCAATAATAAAAACGCTTTGTTTATTATTATTCGAAAATTAAAAGTGTCAATAGAATTTCTGATAAAACAATTAACTATTAAACTATATCCTATTAAAACATACTTCACAAAGTGCTAATTTTGTATTATCTATAGTTTTAATACTTTCTACCGCATCTGTCATAACACATTTTTTATTGGAACAATGTGGTAAACCCAGATTATGCCCAAATTCATGAACCGCAACTTTTTTCAATCTTGTAAAATGAATCATAGAATTTTTATGTTGCAATCGAAAAGTGGAAACAATACAACTATTTCCTGGACAATAAGCTAATCCCATAATTCCCCAATCTTCATATTTGTACTTTGGTTCTCTTGTTTTTCCCAATTTATCTTTTTTAGTTGTAGATATATCGCTTTGAGTTATACCTATAATAAAATCTAGAGTGTCTGCTTTAGTTCTATTCTGAATTTTAATAATACTATCGGCTCTATATCTAGCTGACTTGATTTGGATAAAAGCCTCTTTTGGTAATTTAATTTCAGGCAATACAATTGTTTTAACTTTATAAAATTCGGAAATTGTTATTGCAATAGTATCTGCTTTACCTTTTGAAAAACCAGCATAAGGCTGAATTCCTACTATTGTATTTTTATTTAATCCACGTGTACATGAACAAAGCATTATTATAATGGAACAAAAAAAGAATCTAATTAACATTTTTATCATTATTTATAATTGGTATACTAAAAATTAAAAGTATTAAATAAAATTAACACAGTATTAAAAATATTAAAATCGCACAATACAATAAAAAAATTGTCGCAATTACACCTATATAATGTCATAATTATAGACTATTAGTTACATAAAGAATATGGATATTTGTAATAAGATTTTTTATATTTATAAATACAAAACTAAATAATACCTAAAAACAGCAACGTGTAATGAATGCTATGTTGCAAATGAAAAAAATAGATTGCCAAAAATTAAAAAATGTATACAATGAAAACTAAAATTAAAATTACAACACTTGTAAATGCCTCAAAAGAGAAAGTTTGGCGTTACTGGACAGAACCTAAACATATTATAAAATGGAACAATGCTTCCGAAGATTGGCATACTCCAAAAGCAGAAAATGATTTTACTGTTGGAGGAAAATTTGTTTATACTATGGCCTCAAAAGATGGATCAATGAGTTTTGATTTTGGAGGAACTTATAACGAAATAGAAACAAATGAAAAAATAGTATATACTATTGATGACAATAGAATTGTTGAAATCCTATTTGAATCTACTGATAATCAAATAAAAATAACAGAGACTTTTGAAGCTGAGACACAAAATCCAATTGAAATGCAACAAACAGGTTGGCAAGCTATTTTAGATAATTTTAAAAACTATACAGAAAACAATTAAACTATACATATCATGGGAAAAGTATCAATTTATTTAAATTTTCAAGGCAAAACAGAAGAAGCATTTAATTTCTACAAAACAATCTTTAAAACGGAATTTATAGGGAAAATTATGTACAACAAAGATGTTCCTATACAAGAAGGAATGCCTCCATTCCCTGAAAGTGAGCAAAACAAAGTAATGCATGTATGTTTACCTATTTTAGGAGGAACTCATTTAATGGCAACAGATATGTTAGAATCAATGGGACATAAAGTCATTATTGGAAATAATACTAGTATAAATTTAGAACCCGATTCAAAAGAAGAAACAGATCGTTTATTCAATTTATTATCTGAAGGAGCTACAGAAATTCAACCTATGCAAGATATGTTTTGGGGTGATTATTGGGGTTGCTGTTTAGACAAATTTGGAATCCGATGGATGTTTAATTATACTTATCCACAAAAATAGAATGACACTATAATAAAAACTGTGTAAGTCAGAAATGATCGCTTACACAGTTTTTTTAAGTATTATGAAAGAGTATATTCTTATTATTACCCATTTGTTCTTCTACTACTTAATTTATACTTCATTACATCTTTTGTGAATGTTGTATTTTGAGTATTCAAGTAATTCAATTCGGAAACAATCTCTGGTTTCTTCTCTATCAGTTGTGCTACCACTTCATAGGTTATCGTTCGTATTTTTTTATTAATAGTATTATTTTTTCCAAACTGATTTTTAATTACTTGAATAAAAGTTTCTCTATTATTTACATTTGTTTTAGTATCATAAATTATCTGAATTTCTTCTTCTAAAGATGTTTTTTGTTCTAAATGCTGAAAATAGATTGTTAAACATTCTTGCCTTTGCAGATTCTTGTCCCAACCATCTAATAATAATTCTTGCGCTTCTTTAGGTGCTTTTATCTTTTCTCGTAAAATTTGTGCGGCCTTTACATACTGCCCTCTGTTTACACTATCATCGGTAACTTTATAATAGGCTTTATGTGCTCTTTCTATATCGTTTAAATTGACATACATATCGCCCACTTTTTCAAAGTTATTAGTCTTTTCATATAAACGTAACGCTTCTGTATATGCTTTTCCTTTTTCAAAACATTCTGCTGCTTTGGTTTCGTTTTTTAAGTATTTTAAATTAATTGTTGCTGCTTCTATATACAACTCACCATCATACAAAACATTAGCCGCAGTATAATTATCTTTTAACAATTTCATGTATACATGAGCGGCTTTTTTATATTCTTTTTGTGCAACATATTCTTCTGCTAAACTTCTATATTTTTGTTCAATTTTATTAAAAACACTGGTTTCTAACAATACATTTGAACCCGAGCCATTATCTGATCTATTAATACTTTCTCCTGAATTACTTAATCTCTTTAATACTTTATACAAGACCAGAGAAATTACAACTGTTGTAAGCATTAAAATTACAAAATCATTACTTCCTAAATAGAATCCAGAAATTAAAGAATATATTACTTTAGTGAGGAGGATTATGAATACTACATCCATAACCTTCTTTTCAAAAGAACGTTTATTTTCCATCTTTGTCTTTATCTTTAAATATATCTTTTTCTATATTGAACAAATCATTAATTAACGTAGCTATAAAAATTAAAGTCAATATAGAATACCATTTTGTAAGTCCGAAGTTAGCATACATAAAACTAATTAAATAATACAATGAAACCACAAGAATCAAAAGCATTAGTATTTTATTTATTGTAGCTGATTTTCCTTTAAAATCGAACTTGGATCGCATCCCTAAACGAATGATACCACCAATACAAACTGCAACAAATAGAAAAAGTACAAACTTATTACCCGTTGAGGATACTAAATAATCATCGGACAAGCTTTTTGAATGGGAAATGCTGTAATTAGCAAAATACTTAATAATGTTAAACATAAAGAAAACCCCTATAACTAGTAAAATAATATTCACAATCTTTGAACTTTTTTCACTCGCATTTTGAGCAATTGGATTGCCAGCATTATCTGTCCAACCAAAAAAGCGAGAAAAAGATTCTTTAAAACTACCTCCAAATTGAAACACTCCAGCGTTATCTCCTCTAGATGTACCTAAAGTATCTAAGGGTATTGCATATTTCATCGCTAATTCTGGATTTTTATCCATAAAAGCTAAAAACTTCTCCATTTCTTTTTTATTACCTGCCATTAGTTTTTTCATATCGAAAGGTAATTTTTCTAACTGTTCTTCTTCTGTTAACGGATTTTCTAATGCTTCTAAAATGGTCGCTTCATCATATTCCACATGAACCGAACGCAATTGTTTTGGAATAAAAATACCTGAATGAGGCGTTTTTAGCCTTACATTAATTTTTCTAAAAGGATTTAAAATTGTTACCCAATCAATCGCTTCTTCTAGTTCGATTAAACCCAATTCTGGATGTAAAAAATGATAATGCTCTCCCAAAATTTTATTCCCTTCTTCTTTAGATAAAAAAGGAGCAATTATAGCATATTCTGGAATAAATACTTTTTCTTCATACAGTTGTACTTGTAAATGAGCATGCTCCTTCTCAATTATATTTACAGGAAGTACAACCAAACAACCATATAGTTCGTTTGCTACTGAACTAGGAATTGGATAACAAGCATAGGAAGCGATAGCAATACCCAACTCTTGCAGGTTTTGCAACCATACCAAAGGAGTATTGCCTTTTATCACAATTCCTGCAATAGGATATTTGTTTCTTTTATACGGTTGTAACGTTAGCTTCATGTTCTATAATATACTGAATGAATGGTTTGTAGTATTTATCGTGGAATTCTTGTACTTCAATAATTTTTAAATCATTTTTTTCTGGTAAAAAATAAGGATTACCTACAAATATTTCATCGGTTGACATTGCTGTTTTAAAATCTAAAACAAATGGAATATACATTTTTGGAATACTGGTATTACTGCTTTCTAATTCTAAAATTCCATTATTACTTTTAATAATACTTCCATCTTTAGACATGAAATGCGTTGTTTCAATATAACAAGTCGCTCCTAAATTTTCTAAATCAGCCTTTATACTTTGCGCTTCAACATTAGTTAAATTCTCTTGTATTACCATTATTTCAGTTTTGAATTCAAATATTTCAGTTTTAGTTAAATTCAATTTATGAATAAAATATTGTACTACTTTAGATCTATTGTTTCCATGCTTTTTTAATAGTAATGAAACACGTTCTTCAAAATAAATTGTGTCTTCGGTATAACCTTCATAACCATCAAAAAAAGTAACTTCATGCAACTGTTTACCATTAATAATAAGCAAATTATTACTTATCTTAATTTCCTTAAATCGTTTGAGTAAAGTATATTTTTTAGTATTGTTTCTAAAATTGTACACAAACTCCTTATTTTTAATCACATATCCCTTAAAGCACTCTTTTACAGCATCGTGAGCCGTTACAATACAATCGTACGCATCGGTAATTTTGTAAAATAATTCCCCATCTGAAAGATAAATATTGTTTTCCTTTGAAAAAAGGATTAACGGATTTATGGTATTAACTGTTATTACCTTAGCTTCAGTAGTTTTCCGTTCCAAATCATAGTAATAAAGTGTTTTTTCTTCGGCTATCCAATTTACTAAAAATAAGACTCCTTTTTTATCTTTGTACAACGAATATTGCCCTGTAATAAAAGGAATAGCACTCGCTATTTTTGCAAAACCTTTACTGAGTGGTTCTTCTTGAAAAGCAAACAAACTGGTATTAAAATACAAATAGAATTGCCCTTCATAATGAAATACATTATTATAATTTCGTTCTACAGGATATAAAATAGGCACTTCTCCTTGATTCCTACTCTTAATTACTCTAGTTTGTAATACTGGTTTTTTACTCCATAATTCTTCTAAAGGCAATTGTATCTTTTTTATATGTTTTCTTACCTTATTTTTTACTTTATAAGTATCAATTACTCCAGAAGCAGTAGTTGTGACGATGAAATTAATCTTATCAAAATGTTCGTTAATTACTTTAGTAAAAGGTATTGATTCAAAGTTTTCTTCTTGAGTAAACACGAATAATTCTACCTCCTTAAGACTTCCGTATTCTTTTTCAAAATACTGCTCTAAACCTTCTCCTCCATCTAATCCTCCACTCAATTGTTGCAAACTAGCAATTACTTGGCTTACTGTATCTATTTTTATTGGTGTATATTGCTTACCAAAGGCATATACCACACATTCGATATCGGTTTTTGGATGTTTTGCAATCGCTAAAGCTGTAGCAAAAGCTACTATTTTTGGGTTTCCCCAATTTTTTAACGAAACATCGAGCAACAAAACACGTACTTTCTTATTGTCTTGTGGTGGAATTTCTCGTTGAATGTATAAAGCTTCATTATTAGCCAAACGCGACATGAAAACCATGTCATCATTCGCAAACTCAGACAATAACAACTTATCGAAATCACCTTTATTCGTTAAATCAGAAACACCTCCTATAGGTTGTTGACTTGGTACATTATGATGAAATGGAATATTCAATCCAGACCAAATGCGTTGTATTAAACTACCTACTTGAAACGTTTTTTGTTCTTGAATTAGTTCTTCTATAAAATCAATTGTCTTGTTCGACTCTAAAGGTTGTGAAACTTCTTCTTCTAATACTTCTTCTATTTTTTCAGGTTCAGGTAAAGCTGTTAATGCTTTGAGTAAAGATTCTTTAGTAGGAAACTTTTGTTTTAATAAAGCAATCGTTCTAAAATCCTTTATAAAATTGGCATCATTGAAAGGAATTGATCCAATTATCTCTAAATAATCTGATTTAATATCTTTAAAATCACTAATTAGCTTCTTAGCAGTTTCACTACCAACTCTATTATGGCATTTTTCAAAAATGGTTTTAAAAAGTAAAATACGATTATCACCTGTTTTGTACTCTTCAGGTAAACTCGCTAATATTTTTAAAAAATCAAAAGCAGCACCTACTCGATACAAATTAGCATTAGGAAATGAACTAGCCCGTTCTTTCGATTTAGCATAATGATGTAAAGTAACTAATAAAGCTTCACTATTTGAATTGGTAGCTACAATAGCTAACAACAATGAACCAAAAGGTGGAATACAATCATCCGAAAGTAATTCTAAAACTTCTGTAACATATTCTTTATACGCTATCGATGTACCATCTAATGATTCAAAAACGTAACGAAAATTATCAGCTTCGTCAAAATGGAAATTACATTTCCAAAAGTAATCCTCATATTGCTGAAAATATTTATTAAAATCCATTTTTTTATTCGTTTACCGTTAGTCGAAACGAGCTAAGGCTTAAAGATTTACAATCACTCAAAGGAATAGACAAATAGCTGTTATTATTTTGAAATAAAAGCATACTGTCATTATTCGGGTTGAGTTGTTTTTTTATAATTGGAAACAAAACATCAAATTCCAAGGCATAACCTGTTGGAAACAAGCAATTGTCTTTTAACCAATACGTTTGTCCTTTAATAGGTAACAAAGGTGTACCTAAAAACAATATGCTATCTTCAATGATTATCCATTTTAAATTCTGCAAACGTACTTGCGGTAGTGTTTCAATATACCCTTTTACATTTTCCAATTTAGTGATTACTCCATAAGGCTTTTGTTCGGCTTCACTTTTTACTATCTTGATGTCTATTTTGTCATGAATACCAAAATAATTCATATTGTATTTCGGTAAATCAATAGGCAAAGCATTCAAAATAGGCATCCACAACAAAGCAGAAGGTAATTTTTTCGTAGGTACTAATTTGTCCTTACGAAACAACAATTGCTCTTTCAATTCATACACTATAATGTGCGGAATTTGTAGCAAAACGACATCGTTAATTTGCAAAGGAGTAAAGTCTTTAATAAAAGCCCTTTCTCCTTCAAAAGCCAATTTCAAATTGTCCCAATGACGTATAGGAGCCAAATATTCCAAATGACTTTTATGTAATTCCACATAGTACATTACGCAAATGTTTTAAGCATTTTCTGCCACAATTGTTCAATTTCCTCTTGAATGTATTTCTTTTGTTCTGGGTTTTTAATCCAATCACAACGGGTTTGTACATAGCGCAATTTATCTTTTATGATATTCTGCTCTTCAAAAGACAAGGTACCGTCGTTCCATTTCTCTGACAAATACTTCACTTCTTTCATTACCTCTTCTGCATCAGGAACTTTATTATAAACTGCTTGTGGATGGGCTTTTTCACTAGTATCTTTTTCAATCACATGATTCACAATACCTTCCAAAACCTCAACTTGTTCTTCGGTGTCCCAAATGTATTTCAACACCCACAAATCCGATAAAATAGCAGTGTCCCTACCACAAATAAAAGCACTTGCCGCAATTAAATTTTGAATTTTAACCGCTCTACGGTCGGAAACATTGATTCCTGCATTACGCAACGAATGAATTAAATCGACATATTCTTTACGAATAGGTGACAAATCTACTTTTCGTGTTGCTGCTTGCAATTCTCTCACTTCATCTGCTTTTATAGTTGGAGTTGTTTCATCTGTTTTATTTTCTAATTTCCAACCCGCTAAAAGTACTTCGTTCAATAAATCAGGATCTACATAATCACATTTTACGCGAAGTAAAAAACGGTCCAGCAAAGCGTTTAATGCTTCGTCTTCTGGTAATAGATTACTCGCTCCCACAAACATTAAGGCTGGCAATTTCTTTGTTTCTTTACCTCTACGGAATATTTTTTCGTTCAAAGCCATCAATAAACTATTCAAAATAGCCGAATTGGCATTGAAAATTTCATCTAAAAAAACCATAGACGCTTCTGGCATCATGGCTTCGGTATTGGTAACCAATTCACCGTCTTTTAACTTTCTAATATCAAAAGGACCAAAAATTTCATTTGGTTCTGTAAAACGGGTTAATAGGTATTCGAAGTTTTTACCGTCTTCGATACCATTAGATAAAGCTCTAACAATAGCACTCTTTGCTGTTCCAGGAGGACCTAACAAAAAAGCATTTTCTCTAGCCAATAAACTTATACCAAGCAAATCGACAATTTCGTTTTTACCGATGAAGGTTTCTTTTATATGTTTTAAAAGGGCGTTTAAAGTATGTAGTGTGTTCATTTATATCAATAATAATTTACAATTCGTTCCAAAAAATCGTTTTATAATCGCCAAAATTGGCTAAAAGCAAGGGTTTAATTACTTCTAAACTTCCTCTATTTTTATCTTTCTTTTCCGTTACTCTATCTAAAAATAATTGCGTTAAACAAGAATCGGATAAAACAATACTTAAGTCTATATTTTCTAAATTCATTTCATATCCTATTCCAGAATAAGGAAACTGTTTTAGTTTTTGTTCTAATACAGGAAGAATCACATCATCTGCATCCATGTGTTGTAATTGTAAAAGCAATTGCGGTAAAAAGCGCAAACACAAATCGGCTGAAAGCATTGCAGAAGGCGTCATAGGTTTGCCAAAATCTGGAAACAACGTACTTATTTTACTAGCTGTATCTTCTCTATTTAAGACCAATTGCGTTGTAAAATATACTATCTTACTTCCCCACAAAGCTGCAACTTCATCAAAATCAGGATCTTGAAAAGGATAATTGAGTTTCTCTTTTTCATATTCATCCCTTAGAAGTTCAATAACTTCCTTTTCTTCTTCTTTTGAAATATCCAACTTCTTATCATAGATAATCGCATGTTCTCTAGAACGCAAATGATAGATAGTATCTAAAAAGGGTATTTTTTTGTTAGTCATTACTCCTCCTTCGTTATCTGATCCATTAATTTCAATAAATATGGCAGTCTATACTCTCCAAACATATTTTTAATATGATGAGCTGCGACTTCTTTCTCTAAACCAATAGCAGATACAAACAACGGATTTTTACTTTCTCCTCGTAAAATTTCAACTACAGTTTCAGTGTTGCTTTGAAAGGATGTTTTTGCCATTCCAATAATGGGAAATTTTTTATCCAAGGCTTCATACAAATGACTTCCTAAACCATATTTTCCATCATTATCTACATAAATATGCCCGTCAATAATAATTGCTTCCAATTCTTCTAAGGAAGCTTCTTCTAAGGCATTCATAATACAAGGCAATTCTCTTTTGTAAAAAGAACCCGGTTCATACTCCATCACGTCTTTTGTAATATGTGTCACTACATTACTAGGGGTTTCACTTTGCCAATTTTCAAAAAATAGCAAAACGGTTTTGGCATAATCAGTTTTATAATGAACGTCTATCGTTAAAATCATATTCTGTAAGGTTAATAAAAACAAATATATAGTATTTGTTCAATTTTCAAATTATTTTTAGACTAATTATACTACAAATAAAAACCTTTACCAAAGAAAATCTAATGATAGAAAACTTCAGTAAAGGCACATCAAGAGTATTTTATTATAGTAATCCTAATAGCTAAGGACTATTCACTAATCACTAATCACTAAGTACTAATCACTTATTCTCAAGACACCAATGCAGTATCTTAGCAATATTCTTGGCATCATCTACACCTCTGTGGTGTGTGCCTTCTAATGGAATATCTAAAATTTCCAACGCTCCGTTCATACCTACTTTTTTATTCAGTCCTTTCACTTCACTAAACAATTCTTTTACGTTAATGTGATGACTTCCCATAGGGTAACTAATTTTCCTGTAGGAACATTGCTTTTTAAGCATGTTCAAATCGTACTGACCATAACTTGCCCAAGTATATTGATCGGGTTGGTATTCCTGTTCCAGCATTTCAATGGCATCTTCAAAAGACATTCCTTCATTATCCAATAATTCTTGCGTAATTGTGGTCAGTTCTGTACAAAACGGACTTACCGTTGAATGTTCTGGTTTAATAAGGATTCCTTTATTTTTAGTAATCGCTCCAGAAAGAGTATCTAATTCACAAATACCTATTTCTATTATTTCATTAACTTGCCCTTTAGGTACTGAACCGTTCCAGCAAGTTGCTTCTAAATCTATGATGATTATTTTTTCTGTTGTTTTCATTTTTTATTTTTCATTGCTATAAAGATGGAATCAAATGCTATTGCATTTTTGTTTTTCTCATTCTTTACTTTCATTTCATCTAATTTTACTTTAGCCATGTGTTTATGTATATCATCCAAAAAAGCATTTTTTGGTGGTTTACTATTAACATTTAAGTTACTTAAGCCTACTATACTAGTCACCATACCTATTATTTGTATGGCATGAACTATTCCATGAACTATATTTTTATTTGTATTCTCTTTTTTCATTATTTCTAAGGTTATTTAAAACCTCGAAATAAGAATTCCGAGGTTTTTGATTAATCTACTAACAACTGCGTTACAGCAGCTGCATTAATGGCCCATTTTTGGTCGTAAACTTCATCCGCATCAAGTGAATCTACAATTTGTAATTTTTGAGCCTTTGCTTTTATAGTTAACAAACTACCAATATTCAATTTGCTCGATAATTTAGCTAATAGAGCTTGTACTCCTTTGTAATCCAAACCTTGAACTACTTGACCACCAAAAGTCATTTCTAACCAAACGATTTCTCTTTTGGCTACATCAAGTACACCAAAAACTAAACCTTTAGCCACATTTTGAGTTACTCTTACTTGGTGATCTACACAAGAAGGGTCGTATGCTACACCAGATCGCTCTGAAATAGTCATTGGATATTTACTATTCATCCAACCTACAACTAAGTTAGGTGTAATACTTCCATTACTATAAGCATTACAAGTAAAAGTTACATATTTGGCTCCAGCATAAGCTAGTGCATTTACATCAATATTGATATATTCGGCAGTACCTATTTGATTTGGAATACTTCTTATATCTCCACTATGCGTACAACCTGTTGCTTGCAATTGGCTATACGAACAAATCTCCGTTTTATTTGCATAAGCAATATGACAACTCAAGTCCATATCCAAATGTTGTGCTGGTAAACCTTGTCCCCATTGCATAAACAATCGTACAGTATTGCCTGCTATTGGAAAACGTGTTCCCATTAAGGCTACTGGTAAATCTTGAATGCTCTCACTTCTATCTCCTATTGACACTGGCATATTGAATAATTGTGAATCAATATAAATCGTTTTGTTCTCATTCTTTTGAGCTGCAAATCGTTTCTCCATTGCCAACAAACACAAATCTTCAATTTGATTTTGCATCGCTTTTAATTGGTCTTCGTTATACAACGTCAATAATCTATTAGATCCAATTTTCTTATTTACACCACCTAAAGGTTTCACACTTCTTTGTATGTTGCTATCAAAGTAGTTTTGTGCATACATGTTCAACGTAAATACCAAACGAGCAGGTACTTTATCAATTATCTTCTCAAAAGCCGCTATCGTTTCATCAGGTCCAAACCATAACATATTAGAGAACAAAGAACGAGCAAACAAACCTGGTCTTTCTTGTAATAGAGCAAAAGTGGTAGCCGCATCCGATTTTAAACGGAAATAATTTACTTTTCCTTGCCACACTTCATACGTTTGATTATAAAATACATCTAACAATGTTTTCAAAGCTTCAAATCCTTTTCTCTTACTATATTCTGGCAAACGCAAAGCTCTAATAAAACGCACCCACATTGCTCTTTTTGGATGCATCATTTCACATGCTTTTTCTGCTTCTAATGGTAAATTATTCAACCATGTAGCTACCATTAAACATTCTTTTCTTGAATATTTTAATTTCAAATCTATTGCTGTAATCAATTTCGCTTTCGCACTATTATCAGCAGCAACAAAGAAATGTTGGTTATTACTAGCAATTCTATTGATAATCGTTTTTGGTTCAATGATCTGTAATAAATTGGTTTTCTTGTACCATAAATAACGTAAAATATCCGTTGGAGAAGTAAAAAGAGAACTTGCCTTTTCTTCTTTATCCAAGTCAATTAACGTATCAATCACTAACATCATCGTTTCTTTAATTCCAATTTTCACTTCGTTTGGCAAAGGCAAATAAGACAACAATGCTTTCAAACTATCCACTTGTGTAGCATCTAAAGCGGTTTTAGAACTTAATAACGAATAATAAAATTCGTTTAACTCTTTCTCAGTCCAAAGCTCCAATACTTTCATTTTACTACCTTGTCCTTCTTGTTTAGTAGTATCAAACTCAAATGGAGTACCACAATAAGGACAACCATTATAACGCTCTAATGGAAACGTATTCGCAGGAATAATATGTCCACATGCTAAAGTGGTTCCTTTATTGGTTTTAAAAACATTCGCAAAAAAAGTCGTGATATGATCATACAAAGACTCTCCTGTTGGAATTTCCCAGTTTTTTACTAATGGTGTCCAGTTTTTGTTAACTCCTACTACTTCTTTTATAGTATCTTGAATTTCTAATTTATATGTTGGATGCACTGCATTAACAGCTTGTAAAGCTTCTTCTGAAAAAGCAAATCCTAATTTGGATACATTAGCTACTAAAACCGATGTTGGTCCTGTAATCGTTGTTGTTGTTCCAGTGATGAATTCACTAGGAATGTATAGTGCGTTTTGACGCAAGCTGATTTTTAATAATTCGTTTGTTTTCATTTTATTTATTTTTAAAAAAATTAGATAATGGTGCTTCTGTTTTCTACCAAAGAGTTTGAAGTAAGAAGCACTTGACCTTAATTCTAGAAGATAATAGGCTAACTAGCATGACAAATTTTAAGTTTGTGGTTGAAGTAAGTTAGTTTTGACCTTCTATAGTGGAGCAGATGGGATTCGAACCCATGACCTGGGCGTTAAAAGCGCTGAAGTAAGTTTGAATTGACCAAAACGCTATTTGAAAATGTACCAACATTTTTGGACTCGAACCAAGACTTCCGAAGAAGTCTAACCTGATTGAAGTATGTTGCTATTGTCCAACTAGTTCTGACGTTTTGATAATGTATAAACTAACCTGCTCTACCACTGAGCTACTGCCCCAAAAGATGAATCAACTGATAATCGTACAAGTGTGTTTTCTGGAAAAAAATTTGAAGTAACTTATACTTGACCTTGTTGACTCATTTTTAGTATTTAAAAGAACGTTTTTATTTCTTTACAAAGATTTCATTATTAGTACGCAATTATTTTACGTAGTTTAAATATTTTTTAAATATCTTATTATAAACAACAACTCAAAACAATTATTCTCAAAGCTATCGTGCTGTAAACGTTCCATAAGTAATTTATATAACATTTTTTAACCACAATTATTTATACATATATTCTTGCATAGAATTTTAAAATATAAACACCAATAGTTCAAAAAGACAAAAAAGCCTTCATCACGAAGGCTATAAATAAATTCGTAAAAATTAATTAAATTACTTTTTTATAATTTTACCTCTCTGTTTATATCCATCACTGTTTTTAATTTCATAAAAATAGATTCCAGACTTCAAAAAATCAATATTTAAATTTTCTTCTAAACTATTCTTTTCAATTAAAATCTTATGATTATTATCAAATAATTGAATAGATAAAGTTTTTAGATTCTCTCCTTCAAATGATAAAAACTCACTTGCTGGATTAGGATAAACATTTACTTTATTTTCAATATTCATCAGTTCATTTTCTATTTCTTTAGAATTATTAAATGAACTTTTACTTTGCTGAACATCACATCCTCCACAGTCTAATACTTTTTCAATCTTTACAACTCTCTTGATTTTATTACCAAAACAGTTCATCATTACATTTCCTCCAGTATTAAAATTTAAGTGAAAAGAATGCATTGTTCCATTTTCAAATTCAATAACAACACAATAACAAGAATGACATAAACTATCTACTTTTGTAACTTTCACACAAGACATAGTTCCACAATTCTCAATAGAAGATATTAAACAATTTTCATTTGTATTATTATTACAAGAATGCTCAACTAAATTGACATAAGCTGGACTTCCAGGTCTTAAAAAATTTATATTCATGGAATTTTCAATAATTAAAAATCCACTTGAAGGCAATGTTTCAAACTTCATTGTTAAAGTATCAAAATCCGCTTGAATGATTATTACTTTCATTCCATTCATTAAGTTAGTACTTATAACTGAATTAGTTGAAGCATCATATTGAGCATTTTGAGATAATGGTAAATTAGGATTAATGATCAATTCTTGACTTCCATTTACTCTTTTTAATACCCATTTAGAATTTAATTTTTGAGAATTTGTTAGTACTGAACTTGACTCTCTTGTATAAGTATGAAAAACATTACAAGAAGCTACATCATCATAATTTGCTCCAGTATCAAAAATTGGAGACTGTACTATTCCATTTCCTACAACTCTATCTATTTGAGAAAAGAGTGTAGATGTAATTAAGACGAATACTATTAAAATTTTATTTTTCATGTTTGTTTGAATTCCTTTTGCATTTACATGCCATTTTATACGAAAACTTTAGGACTTTAGTTAAATGTTCCGTATTTATTATATCCTTTTTACGATATAAATAATTATATATTACGAATTTATTTAAAACAAAAATAAATTAAAAATTGTAAGAAAAAACACAAAAGTTGTTAAATAATATCACATTAAAAACAAACTCGCCTTTACTTTAAACCCAAATTACGAATTAGAAATCTATTACAAAGTCTAATGTATAATCTGGATTAAAGAACGGAAAAAGAGAGGTTAAAAAAAGTGTTGCAATGGTTTTCTATTTCATTCACCCTATTGTACTGGCAAATAATGTAAACAGAAAAGCAAAACAGCAGTTCCAAAAACGTACACCCTTTTCAGGTCTTTAGATAATGTTTCTTCATTAAAAAGAAAGGTCTCTTTGCAAAGGCTAATTGTTTTTATATTAATTTTAAAAAGAACGTTTTATTTTCTGACACAAAGATTTCAACAGTAGTACGCAACTATTCTATGTAGTATAAAAAATGTATAAATTATTCTCAATATTGTCTTATAATCATTAACCATTAATAAATGCTATAACAGTTGCCAAATAGGCTTCTCTAACCGCTTCAAATCGGGTGATGTTTGGAATATGATTCACTTCCAATAAATACTTCTTACCATCTTTACCTACTATGTAATCATTCCCTATCATATCCATTTGCATGGCTTTTTGAATGTGTAAAGTATCGGCTAATAATTCAGCATCTACGGGCATAAAACCCGCATTATCTGGATGAATGGATTTTAACCACGTTTCCCCTTCCAGTTTAATTTGCCAATGCTTATCACCAAGTACCATAATACGAACCGCTTCACCTTCAAAATAAGCTTCGGTTGTAGCGGTAAATTCACTTTCCCATTCGCCCGTAAAACGATGTTTGTTTTCGCCACAATGCCAATTGCCCCATTTAGCAACCGTATCTTCTGTTGCGTTCATTGACGCTCCTGCACTAATAAATCCTCTTGGTGCACTAAATTGTGTATGCGTTAAAGCCTTCACCAAACAAGGAATCTTAAAGCGGCAATCGAGCATGGCAGCTGCATTAGGATAACAATCCCCATTCCAGATAGCCAAACTAGCAATAAAATCGAAATCATTATCATAGATACCGTAATAGACTACTTTATCTACAGGCAACATGCCTACTCCATTGGCTTTTTCCATGTATAAAACTTGGTCTTTTACCACTATTTTTGGAAGGGCTTGATGCCAAATGATCAGTCCAGAATAATTAGCTCTAATGACCTCATATTCTTCTTGTTCTATGCCAACTAAGGCTATTCTGTTATAGGTTAGCATTTTTTATAATTTTAAACGTTCTTGATGGGCTTTGTCTCGTTGATCTATAGCTCCAAAGGGACTTCCTTTGAAATAGCCAATATTCACAAAACCATTCTCTTCTGTAATAAGAGATTCTTTCTTAGTAACAGCTCCTGTATATTTAGAACCATAATTCCCTTCTAATTGTCCTGTTGCAGGATTTAAATCACCCCATTTGGGTGTTTTTCCATTGTAAATAGGTTCAACGAAGTAAATAATTCCTGTTATCCTCGATTTCATTAAGAATCTTCCTGTTTCGTCTGTATTCGTTAAAAATCGTTTTAGTATATCTTTTCTCATTTTTCTATTTTTTTTAATTGTTTTTATTTTGTTGTTTTTTTAACCACATAGGTACTCTCAATCTGCGTCACTTCGAGTGCGAAGCGTATCGAGAAGCTATCATTATGTTTTACCTATTCAAAAAATAGAGATACAAAGCCTTAATAATACTTTTCACATCGGTATTGGTATAAAAACCAGAACTGTTGATGCAATTTATTTCTACAATTTTCCAGCCATCAGAAGTCAAACAAATGTCCATAACGAAAGCTTCTTCTAAGTTAAAAAGGGAAATCATTTCTTTGGCAAAAGCCATTCCTTCAGCAGCAACACTAGCTTCAAAAGCAAAATCTCCATTAAACTTATAATAACCAGCATCTATAATTTGTCCGCCTACAATCCAAACTCTTGCTTCCTTTATAGTTGTTTTAGGTTTGGAAATTTGTATTTCTGAATCTTTAGTAATGGAAAGCTTTGGATGGGCTAAAGCCTCAATAATAAAATCTTCCCATTCTTCTTTTTCAAATACTTTTCCTGTGAAAATTTTAGCTTCTTTATAAGGTTTTATAAATTTCTTCTCTCCTTTTTGCCAAACCAAATCATCTGTTAGCTTTCCAATCTTTATTTCATCATTCAACAAATGTGAACCATAATAATGAGCATACACTTCATACAAATGATTGCCACCATAAAACGAACCTGGAAACCAGTCTTTATATTGTTTTGCTAATCGTGCCATAGTTACCGAACCATATACAAAAACATCCTTTCGATTAGCTTTCATAGCAATTTCGGTATCGGTTGGTTTTATATTTACAACTTCATATTCTATTCCTAATTCGTCCAAAGCATCAAAAACTTTATAATGATCCGGATCTAAATAGATATTGGCTTGGACTAAAAAATACATGATTTCTAAATTTTTAATTGTTGTTTTTACATAAGACATAAGGTTCTCGATACATTTTTAATTAAATCGCTATTTACATTTCATTAAAAATACTCTAACTGACGAAGTATTAACAACATCAAACCTAGTACTCTCAATCTGCGTCACTTCGAGTGCGAAGCGTATCGAGAAGTTTATACTACCTATGCTTCTATTCTCCTTTTTATTACTTTTATTAATTCTACTTTCACCGTTTCTGGAAAACCTGATAATCCTGGAATATCATTATATTCTACTATAAATTCGTTTCCTTCTTTATCTATTAGCACATCTAAAGCGAGAATATCTGCTTTTAAATGATTGCTTACTTTTCTAATTCTTGTTTCCCAGATAGAGCTTACTTCTATTAATTGAAATTCGTTTGTTAATACATTCGATTTCCAAAATTGTCCTTTGCGTTGCATCGCCCAAACTTTATCTTTTACTATCAAATAGCGTATATCAAACTGATAATCAATATAAGGCTCGATAGTACTATAATCATTGGTTACAAATAACAAATCTTGAATATCTTGCCATTTTTCAGCGTTTTGAACCAATACTTTTCCATAACCACCATGATAGTTACCCACTTTAACTACAAAAGGAAATGGCATTGCTATGTTTTTTAATAATCTAGAATGCGTAACTACTTGAAAAGGAATTACAGGCATTCCTAGATTCGATAAAACATGTAACATAGACAAACGATCATAACCTTGAAGTAACGTTTCAGCACTATTCAAACAAACAACATTGGAACTCTTAATGATTTCTAAAGCCGTTCTATGCTTCCAATTGGGTGAAATGGCACCCAATCTCCAAATGATTAAATCGGGTGCACATACTCCTTCACTATCTACAACAAAGAGTTTTTTATCTTTCAGTATAAAATCAGAATCTTGAATTTTCTTCTGAACTACAGTAAACTCTGGAAGATAATCTTGCCAATATTTTTCTCCATTCAGTACTAAAATTGTTTGCATTGTTTTACACTTTAATCGTCATAAACTCTTCTTTAATTAAGCTTATCACTTGGTTATTGACTCTTTTATTGATGCTTTTTTGTTCTTCTTTTTCTAAAACATCTAAAGCTGTTGGGTTGTCTTTTTTAAAATCGGCAATCACATCTTGTGAAAACAATCCTACCAATTTACCCATCATTTTAGGCTGAAATTCTCCTTCTTTACTCAACACATTATACAATCTGTTAATAGTAATATAGTCTTGAATAGTTTCCCAAATGGTTTGTGCTTCTCCTGAAAAATAATTCTCTTTATGCTCTTTTTTAGGTTTGTTGTTTTTACCTACTTCAGCCCATTTTTCATTTTTATTCTTCAAAATCACTCTAGAACCGTTTCCGAAATACTTTGGAATAATTGGCTTAATAATAACTCCTTCGCAAATATTGTTTTCTAATTGGGGCAAACCCAACCAATTTGGAATTAATGAGTTAAATTCATTTGGATAACGAAAGGCTTCTTCTAAAGTACCCTCAAACAAGGTTTTTGCATAAAAGAAACCTGTTTTTTCAAACACACTATTTGCCGAATCAACGGTTAAGTAATGCGTGCCGTTTACTTTAATATCAAAAGCATAGAAATCATTTTCTGGGCAATAATCCACTCCTTTTTGTACTTTGATAGCGTTTTTTGCTACAGCTACTTCTTTATGGTTGTAATTTCCACCAAACAATTCCCCAAAAATCACAATGAACTTAGTCTCTTGAAATTCCGATTGTACCGTTTTAAAAGCTTCCAATACTTTCTCTTTGTATCGTTTTGCTACTTCATGAGCATTGTAAAAAGTCTCCTCTTCACTAACGAAATCAGTACGCTTTGCAATCTTAATCGTTTCTCCATCCGTATAAAAAGAGAAGTTAGCACCGTGTACCTTTTCTTGTACCACATAGATTTCTTTCTCAAAACCATGAATTATAATTTGTTCCAAAACTTGTTTTTGGTACGTATTTTCTATTGAATTGTATTTTCTAAATTCCATTTTATTAAACTAAAAGTTAAAAACTAAAAATTAAAAGCTAATTACTAAGTACTATTCACTAATTCCAATCGCTTAACACCAAAATCAGATTTTCTTAACTTACACATTCTGTCATCTACTTTGTGGTGAAAAACAATACCTTCTATATCTGTTTCATCACTCATTAAGAAAGCTTTTAAATCCTCAAAAGCAACACTTTCTAAATCAATTATTTCAGAACCGTGTTTTACCAATTGGTGTGTTTCAAATCGTTCCGGGTTACCTTGCACTTTAGGACCACAGAGTTCATATGTACCATCTAATAATATTGTTAAACTATCAAACCCTTCAAAGAAGAAACGATCTTCTGATTTGGTTCGATCACATTTTATCCAGTGTGGATGATGACCCGATTTACTATCTGCTTCTTGACAAGGAATGGCTCCATCAGGAATTTTTCTACCCTTTTTAGCATCAAATCGTTTAAACAATTCACCATCAATAATAGCCACCGAAGTACCATCAAATTTTCTTGTCGCTATCGCTTCCCCTTCAAAAACCCAAGCATTTTCTTTGTTAATTATGCTCGTTACCCTACCTAAATCTTTAGGATCTTTTTCAAATAATGTACTTATCTTTTTCATCTTATTTTTCTTTTTTATGGTTAGTTAAACCTTAATAATTTGAGTCCAAATCCAATTGAGCTGCTTTTCTTTTTTAAAACAGTTCTCGATACTTTTTAACTACGTTGCTCTACGTTAAAATACTCGAACTGACGAAGTATTAACAACATCAAACCTAGTACTCACAATCTGCGTCACTTCGAGTGCGAAGCGTATCGAGAAGCTTTACTTCAAAAAAGAGTTCTCGATACTTTTTAACTACGTTGCTCTACGTTAAAAAACTCGAACTGACGAACTGCTAATTACTAAGTACTAATCACTTAAACACCAGAAGGAATCGAACCTCCATCTTCAGCATACATTGCTGCTGCTCTACCCTTTGAGCTATAGTATTTTTTGTTGATTTGTCAGGATTCGAACCTGAACAAAGAGAGTCAAAGTCTCTTATGCTAACCACTTACATCACAAATCAGTTTGTACTCCGTACGAGAATCGAACTCGTATTTACTGCTCGAAAGGCAGTTGTCCTAACCGTTAGACGAACGGAGCGTTTTGTACAGGAAGAGAGAATCAAACTCTCAAAATTCAGAGTCTAAGTCTGACGCGTCTACCAATTCCGCCATTCCTACATTCTCTTTCTAAGCGCTAATCACTAGCTACTAAACAGTCTGGGAAGCAGGACTCGAACCTACAACCTCTCGCATCCAAAGCGAGTAAACAACCAATCGTTATCTTCCCAGCGGTTACTCAAAGTCAAGTATTTTTGAGAGACAGTCAAAAAAAACCATCCTTTGAGTGGGTGTTCCTTTCTAAGAACATTTTGTGATTTTGTCAAGATTCGAACTTGAAACCTATTGCTTCGTAGGCAATTGCTCTCTCCAGTTGAGCTACAAAATCAGTTGCGGAGAGCAAGGGAATTGAACCCTCATTACCTTGTGAGTAAACCGATTAGCAGTCGGGTGTAACAAACCAATATTTACCTACTCTCCAAATTTTAAGCATAAAAAAAAGCACCTCGTTAAAGGTGCTTCATGTATACAAATAAGATAGTATTATCTTATTGCCTATAGTGATGCACCTGCATGTTTCGTTTTACCGCGAAGTCAAAACTCGGGTTTAGTGAAAAGCTACGCTCTAGTGAAATTAAATTCATTTTTTGTTCTCCTTTATATTGTATATCTAGTGTTCTCATGTTTCTTAATTATAAATTGTTACTGATTAATTAATCAATTGTTTTTATTACTTCTTCAAAAATCAATCATTACTAATTAAACATAACTAATTGATTGTTCTCATTATTTCTGCTGCAAAGATAAAGTCAAAAAAAGTAAACTTCCAAATCTTTTTTAAAATTATTTTACTGATTATCAATTAGTTACACTTGTTTTTAAGCAAAGAAAAGCCTGTCCGTTTTACAACCGATATTCTTAAATCATCCAAATGACTGTCTCTCATTTGCTTAGCTTTCAAGTCTTATTTTGTTTTATTTTTATTAAGCATTAAACATTTTTTTCTTTTTTTTTTAAAATTCTATTCTCTTTCCTCTATTCTCTTCACTAATTACTAATCACTAAGTAATAAACAACAAAAAAAGCGCCCTCTTGTGAAGGACGCTTGTATATATTGTGAAGTAAAAGTACTTTTTCTGTATTCTAAAACTCATAAAACATTACAAACGACCTATTGCCCTTAGCAGGGAATCCTTCTGCTAAACGGTAGTTACTATCTTTTGATAGTATTACAATATGTTGTCTTAATGTTTTCATTTCGAGGGCAAATATAAGATTTTTTTTATAAAATTCATTTTTTTAATAAAAATTACATCTAAAAATGCTAAAATTATAAGATTACTTTAAATAGTACTACTTAACCACAAGATCCAATTCTAAAATGGAAACCAAACAATGAACACAATCTTTATTTTTTAGAACATCCTTTTATTGTAGATTCAATGCCTTTCCATATTTGACTTTCAGAAGCTAATCCAGGTTTTTTAATTATTGTATAAGCTACACTGTTACTAGTAGGATTAAAATTAAACTCTAAAAGCACTTCTCCTACAATTGTACTTGTTTTTGCTGTTCCAGAATTAGCTCCAGGTGGAGCATAAACCGTTCCGTGTTCTTTTAAGCTTGTTGCTTTTACACATTCCCAAATTGATGGTGTTACTCCATCAAAAGTTTTTGATTTTGACATAATGTTTATTTTTAAAGTTGTTTATTTTTAGACCCTTAAATATCTTTTCTATTAAATTTATAATGGAAACCTCATCCTTATTTCTAAAGAAAAACTAATTATTTTACTCTATCGAAAAGGTGGACCATAAATCCATAATACCAATGATTTTCTTGTTCCTTTTGTTACAGGAGTAACTCTATGTAAGAAATAAGAAGGAAATAGTATTACGCACCCTTTTTTTCTTGGTAGTTTTACCACTTCATTTCCTATCATAAACTCAAAATCACCACCTTCATAGTCTTCTGGATCTGATAATTGCATGGTAATACTTACTTTTCTTCTAGCATATTTTTCACTTCCTAAGTCCATATGCCAATCAAAATGTCCACCATCATGATGATAGGCTGTATATTGTAAATCATCAACTATTTCTGTAAGATCAAATTTCCAAAGAGATTTATTCGCTTCTGTAGCCATAGTAATAAACCTTTCATACAACCATTTAAAATCTGGAACTTCTTTTTTAAGCCATTTAATTTCACTTTTTCGTTTTATTTCTAAATCATCCGTAGCATGTGATATTTTTGCAATATTAAAAGGAATAGGCTCCTGAATTTGTTCAATTTGGAGTAATTCATCTTCTGTAAATGCTTCTTGAAACCAATACCAATTATCTAATTGGCATTGGTCATAATTATCTAATAGCATATTCATAATCAAATATTTATAAGTACTATTTTTTACAATCTAATGATTCCATTAGCTGGAACTTGATATTTCGGGGTTCCAATATTCATAAAATTAAGTTCATTTTGAGCTCTTTCTGTTGCATAGGATTTAGTTTCTAAAGACCCGATACTTCCTCCTACAAATCCTCCTACAACTGTATTCATAAGTCCTGTATCAAAACTATTTCCATGAATTGCATTTGATCCTAATTGAATGGATACATCAATAGCCTCAGATTTTGCTATTCCAGCTGATACTCTTGAAAATAAATTTCCCCATCCAGATTTATAATCAATACCTGGTATTGCCCATGATAATGTAGAACTTAATACTCCTTTGATTAACGCCTCATCCAAACCAGCTCCTAAACTATTTCCATGTGCTGCATTATCTATTAATGTAGCAGATGTAACAGCTAATTCGGCACCAGCAACAGCAAAAGCTCCTTTTATTCCAGCATTGGCTACTTTGGCCAAAGTACTTACAGCTTTCCCTGCATCTGCAGCTGCTTTTACTCCTGTAGCTGCTTCTGCAGCTATAGATCCTGCTGCTCCAAAACCACCTGTTATAGCACCTACAACAAATCCAATTGCTGTATTAATACCATATTCTTTCCAACTGAAATCGTTTGTTATTAAACTAACTGCAGAATACGTTACAGAACTTACTCCTGCTCCTATAAATGCCCCTGCTAAAGAAGCTAATCCTATACTCACAGGTGTAGAAAGACCTCCTGTAACCGCTTCTAAAACTCCTGCTACAACATCTATAGCTACACCTATTAAAATTTCAAATGCTCCAATAATAGCACCTCCAATTGCGGAAAAGAAATTACCTATAGAAAAATTACCCGATGGATCAATGTAAACTAATGGACTATTCCCAGCATAGATATAAGGACTAAAGAATTGATTATAATTATCAATTACGCCAAATCGACCTATTCTACTAAAATAAAAGCGAGCTTTATAATTATATATGCCTAATTCATAATCATATTCTTGACTAGTAAACAAATAAGGAAAGAAATCCGTTTCAGGCTGAGCAACAACAGTTACGTTTCCATAGATATCATATTCATAAGCCGCAATAGCATTAGCATTATCGTCCATAATTACTCGCACAGAACCTAAATGATCCTTCAAAGTAAAATAGGTATTATTATTTTTTACAAAGGATACTACACCAATTGGTCCATATACCATATATAAAGTATCTTTTACACTATTACTTTTCTTTATTTGTACTAACGGGTTACCCGATAAACTTTTTACATACAACGTACTTTCTTGAACAGAACCTCCAGAATATTGTTGTTTTAACACTCTATCACTTGAATTATTATAAAAGAATTTATACTGTTTTTCAAGATTTAAATCATTTATAACAGCAGTCATACGTGAACCAGCATCATAGGTAAATTGTAATTGCTGCGCTTCGTAACCATCAGCATCAGAAGTTTGATAATGTGCAATTGAACCATTTAAATTGTATTGAAAGTCAAATAAAGTACTTTGATTTTCTATATCTGTTACTTTTTGAAGACGATCTCCTTTTCCAATTTCTGGTTCAAATTGATAGGTTTTAGAATCAATCGTTATCGTATCAAAATTCCCATTATTATCAAACTTATATTGCTTAGTATTCAACTCATTCTGTCCTCTACTCTCTTTAACGTTTTCTAATGCATTTAGTGAATTATAAGTATTGGTAAAAGTAGAGCCCGCACTCATATCTGAAGGATATTGAAAACGAATAGCTGCCGATTGTCCATTATAATAAGCAGGTCCTTCTGGCAATGAAGTTTGTAAGGTTTCTTGAAAAATAAAAGAACTATCTTGTGTTTTAGTATCCTTTACATTATCAAGCCATACAGGAGAATTATAGCCATAATTACGAATAAAACTATTCCCAGTAGGGTTTAACGTTTCTTCTAAAGGTTTTCCAGTAGGATTATAAACATAAGAAGCAATATTACTTGAAGAAGCCGTATTTCCTATACGCTCAATTTGTCCTATAGTATTATACGTATAATAAACCGAATAAGGAGCACTCCCTTTTTCAACCGGATAATCAATTTGAGTAATACCGCCTAAATTATTGTAATAAAAACGAGTTTCATAATTTTCATTATCAAAATCAATTACCTTTTGAGTTCTACTAATTACATTGCCATAAATGTCATATAAGAAATTTTCTATTACATCTGCATTACCATCTTCTGAATGATTATTTTCCGTTTTTACTACTTGTCCTATTTGATAAGGAGCATTAGTTCCATCATAGTCATAATACGTTTTCATTCGCCAAGTTGACACATTTTCAGGATATTCCGGATGATAATTGGCCTGATCTTGTAAAGCATTTCTATCCCAAACTCCTGCAACATAGCCAGTTTCACTTATTCTTCCTGAAAGATCATATTTATAATATTGATAATTCCCTTGAGATTTGCCTTCTGCATCTTGGCGGAAACGCAAACGATTAGACCTGTCATAAATCATTTCTGTAGTTCCTCCATTTGCATTTGAAGTACTCATTAATTCACCAATAAAACTATACGTTTGATAACTTATCCAATCTTCGTTATTTTGTCCACCTTCTTCATAATTGGGCGATAATGCACGTATTGGATACCCTAAATCATTATAATAAACTGCTGAAACAATTTCTGCTGTTGCCGATTTTTGACTTACTTTTCTAACTTCTTGATTTCTCTTATCGGTAATAGTATAGGTTTTATTTCCATTTTGATCTGTAACACTTACCTGATAATATTCTCCTTTTGGCAAACCATAAGTTCCGTCATTACTTCCATATTCATACTTCTGAGTATTAGCTCCCAACTTATAAGCTACACCAGGCATGGATTGCTCTAGTATTCTTCCAAGTGGAGAAGTTTCGTAGCGATATCCAAAATAAGGATAACCTCCATCCTCTTGATAAGTATCCGTTATTAAACCTTGCATTTTTTGTGTATCAAAATCATACAAAGCAAACTCTGAGATATACTGAAAAACAGGTGTGCTGGTAGAGGCTTCAACAAAAGCAGGCTTTGTATTAGCAATTATATTTCCTTGATTGTTATAAATATTTTCAATTACAGTCATTCTAGTATTATCTAGTAATTGAGACTGCATATCATTTCCTACAGCATTCACAAATGTTTGCGTAGCCATAGGGCTAATCATTGTTAATAAACTATTTATGCTAATCTTATTGTTTGTAAATAAGCTCAGTTTTCCAGAAATAACACTATTCGATTTATAATTAAACACAAGTATTCCATCGGCAAAAAACAACAATGTATTTTTAGTAACCATAACAGTCCATTGCGATGCTAAAGAAGCTATTTCTGTTGTATTAGAAGTCTGATTTATTTTATAGAACTTATTAAATTCCGATTCATATATGGCATCTTCCTTTGCATTGACAGCATTTCCAATAACTTTAGAATAGCATCCTGTTCTTAACAACAAAGATTGTGCATCTTCTTTAGATTTAGGATGACTTATTTTTATACTTGGTTTTTTAAACTGAAGAATTTGATGATCACTTCCTAATAATTCCCATTGACTAGTAGAAGGATTCCATTGAATGGTATATTGATCTCCTATTTGTAAGCCTAATGAGTTCGAAATGATTTCTTTTGGCATTAACTGAACTAATAATCCATAATCATTCAATTCGTTTCCTTTATAACTTAAAATTCCTTCAACAGAAGATTTTGTATAATTCAATACACCATTTTCTGTTTGCCAGTCTTGCTCATTAGAAGGAGTCCAATAGTTTTTCCATTCATTACCCTGAGTAAAAGAAAGAGCATCTCCTCCATTAACAGCCATTATCTTTAGTTTACTATTAGGGTTTTCTGTAGAAAAAGCATTATCATTTCCTGTTCGTGAAAAATAATTCGTTGCCATTGATGTTGTCTTTTCTGCAAAACTTGTATTGGCCACTATTCTTTGGTAATTATCAAAAAACTTTCTTTTTACTTCTCCATTTGAACCTAAACTAGCTTGAATAGCATCAATTTGAGTATTAACCGAAGTTGCAGAAAATAGACTTTGCAAAGGAGAAAAACGAACACAATCTACTAAAACCGCAGTTGCAGTATTATTATTTTGTGCCTTAATACTAATTGTTATAGCACTATTCCCATTTGCTTGTACTGCTTTTAAATTTAAAATTTGATACACATATAGCCATTTACCAACCTCATTACCAAAAGACAACTCTATTTCATTTCCTACTGTTGTTCCATTTTGGCTAAAAGATACAATCCATTTTGCATCGCCTTTAGAAGTATCAAAACCATCTGGAAGTTTCACATAACTTGAAAAAACATAATCTTGTAATTGATTTTGAGGAGTAAAGCTATTTTCTAAACCTATTCCTTTCTCTATTTTTAACGATGCTTGTCCTATTTTAGCATCTATAGTTGCGTCTTTATCATTAGGAATAATACTTGCATTAGGTAAAATTGTCCATCCATCATTATCTTCATAAGATTCAAAACTCAAAAATGAAGCTTCTTCCCCTATTTTACTAGCGGTTAAAAATTCGGCTATTTGGAATTGTGCATCTGTGCTATAGATATAAGATGCTTTCACCCCTTCCACATCCATCATTTCATTTACAGTATCATAAACACCTCTTGTAACAACCTCTTGTTTTTTTAACCAATCATTATTATTTTGAATAGTAGAAAAATCAAAATCAGGTGTATTCTTATCATTATCTAGCCATTCAAAATTTTGAAAAGGAGACCATTTCCATTCCGCATTAGTTGACCAGTTTTTCCATGTAACGATTTTAGAACTTACACACTTTTTCTCTGTGTTTTTATCACTTATAAACACCGATTCTTGTGCTATAGCATTCAACAAATGTTTTTGTTGCATTGCAGCTTGATAATTTGGAATCTGAATAGCGTATTTTTTCTCACTGGTAATTGTTTTCTGATCACCATTTGAATCATAATAAGAACTAAAAGAACGCATTGGCAATCCAATATCCTGATAGTATTCTATGGTTGATAATTGAGTAACGCCATCTTGTTCTGATACTGTTTTACTTATTCTAAAAAAAGCACCAAATAAATAATTTTTCTGATTTACATTAGCTGTAAATATTTGCCAATAATTAATATCCTTGCTTACTAAATTACCTTCTTTATCATATTGCAATTTTTGTAGTAAAGCGCCATTTAGCAACTGACTATAATTATACACCCAATTTGTATTGTAAGGAATTTCATTTTGCAAAGACACCCCATTAGAAAAATAACTAATTAAAATGCCACTTGTTGTTAAAGCCACATCGGGTATTTTCGTACCCATAAAAGTAGTTACTTTTGGAAATTGTGCTAAACTAGAATGAGCATCATACGTAATAATAGATTGTGCAGAACGAGCATAATCATAAGATTGATAAAAAACGTCTTCACTATTTACATCATTTGTAATAGCAATATAAGATACTGGAGTTACCTGAACCGAATCAGTAGCTTTACCATCTACTACTTTATATAAGGCTAGAGAACTACAACTATCAAATTCCTGATTAGAAGGATAGGTTACAAAAACATCTGCTCCAGCTAATAAAGTACCTGCTTTTACTGTTTCTTGATCCACCATTATTTTCTGTCCAAAACCTTCAGAAGTAATAGGTAATTTTACAGGTGCGCTTAAACTACCATTAATAGGATTTACAAAATACGTTTGTGCATTATCATCTGTAGTATCTTGATAAGCAATATACATAGAAGCTCTATTCTGAACTGTTTCAGGAGCATTTAAATTATTTAATTGCTGTGTTTGCTTAATCCAGTTACCATTTGTATTCTGATAAAAAACATCTTTCCCAACCGTCATATAATTACTACTCACGGTAATATGTTTACCTGTTGAAGCTAAATTTTGAGGCGCTTCCCATGAACCAAAGTTTGGGTTAAATTGTAAATATTGATTACTATTATTTTGTCCTTGTTCTTTAGACATAGTTGCAATGTCTAAACCAGTTGCAAAATGTACAATATCTTCGGGCTTAGTAATAAAAGAAGCCGCTTTCCAATTTAGCGGATTATTGTTATTTCCCATTCCGCCAATGTATCTATTCAAGAAAGGATTATTGGCTATCAAAGAATCCGTTAATAAAGTAGAAAACAATTGATATTGCGACTTTCCTTCTACAATAGGAGACTCATACGTTTTCACTAAAGGTGTTCCTGCATTAAGCAAATTAAAATTCTTATCCCATTGCAGAATTCTAAGGCTATAACTTATTTTTGTATCCGTTTGATCTGTAATATAAGTAGCCACTCCAAAGGAATTACTCAAAGTTATATTCAATGGAAAATCTAATCCTTCAGAGTCATTTTTATAGATGGTAACATTTGAAGTGTTGTATACTGCACTTTTAGACCAAACATTATTTCCATTGTGATAAAACAATTGAAATTGTAATAATTTTGAAGTAAAATTATAGAAGGTTGCAATATAATAATTATCTCTTGCCTTGATTGCTATATTAGACGCCTTAGAAACATCGGAAGGAGAAGGTATTGCAATTGCTATTCCTCCTTGTTGTAATCTAGCGGAATTATTCCATACTTTTTGTCTCCAATTCCATTGAAATGCTGTAATAGGAGTTGTAGTAATATCTTTACTAGAAACAATAACAAAGTCTTTACCCGATTCGACGCTTACTTTTGATGTTTCTGATTGTAACGGAAAATATTGCGCTCCATTCGTTAAATTAAACATTCCAAATTGTTCTGGATTTCTTCGGTATAAAAATAATTGAAATTGTTTCTTTGTTTTATCAGTAAAATAAAGCGCTATATAATCTTGTTTGGTTATTACGCCTAAACTATCCATATCAAAATCAACATTATTAAAATAATTTTCAGTTGATATATCTGAATTTAATTGATATTCAGACCAGTTGCCCGACCAAGAATGTACTTTTGCTACTAGTTTTTTATTTGCCTTATCATACCAAGTAATTACCGTATAATCAGAACCAAACCAAACCCTTGGAGTTGCATTAGCCAATGGTGCATTAATTTTAATATTACGAGCACTATTTAAAGGCTCTTCCTTATAACTATAGATAGCTTTTGCTCCTTGCGGATAAAGAATACTTTTTAAAGCACCCGAATTAATATCTTGAATTGTATCATAATACTCAAACTCAATACCAGGCAATGTATTGCCACTTGGTTGCACTTGCCAAAAACTTTTTAAAACCCTTTTCCACATCAAAGGATATACCTCAACTTGGCTATTTGTTCCTAAATTAATGAAATCATATTCAAATAAGATTGTAAATTGAAGAATATTCAATTTATTTCTTACTTCAATATAATCTAAATAACGTGTTTCATAGCTGTCTTGGTAAGCATTGGGTGTAGGCTGATTAGTATGACTAGATTGATATTCTACAATATTTTTAGTACTTGGATTTTTAGCTCCATATTTCTCTCCATAAAAAAACACTATTGTTCTTTTAAAACTATCTTCTATTTTTTTAAGATAAGATGCCTGTGTATAAACAAGGCCATTAGCATTTCCTACAGGAACATCTACATTATCATAAGTATAGAATACCGATTCTCCCCAAGTATTTCTAACTTCTGATAAATTCCAAGCATTTGCAAAATGTTCCTGTCCTATAGTTACATTAGAAGCTCCCATCCAGTTGCCCCATTGCACTCCATATTGAACCGTATTTCTACCACTATTTTTATCTCCATAAATAAAAACAGTTCCATCTTCTTTAATTATGGTCCATTTCTCATTATAAGCATCATATTGAGCATCCCAAAACTCATAATTTCTAAGTTGAAACAATAAGATATCTACCGGATTTGTAGGTAAAAATCCATCTTGTATCAATTGGTTTGCACTACCATTACTCACTAAAAAATACTCATCAGACGAGCTAGTGCCACTGCCATTTTTATTGACCGCAATTTTATCAAACGACATATCCCAACCTAATCCTAAAATTCCAGTTGGATTTGAAATATTCCAATTTTTAACTGAATTTTGAACATTACTATTATACATCATATTAATATCTACATCTAATCCTTTTCTTCCTTGAAAAGTGGCAATATTAATGGGTACATTAACCGTTCCTGTAAATAGATTAACACTATCTTTTACTTGACCAACTGCTTTATTATCAAACTGAAACGTAGTAACTTGAGGTTTACTCTGCTCAGTATTAGCTTTTGTATTATTGAAACTCATTTTTTCTGTTGTTTATTTGGTTGTAATAGTTTGTTTATAAAAATTGTAAGCACGCTTTACTAACAAAATTGTTCGTTATGGGCGAACTTCCATAAGTAAGTATAGTATGAACAAAACCACTTGGTCTACCCATTGGCATTTTAATGAACGGACAAGATTCCCATCCTATGTTTTCGTTGTATTTATTAGCCAAAAAGTATAAACTTTTATCTAGCCATTCTAAGTCTATAGGCTTTTCTAAATAACGAGATGCTATTTCAATGCCAAGCAAAGCAAGCGCAGTTTGTAAAGAATCGGAAGGTTGTTCTGGTAAAGACCATCCACCATCAGCATGCTGAGAATTAAGTAAAAAAGCCAAAGCTTCTGCAACAACTTGTTTATCTCCTTTGCCATAACAAATAGCTCTTAAGCTAACAAACGTGCCATAATAAAGTCCGTAATACCAAGTGCTTTCCCACGCACCTTGATTTTGTTTATTATATAAAAACTGTAGTCCTCTTTGAATGTCAGTTTCAAAACGTTCTTTATCATATTTTTGTAGCGCATATAAAAAATTAGCCACAACATCAACGTCAGAACCTGTTCCCCATGCTTTATGAATCCATTCATACTGCAACTGCTGTTCTTTTGTTAAATTCTCTTTTGGAAGTATCCATGTTTCCCATCCAAAATCTTCATTTGCCTGATTATTTAATATGGTTTCAATAGGCACTTCAAATAAATCTTTAAAGCCATCTTTTGGATAAAATTTACAAAATACCTGAAGAATTTGTGCTAAATCGTCCACATCTGGAGGCAACTCTTTCAAATCAGGAAAATATCCCCATCCTCCTATTCCTCCTTCTCTTTTAACGCTTTTTAAATAGGTTAACTCTGATGTTATAATTTCTTGTAAACGAATAGGATATTTCTCTTGTGCATCAATTAAAGTATCAACTAGTAAAGCCCTTTGAAAAATATCCGCTATTTGTAATTCTTGTTCCACCTGAAAAGCTTCCTTTGTAAAAGGCATACTATGTTTTGTATTCACAAAACCGGCTTCTTTTTCTGCAACCAAGTGTTTTATCCCTTGCTCAAAAAGGAAGTTCCAAGAGGCTTTTTTTGTGATAAGTTCTTCACTATTCTTTAAATATTCTCTATTCGCATGTAACATGGTCTTTTTTTATTTTAAATTGACTTAAATAATCAAACAGCATTTCTTTTGTAACTTTTTGTTTTTCTAAAACTAAACTTTCCACTAATTCATATTCTTTTTCATTGGGTCTACTAAATAAAGGAGCTGAGAGATAGTAATTTTGATCTACATCAAATATATCGGCTCTATTATTGGACTCAGATTCATTATAGAAATGGTATTTTAACCTACTTTCTGAAGGACCTGCCAAACCTGCTGCTACTATTCTAGGATGTTGACTTTTATTGGTTGGTGAAGCATGAAACAGTGCTGGGCTTCCTATATAAATTTGCCCTGCTTTCATAGGCAATGAAACACCAAATTCTTTTAAAAGTGCATCTTGATACGTAGAAAAAGGAAAAGGAGCTCCACCACATCTAGGAAAATGTAAAAAATGATGACTTCCGGGTATTACTTCTAAAGCACCATTTTCTAAAGTAGTATCTAGTAAAGGAACCCATAAACCAAGGGGTTGAAAACGTCTTTCATCTAAAAATGAAGGGTCTTGATGCAGAGGAACAATACCTATATTTTGATGAGGGTATTTAATATTGAAATTTCCCCAAAAGAAAGTAACCTCTTCAAAAATAGTCGCCATTGCTCTTTCAAAATGGTTACCTATTCCCTTAGAAACTGCATTTCTATAGATAGCGCTTTTACTCATAATCGTTGAAGCAAAAGCAGCTTCTCCTAGATCTCCTTCTAAAGAATCATACAATTTTTTAAGTGATGCTATTTCGTTATCATTTAAAAAATCGACCACTACATACCCGTTTACATCAAAAAAAGCTTGATGCTCTGGATTTTTAAAAAGAATTCTATTTTCTATACTTGTTTTCATTTTTAAACCGATAATTTCATTTTCTTATGTGCTTCTCCTAATATTGTGGTAACACTTTCTTCATTTTGAGGATCAAAATAATAAGGAACTTCCCCTATTTTTTTTGCTCTAGCCTCATCTGGTCTGCTAAACAAAGGGGTTTCTATATAATAATCTGGTTCCAACTCAAACACCTCCATAGTTGCTCCTGGATTTCTAAAATCTTGATAATAACAACGCATTTGACTTTCTTCCTCTGCTAACCAAGCTAGCGCAGCTACTCTTTCAGTATTGCTAAAATTAGAAGGCGACCAATGAAACACTTTAGAACTTCCTATATACGCTTGTCCGGCCTTAATATCTAAGCGTTTAAAGTAATTTTCTATCAAATAAGGGCTCAATTCATTGTATGGAAATTTAGGAAGCGTACTTCTTGGACCGTCATTTAATTTATGACTGCCATCTATAACTTCAAGAGCGCCATTTGTGGCATTAGTGTCTATAAGAGGTACCCATAACGTAATACCTTGGTATTTTGATTCGTCCACATAAGTAGGATCTTGATGTATAGAACAAATACTTTCCGATTGATTTGCTTGCTTAGATGTGAATATTCCGAAAAAGAGTTTGAAATTTTCTAAATGCAAGGCAACAGCATTCTTAAAAGTCTCTGTTATGCCATCAGATACTTTCTTTCTGTAATTGGCATCCATACTCATATTAGACGTGGAAAAACCTCTCTCCTTAGGCTGAGCATTCAATTGATTATATAATTGTTGTAGTGTATCAACTTCTGAAGGATTCAAAAAATCAAGTACCACATATCCCTTTTCTTCAAATTCTTTTTGTTGAATGGGGTTTTTAAAAACATTTCTCATATTTCTTTATAAAAAAATTAGACTTTGATCAATTATCTTGGATAAACAACGTTTGCAGTTTGTAAAACCAAGACAAGACAATAGCAAAAGGAACCGCTGGAAAAACCCAATAATTATAAATAGGTATTCTACCCAAAAAGAGTATGGGATAGCCTTTAGCTTTAGGATAATCTTCAAAAAAAAGTTGAATACTTTCGTCAACTTCTAATGGTATCCTTTCAATCATATATAAGGATAAAACAACCACCATTTTAGATAAAAATTTACATTTGGTGCAATATCCTTGATAGTAAATAGCAATTTTATTTTTTGGAATAATGATGCTTTGCTTCATGTGTATAGATAATAAAAATCTAGTGCAGATTACAATGAGTATGCTGCAATAGTAAATTTGAATAATTAAATATTTTGCTTAAAGAGAAAAAGCAGCGTTGTATAACTAAAACTGTAATGAATGCGTTTTAATTAGATACTATTTTATTCTTTAAATAAAGATTTAGTCTTTTATTTCCCATAATGTCTATTCCTAATCCGTAATAAGAAACAGCACATTCGTTTTCTAACACTTCTTTTTGTATTGGAAATGGGGTAACCTTATTTTTTATTGTGGTTTCCTCTAATAAAGTAACCCATTCACTAGGGTTTAGTTCAACGTAAGAAGGACAAGCACAAATATCAATTTTTGCATCAAACAATTTTGAACTGGCAATATGAAAACCTACATTAAATACTACACCTGCTAAATTCACCTCTTTATCTCCTATTACATCGTTAAAAAAATGGGTAACCGATTCATCGAGCAAAACTGGTATTTTTAAATCTTCAATGGTAAGTTTATGGGTTAATCTAAAATAAATTTTAGCCCTTACGTTTTTTAAAGAACTGCCTTCTAAACCGATACTCATAATATTAGCATACGGACTCAACGTTTTTACAAATTCATCAACTTCTGTAGCATTAGGCATTAAATGCTTTAACCAATCACTAAATCTTTTCCAAGAAGCTTCTTTACCACCTCTTCTGCCATCAATATAAATAGCCATACCCTTACTATCGGGAGAAGCACCTAACCAAAAAACACCATCTGGATATTCTTCCATGTTTTCTTTAGAAACAGGTAAATGAAAGGCTAACATTTCCTCACACATTTCCTTTATTTCTTCCGTTTGTGTGGTACTATATAATTTTTGCAAAGCTTGATAACTATACTGAAATCGTTCTTCTGGCGAACCTACAATGCATGAAGGATCACTTATAAAACGCCCATGCAAACCTTCGCTTGAAGAGCTAATGCAATATTGCAATGGACTGCCATCTATATTTAAGCCCGATCTACCACCTAGTTGAAGATTAGTTTCCTCTGGTAAAGCCAGTAGTTCATCTCTTAAATCCAACACCTGTTTGGCCGAAGCCAAACTAAGTGTGGATGCATAAGATGAAAGTTGTGCTACGTTTGACAAAATTGAATCTTTAGTCGCATTCATAGCTTTACTTTTTTAAACTTGTTGCAAAATAATATTAGATTGATGTCCATCATTTCCAGATGTACCACTAGTACCTGCACTACCTCCAGATCCTTGTGCTCCTCCTGGTGAACCTGCTTTACCAGCACTTCCGCCATTTCCACCTGTACCTCCTGAACCTCCTTTAGGAACTGGAGCAGATGTTAAAACACTACCACCATGGTATTGCACCACTATGCTACTAGCACCGTTTCCGCCATTTCCTCCATTTCCTCCGTTGCCACCTTTTCCGCCATTTCCTGCAGCACCACCATCACTAGCACCACAATCTGAACCAGCAGGACAGCCAGACGCTTTTCCGCCATCGCCACCATTTCCACCAGTTTGTCCGTTTCCACCATTTCCACCAGCTCCTCCGCTTCCTGCGGCAGCAGCAACTACTATAGAACCTGTTAATTGCCCTATTGTTATTGTAGCATTCGGACAATCGGAACCATTTCCGCCAGAAGCACCTGAACCTGCATCGGCTCCGTTAGCTCCTGCTGTTCCTTTTGAAGAACTAGGTCTACAAACCGAATCCCAATCACAGTTGGCATTTGTACCATTGTTTCCACTAGGTGCAGCACTTGAAAAGCCTTGACCAGCCGTTCCATTACTACCATCTGCACCGTATATTATTATATCTCCATTTAAATTACTCATGTCTATTAATTTTTAATGTTGTGTCTATTTTTAATTACATTTTTACTAACTCTGCAATTCGAATATCGGCAGTAGTTAATACTTTTATTTGTCCTCCTGGTTGAATGGTTACTTTATTATAACTCACCTGTACTGGTCCGCTTCCTGAAATAATCAAAGGGTTAGCAGGTGTTACCACCACATCAGCCGCTACTTTATAAACCGCTACTTTTGGAAGTGGAGCAGCAGATCTATTAGCTGTTGCAGCAGAAGTATCTATTTTAAAATCTTTTACTTCATTTAAGTCTTTTAATTCTGGCTGAATAGTACAATCCGGATGAGGTGGATTGGAGAAAAATAATTTTCCGTCAGCAGTTGAAATCTCTTTTGTGCTCATGATTTTTGTTATTTGTTATTAATTTGTTTTTTTGTTGATGCCCTACTTTAAAGCACCAATTACATAAAGTAAAGCCAATGATTTATTTGTAAATGACGTCTTTTACAACTATCAAAATAACTTTGAAAAAAGATTCCATTAATTAAAGCTTATCTTAATGAATCTCTTTTTTTGTAGAACTACATACCAAATGTATTCAGAAATAATAGCGAGGTTATAGGTATAAATACCTGTTTTAAAAAACAACCCGTTTTTTAACTTAACATACAGATTATCAATACATAATGTTAAAAAAAACAATCTATACTAAAATAAAAAACGCCCTCTTGTGAAGGGCGTTTTTGTATGGTGAGGAGTGGTTGTTGTGTTAATTATTAAAAATAAATTTTAGTTTGCTTTAAAACAA
>NZ_JYGZ01000006.1:144509-371241 GCF_000967805.1 Flavobacterium sp. 316
AAATCAAAAATCACTTTGTTTTTTGAGTATAATGTTTCTTTAAAAGAAAAATTTACTGACATTTAATGCTACTTTTAGTATAAAAAAAAAATAAGACTAAGGTTTGCATTTCTTACAATTGTAATATATAATGCTTACCAAAGATAGTGTTTTTTAAAACAATACCAAATCTTCATCTTGATGTTTTGCATAACCATATTTTGTTATAACACAACTGGCACTCATTTGAAAAATCATAATGCTATCGGTCTCTTCAAAACGTTTTACATATTTAGTTTTAATTTCAATTTGTATTAAGTTTAAGATACGTTTACTATTATTAATTTCAAACAAGGAATATTGTAATCGATGCCCAAATTTGCTTAGAAATTTTGAAAATAAGGTTCTTGTTTTATTATTACTTATGTCATAGGATACTAGTAACATAACTTTATTTATTTGAAATTGGTATTTGAAAAAAAGGATATTGCTCTATTGGTTTTTCACTTATAAATGCACGATAATAATCTCTACAATAATAATAAATAGCTTCTTTATGGCTAATTATAGCCAACAATAACCACCGAGTATACTCTTTTGTTTTTTCATACTTCAATTGGTACTGATTGCGAAGTAGTGTAAAATCTTCTTCTTTTACTTGACCTAAATTATAAGCTTTTCTTATTTGCCTGTCTATAATACATCGAAAAGGTTCTATTATATCGCAAACCAAACTTTTTCGCTGGTAGAAATTTTGGTGATACACTCCTTTATATAAATCAAAACCATACAAACTAAGCATACTTTCTACCCAATAGAACAAAAAAGTATAGCCTATATCCATTAAAACATTAATTGGATTAATCTTTGCTCTAGGTTGCCGCCCTTTCCAATCCATATCTTTAAAATAGATTGAAAAAAATACTTTACTAGCAATTCCTTCAACTCCTAGAATTTCTTTCCACTCTTGCAAACCATCAATTTTTTGAAGATGGTTTGTCAATTGTGCTATCGCATTTTTTTCTAAAGCTCCTTTTTTTCTAATATCTTTTACTAGCTCCAACTGATTGGTTATTTTATTTACAACAACTCTTTTTGCAATATCTTTACTACTAAAATGGTATTGCTTATATCGTAATAAAAAATTGCCCTCTGTTGCAGAATGCCAAGTACCAATTAATCTAAAATTTGCCCCTAAATGAAAAATAGGAAAGCCGTGTCGTTTGCTTTTTTTGAGTAAAACACTTGTAATGGAACAATTACCTATTACCCAAAGTGATAATATACGATAACAGGTATCTTGCAAAATTATTTTTTCGTTTTCATCTTTCACCACCAAATTATCATTTTTAATGGCAAACTTTTGTTTTTCGGTGGTAAAAACAACTACTATTCTTTTCTTTTCAAAATCGGGAAAACTTAACATAAGGAAGCATCACATAAAAGGTTATAAATACATTTTTCACATTTAAATTTATTAGCGACAAAATTTTTGCTTAGTAGTGAAAAAGTTCTAATTTTATTCAAAGTAATTTCAAACTTTTGTTGCATCATTTTGTTTTCTTCGGGCAAAGCAATTGGGTACATTTTATTTTTTGAAAAATCATACAAAGCCATTTTTGTAACAATGTATCCCATTTCTTTTAAACCAAAATATTGTGCATACAACTGAAAAACATATCCATCATAGATGGTTTTAATATTATTTTTACGTTCCGTTAACAGTCCTTTATCTACATCAAAAAGATCTAGTTTTCCAAACAATTGATATTTAGAAGAATACACTTCAAAACTTTGAAGTATATTCTTCTTTGTTGAATATTCTTTATTATCTATCTTATCATGTGCAGCTTTACCTTCTGTTTGTTTTTCACCCTGATATATAATTTCATCTCGGTTCTGATACATTTGATGATTGTATATAGAACGAGGACAAAAAATAAAATCGTTGATATAGGAGATCGGCAAATAATTTTCCATAATTCAATGACTGTTTATTTGTTCGCTATTTTTTTTGTACTTGTTGCACATATTGCAACCATTCTCTATTAGAAATAGCCAATTTCACTTTCTTTAAATCGTCTTCCGAATTGGTTTTGTTAATTTGCTCCATAATCCACAATCCTTTTTTGGCAATATGATAGGCTCCGTTTGCATCGGCATCTATTGGTAAGCTTGCTGTTGCTTTTCTACTATCATAGAAGATTCCTTTTTCATTGGCTACTGGAGAAATGAGATAATCTATTTCGGTGTGGCTTTCGCTATTTCGCATTTGCAAGGTTAATTTTAACAAATGGAATAATTCTTCAAAAAAGGACTTTTCATTTTGCGCTATTAGCTGGGTTTTCAATTCTTTTGAAAGGTCTAAACCTACTTTTTCAAAAAAGTTTACAAACTGCTCTGTTAGTTGTATTGTTGTGCTTACAAAGTTATTGTTTTGCTCTTTTTGTCGTTTGGTTTCAATTCTTTCTCCATGCGTACAAATTGTCCATTCTTGTCTTGTATCGGCTGCTTTTGGGTTAAAATCACTATAGTTTTTAACCACAAATTCAAAATACCCTTTGGTCTTATTATATAGAATACTATCAAACTTACTAAAGAAAGTCTTTGCTTTTTCTACATTTTCATATTTGGTATAAAAGTAATTCACAAACCCTGTAGTAGGATCTATTTTACTGGTGTTCCAAGCAGGAACATAGAATAAAAATCCCGATTGTTTACCCATTTTCTGAAAACTTTCAAACTTATTGGTCAATTGCAAAGCGTTGTATAGTCCGCCTAGTTCATGCGGTTGTTTGTCTTTTAATACTAAATAATTCAGTTTATCAATCAACATTTTTTCTAGTTTTTGATAGATTTGTTTTTCCACTTTAAAACGCCCTCTTTTAAAACCGAAATTTAAATCTTCCATTACTACTATAGCATTATGCTCGATCATCATTTTTGTAATCTTGTGCACTACTTGACTAATATAGCCTTCTTTTAGTTCCTTAATGCTTTCTATACTGCCCCAATTTTTTCGAGCCTTGTCTCTCGCTATTTCTTTATTATCGAGCAAAGTATGATAGGGTGTGTGTGTTTTTTCGTCTTGTATTACATTTAAACTTTCTTGCAAAAGAATAGTTCCTTTTTGATCGATTAACGTTAAATAGACCAAATGACGTTCTCCACGATCCAGACCAATAATGTTAACCTCTGGATTGTCTTTTAAATAAGCTAAAACATCTTGGTTAATATAACTGTTTCCTGTGGCTTTAAAATTCATGGTTATAGGCACATGAAACTGAAACTTATCTACTGTGTAACGTTTGTCTTTTATTAAATCATAAGCAAAAGTATTTTTTGCCGTTGGAGTTAAAGGGTTCTTTGCAGCAATGGGTTGATGGGCTTTATGAGTAATAATATTTTTCTTTTTAATAGAGGCTTTTCTAAAAAATATTTCAGCCTGACCGTTCAATTTGTAAATCACATTTTCTAAATTTTGTGTTTCAAAAAGAGCTTTCCAATACAGCGTGTGCATATTCGGTTTTCCTTTAGCATAGGGAGAAAAATCTTTATTATAAATTTGAAATAGATACATTTTCCCCTCCTCTATTAGCGTATCTATTTGTGAAACACTCACCTTTTTAAAATTTATTTTATAGCCTTGATGTTCTACTTCTTTATAAAATCCACTTAAATCTTGATAGGTTTTGGTTTCCGAAAATTGAAAATCGAAATATTTCCAATCTTCATGTTTATTTAACGAATCTTTAAAAAAATCTATTAATGCATGACAATCTTTAAGATTAAATGTTGCTCCTTTTTTATGTGTATTGTTTTTATAATTGTCTAAAATTTCTTTTGAAGGATTAAAGAAAGCTATATTCTTATTAGAAAAGAAAACTTTTGGTAACATTTTGTTTACGCCTGGTAATAGTTTGTAAACTATTTTTTCATAGTTTTCATCATCTTCTGTAAATTGCTGAAATGTTTTATTATGTTTTTTATCCATAATAGCTAAAAAATAGTTCCCATCTCTCTTAAGAATAGTTGTTAAATAATCTTTTTCTTTGTTCGCATCCCAACCATTTAGCAATTGTGCATTTTCAAAATTCAATTTAATTTTTTCTGTACTATACGGTTTTTGAGTCACATAATTACGAACCATATTATAAAGCGGAGTCACTACATTTAAAGCCTCATAATAGTTTTCAAAAACATCATAGAAAGCATTGTCTTTTTCGGTAATACTTTCCGATTTTAAGTGCAACGGTTTGATGAAGTGTACTACTTCCAAAATAGCATCTAGAAAAAATTTTATATTATCAATAAGTTTTTGGTCTTGTTTCAATTCGTCTTCATAATCGTCTGCTTGTTCTAATATTCCTTGAATGCACTGGTATTTTGCTTTTATATTAGCAATAAAATTAAAAGTTTTGTCTGCTTCATTTTCTTTCTTTGCTATAAAATGGGTAGTAAAATAGTCGGCAATACAAGAAGGTGTATATTTTTGTTTCCAATCTAAATTTTCATCTAAGGTTTTAACATAATCGGCAACAACTTCTTGTAAAAAAGCAATAGAAAAATAGTCTTGTTTTACAAACTTGATTTTCTCTTTGTCTAATTTTTCTTGTTTAGCTTCGTTTGCTTTTTGATATTCTGCTGTATATTTTGGGTTTACAACCGTTTCATAACGGTATTGCAAAGCAGCAGAAAAAACCGAAAAATCACCAAATAATTGTTGTGCAATCGTGGTTAAACTGGTATCGTTTTTAAGATAAATTTTGTTTACATCCTGATTACCCAAATTTTTTACAACTTGCTGTATCAATTCTAAAAGGTTTTGACTCTCTTCTACTCCATCTTGTTTATAGCTCAACAGATTAATTTTATAAAACTCGAAAACGGCTTTTAAAACTTGTTTCCCTTCGGTAAAAGCATCTGGTAAAAAAGATAATGAAATGCGATCACTCAAAATTTGTTTGTATAGTTGTTTTAGTTTTGGTAATCGTTCATTTTTAGGTTTGGTTTGGTTATACAAATTAATAATTTCATTTAACCCTTGAATTTTCTGTTTGCCTTCTGTTGCTGTTCTACCACCTATAATGTTGTTATATACAGTAATTCCTTTTTGAGTAAGCACTTCATTAAAATAATCTATTTCAAACAGTTCACTTATACTGTTCACATTCAAATAGGCTTCAAATTCTTTATATAGCTTTTCAATTTTTGGTTGCAATTCTGCTATTTGACTACTCTTTTCAAATGCTTTACTGTTTTCTATAAATTTTGGTAAATTTTCATGTATTAAACGATAGGCAATAGCGGTAGAATTAGCCTCTGCCGAATACATATTTTTTCTGTTTTGATGAAAACCAGTAAAATAGGTAGTAAAAGATTTGAAACTTTCATCTAAATAAACTGCTAAGTTATTTTCGTTTTTCCATTTTTCTAATTCAATAGTAATAAGTTCTTTTTTATCTAAAACTGAAAAAATAGCTTTAGCTTCTCCTTCTGTAAAAGAAGAAACAATTTCTTTTCGCAAATTATCTTGAACTTTCTTAAAATCTGCTTTAAATTTATCCTCCTTTTTTGCTTCTGCACTTTGGGTATATAATGCTATATATTCATTTAAATAACTTAATTTTTTGTTGTTTAAAGCTAAATCGATAAAATATTTATGAAACTCATCGATGGTCTTTTTCATTTTCTGATAACTTTCGGCTCTAATGCTATCATTTTTTAATAAACTTTTGTTTTTAATATTTTCTAAGGTATTACCAATTGGTTTTAACTCAAAACGAACTGTTTTACTTACTTGGTAAAGGTTGCTAAAGTTTTTCATAATTATTTAATTCGTTTGCTATACTATTTGTTTTTTTAATTGTCTTTCTAAATTAGATAATCTCAATGTTTCTATTAATTACTAAAAATAATACATAGAAAGCATTTCACCACCAGTTTGCTAAACTAAAATTTTCCTTTTATAATAACTTACGGTTTTTCGCATTGAGGTTATTCTTAGTTTTTAGACCTAAGATTTAAAATAACACAAAAACATGTAAGCTCCAGAAGAACAATGTATTTTCTAGCAATGCGATTTTAATCCGTTGTTTTTTAATGGTTAATAATTAATTATTGATGGTTTTAGTTTACGGAATCTCTAATAGGATGCTTACAGCATGACAAGATTGTGATTAGTGATAGTTGATGGTTTTGTTTACGGAATCTCTTATGGGATGCTTACAGCATGACAAGATTATGGTTAGTGATTATGTAAGGTTTATCTATTTTTACTACTATTACATTTTTTCTATAACCAAAGTTAAAGTTCTCATTTATAAAGGTTAAGGTGTAAAAAATAGGTATTTTTATGATCAACTAAAAAAGAAACATCATGTTAAAAAGCATTTTAGAACTTACAGAGGTTAAAAAACTAGAAAGAAAAGAATTGAGAACAGTTCAAGGTGGAAAAAAAATGTGTATTGACCCAGCTACAGGATTATGCACACAATATGGTCTTATATGTGCTGAACGTGTATGCCAATTACCTCCTCTTTAAGAATTTTTTTCTTTTTAAAGCAAAAAACCTAGGCTAAATAGTCTAGGTTTTTTGTTTTGCTAATTGGTTTTGTTTGTTATTCTGTTACCGCTATCTTTTTATCTATTTGTGTAAGGATAGTTGGGTCTTGTATTTCATTGTCTTTGGCAAACAGGAGTACTTTCGACATTACTTCTGCTGATTTTGGATCATCATCGGCAAAAGGGATGAATAGTCTTCCTCTGTGTTGTGAATGAATAGGTAGGATTGATAAGTATTTTCCTGGTGTTTGATGTACAACTGCACTCCCTAAATGAACGCTATAGTTTGCCATAGTTCCTGTAATTAAGGCATGTGATTCTTTTACCTCAACATTATTAATTTTGAATAATCGCAGTGTCTCTCTTAGTAATACGGCTCTCATTTCAATAGAAGAATGACTGGCTTCTGGATCTACTCCTCCAACGTGGGCTACGCTTACTACGAGGTCTATGTCGCGCATTACTTCTGAAAATATTCTTGGGTTAATGTCTTCAAAAGGAATGTTTTTATAGTCTTTTAATGAATGGAACTCTATGGTTTCTAGTGTTGGGCTTTCTACATCTGCTGGTGAAAACCAATCGGCCATGGCATATAGTTTTACTTGGAAACCTGCTGCATGGAATACTTTTTGTAAGCCTTCTTCATAATCTACTTTCCAACCTTTGTTTTTTAAAAGTGCTAAGGTTTGTTTTGGATGTACTTGATGTCCTGCATATCTACGAGAAATTGCTCTTTCGACTAACTCGTCTGGTGTAGGTACATATAACTCTCTAAACACTTGTTTGAATGGCTGTACTAACTTGTTATCAAAACAATACGATTGGAAATCTGTCCAAACAGCATTGGCATGCAAATCATAACAATGTGCTATTCTAAATGTTGGGTTTTGATCTAATGGAATAATTTCTCCTGTAGCTGCTACTAAATTACCGGAAGAAAAGAAACCTACTTGTGTATCATTGGCTACAAATACTAATTTTTCTAAATGTTTTGAAATTACTGGATGTTCAAATAGGTTTGTCATTTCGTCTAATGTGAAAGCATCTCCTCTTACCATAGCTTCTTCGAGTCCTTTTCTTGAACGTGACCATTGCTCTCGCATGGTTTTTCTATAACTGGTTAGTTCTATTAGTTCCTTTTCTTTTTTTAGTTTGGCAGGTATGGCTTTTAATTTTTTATCGCCTTTGGTTACTTCTAAATCGGCTTTACCTTCTTGGTTTATAACTAAGCTAATGGTTACATCATCGAAAGTAATGGCAGTATCTTTTGATAATATTTGCTGTACTTGTTTGGTTTCCATTGCCCATGTTAATCGCATTGGGTCTACATAGCCTGCATTTCGGGCTAAGTTTTCCATAGCAACACTAAGAGCCAAAGCTTCACTGGTTTGTTTCATGGAGCCAAACTCTTTGCTTTCTTTTTTAAATTGTTGTAAGTATTCATAGCGCTGTAAAACGTCTTTTTCTGGATTGGTTTTACTAAGTGGTACTAATCCATAAACACGCAAATAATCTTGATCGCGTTTGTCTTTTACTTTTGCGGTTACTTCTCTAATTTTTAAACTTCCGGTTAGGGTATCAGAATATAAGCGTGCTCTACGATGTCCGTTTCCATCGGTTATGAATTTGGCTGCATCATATAATATTTCCCATTTGGCTTTTCCTAATTGTTTGTATGATGATATAAACCAGTCTTTATCAACAGCTCCGTTTTTAAAGTCTTGTAGGTCTATTGCAGAATATTTGGCTACTTCGCTTTCTAATTCGGAATTAACATCGCTATAACTTGATGTTTTAGTGTGGGCATGTAACCACCAAATACCTTCATCTAGTCCTTTCCAGTCTAGGTAATTGCTAATTAGTTTTTGCCATTGTGGTGCGTAGATAGCTGCCTGAACCAGACGTTCTTCTGTGAGTTTACTTTTTTGTATTAATGTGTTAAATGTTTCTTGGGTATCTGTTTGTAATGGGAAACATCTTTTTAATAAGAAGCTAAATAGTTTTTGCTTACTCATTTCGTTATAACCCCATGAATAGATATAGCCTTTGTATATATTGGCTTTTCCTACGTTTTCTAGAAGTTCTACAAAGCGATTGGCTCCGTATATTTTTTCTAAACGTTGTACTAAATGGGTTACGGATGTATTGGCATCTCCTCGTTTGACTTCAATATCTAAGAATGCTTTTCTTATTTTATCTATCATTGGCAATAAGAAAGGAAAGTTTTTCTTTAGGTTAGCGCTATCATGTTCTCTACGGTTGTTTTTATCTCCTGTTAATAAAGATAATCTGTTACCATCTAAAATGCCTTCATATAGTTCTCCTTCGGTTATATATTTGTTTTCGTAAGCCACACAATACATGTACAAAGGTGGTTTGATAAAGGAATAATTTTCTTTTAGGCCAGATAATTGATACCATCTATATAGATTCCAAACTTTATGTTGCTGTTCTGTTGTTAATTTATTTAGTGAAATTGCTTCTAAGAATACGCCAAAATAAGATTCGCTTTGAAAACCATTACCTCTGTCTGAACTTCTATAATAATTGTTTTTTTCGGGCTTATATTCATATTCTAAAACTGATTGAGGTAAATTACTAAAGAGTTTTGAACAGGCATCTATAAGGTACTCTTGTTTTTCTTTGAAAGGGAATTTTAGTTTTAATGCATTTATAATTTTAAACAAAGGGTTTGACCAATAGTATTTATCTTTCTTAGGATTTGGGATTTCATTATGATAGTAGAATACATATTCTTCTAATATATCTCTCCATACTTTTCTATCGCAAGCGGTTGCAAAACTCAATAAGAATAAATCTATAGGCTGTAATTCTTCAGTAAGATACCAATTTTCCCAAACTGTATGTAATGGGTAATTCACAAAACGCTCTTCTGGTGTTACTTTGTCTGTTAATCTTTTTTGTTCACTAAAGTTGTTTCCTAATAGTACTTTTTCTCTAGTATTATCATAATATTCTATTTCATATTCGTAATCTTTATTAGCTTCAAAAAGATTGTATAATCTATCTAATGCTTCTTTGATTGTTTCATATGGTTTTGAAAAACCATATTTGTTTTTTTGGGTTACTTGTGTGTAGAAGGAGTCTTTTGCTATTTCGGGTAAAGCATAAGTAGAAATTGCATTTGGATCATAAAAACCATAGCCATTTTCTTGTGATAATACTTCTATATCATTAGATGGATTTATTTGTTCTAAAAACTTAGATTCTCTTTCGGAAAGGTTGCTTTTTTCTGAAAATGCTTTTATCCATTCTTTTATTTTTTCAGGTAATTTTTCTGCTTTTTGAAGTTGTAAAATAAGGTCTAAAGCACTCATTCGTTGTTCAACATTTCCTTTTTCTATAATTCCTTCTACAAAAGAGATTAAAATGCTATCGTCTTGTTTTATTAGCATTTCAATTATATTTTTCTTCAGAGTAGAATTTTTACGTTTTAGTAAGTCTTCAAAAAGGTCTAATTCTGTTTTATTTAATTCTACAGCACTCAATGTACAAATAGCGGAAGCCATTATAGCTTCTCCTCTATCTTTTATTACTTTTGAGGCAAACTCTCTTTGAAATTCTGTTGGTTTTTCTTTTAAAGCAGTCGTATTATTTTTTAAAGCATAAAAAGAATAACAGTAGTATTTTCCTAATATTTCTCGGGTTATTTTTTCTCTTAAATGAATTGATAGGTTGTCAAAATCGTCTAATATAAGTTGTAAATATTCTTGATTTTCTCCTACTAGTGCCATTGCTGAAGCATATAGCGTATCGCGTTCAAATTTAACAGTAGACCAAGAGAATACTTTTCCTTCAAATGTTTTTTCTTTTACAGTTATAGATTGTGTTAAATCGTATACTTTTTGAAAAAAGTTGGGATAATCTGGGTTATTTATATAGTATTTTCCTTTTGTGTTTGCTTCTAACAAGGCTTTTAATCTATACGATACAAAAGCTAGTATTTGAAGGTTGTCTGTTTCTAATGCTTTGTAATAAATAGGCATTTCTATGTAAGGATCGTTTGTTTCACCTGTAAATCGTATGGCTAAACATTTTTTTTCTATGGATCCATTTTCTAATAAATCATGCAAATAAGGTACTGTTTTTTGAATATCTAAAACGCCTTGTACCCATAATGCCATGTAAACTTCGTTATTGTTTTTGCTTTGAATGCCTGCTGGTATACTATCTTGATTTGCAAAATAGTGCGATGCAAATTGAAGAATGTTACGCACTGTGGTTTCTTTTTCTGCTTCCCAACCTAGTCCTGTCCAGGTATCTATTGCTCTTACTACTGATGAAAAACGAGTTAATTTATTTTCAATAATAACGTTTATCATGTATTCTAAGGCTTCTATACTTGTTTCGTCTAACGATTCTAGAACTGTTTGACGCAATCCTTCTTGTCGTTGTGCAGCAAGTAATAGTTTTTCTACTAGTTCCCAAGAGCTTTTCTTTTCACTATTTAGTAAGGCCTTAATTATGTTTTTTGATACTTTTCCTACTGTTTCTTTATTAAAAATAATATCTTCAATTAATTGATATACTTTTTGATCTCCAGCGTCTATTGCTGCTGACCAAATCATAAACTGGTTTTGAGGATTGGTTATTTCTGTATCATATTTTATTTGTTCTTCTATGGTTAAATTGTAATAGATATTATTTCTATATTGATACAAATAAGATCCTAAAAGTAATGTTCTTAGAAAGTTGACTTGGTTTACTAATAAAATTTTATTGTGATTTGGAGCTCTAAATGAACGTCTTGCATATCCTGTTTGATAGGCTTTATAAGGGAGCTTATTCCAAGCCTCTTTTACATATTTGGCATTGGTTTCTCCAAAGAAGTAAAGTAATAAATCATAATATTTTGGATTGTCCCACATATCATTAGTAACCCATTTCTCAAAAAGAGTTGATTCTTCTGATCCTAGAGAAATGTAATAACTATAGTTGTTTTTTATGGTTACTAATTGACATCCAAATTCTGCAACTACTTTTTCTAGTTTATTATTTTGTATTTGTTTTAGTATAAAATCATTATTTATACATTCTTCTAACTCTCTTTTATAGCGAGCAAGAGGATTCTCTATTACATTTTTCGCTAATGCAAGTTCAATTGACATAGTATTATTGTTTTTTATATAGTATTGATTTTTTTCTTGTTGTTTGTTACCAATAACTTCCTGATAAGAAGGTAAGTCTTATAAAGGTAAGCGCTTTGTTTTCAGATAGCTCTATAGTATCAGAAAGTGTTTGAAGCTCATCATCGCCATAAAAGACAGCAAACAATCCGTCTTCATAAGCTAAAAGAGCTGTTTCTTTTGCTTTTTGTAAATCGATTGTATTATGGTTATAAAGTGCTCCAAAGCCTACTTTTCCTGTGTCTGTTAAAATAGGTAAATAGTTTTCTTTGGGTAAATGAATGGTATCTTGATCGTCCCATTCAAAAGAGGAAGTTTTAAATTTTTCAACCTGACTTTCTACAACAGCTTCAAGTAGGTCTTTTAAAGTTACTATTGAGCTAGAAAGTGCTAAACTAATTGTATTATTTTGTAATATAGGATGTTTTTTTCCTAATTGTTTTACTGAAATAGTTAATTCCATAAATGTTATTTTACCATTATATTATACTATTATTATTCACTTTCATTCTATAGTGCCTAACTGTTTTATAGCATATAATATATTATGTTTTACAAGGCTCTAATTTAATAATTTTTACAATATAAAAAGTATTCATTCTTGTATTTTTATAAGATATTTATTACATATATTTTTATTATAATGCAGAATAAAACAGATTCCTAAAAAAAGGAACTACAAAAATTTCAACACACATATAGTTAAAAAAATATATATTTAATATAATTACAGTTAAATTTAATGCTATTAATCAATATAAATGATAGTTTTTAAGATATCCAGTTATTTTTTTATTAATTTTATTCTATTACAAATCAAATAAATTATATAGCATATGTTAGACAACATTTTAACGTTAGATGGGATTAAAAAATTGGAAAGAAAAGAGCAAAGAGGAATCCAAGGAGGAAGAGCAAAATGCACTGATGATTATGGAAACTGTATCAAATATGGTCGATTTTGCGCGGAATTAGAATGCGTTTGGGGACCACTTGATTAAAAAGCTTTTTTATAAAAAAACCTAGACCAAAAGTCTAGGTTTTTAATATTTTGTTTTTAAAATCTAGCAATTCCAGCTAAAATCTAAAAACACACAACATTTATGTTCTTCTGGAAGATCATAATAAAACTGACATGATGGAGCTACTACTGGTCCTCCATAAGTACTACAATTACAGCCACCTCTTCCTCCATTAACTACTTTTTGTTCGTTTCTTGATAACGTTTGTGTTCCTTTTAAACTTAAAATTGATTTCTTCATAATTAATAATTTTGTTTATTTCTTCAACTTTTTTTAGGTCAATTGAAGTTTTTGACCATTATTGCAATACTATTCTATTTTTTGTTTAATAGAAGATGAAAATACTATGTTTCTATCTAATTAAAAATAAATTAACAGAATTTTATGACATTTTTTATTTCTAATTTGAACAAATTAACCATGAGTATGTTTTTATTTTAAAACATTTGATCCTATTGATACATTTCTTCTCTAATTTTAATTAGATTAGTTATCGCTTTTTCTTTTATAGGCATTTCTGGAAGGTTGCATTTTTCATATTCCATTTCAATAGTTTCGATTAAATGATCTGCTATTTCAAGCAAATCATCATAATCCATTGCTCCTGCTTTTATTGTTAATAATTCTTCTCTATTTGTTACTCTAATATTTAGTTTACCTGTTGTTATTATTTGCTTTGCAGATTGTAGTAATCGTATTGTATGCATCATGTTTTTTGAATCATACTGTTTTCCGTGTTTTTGGTTTGTATTGTAACGATCTTCATTTCTTTTTGCTATCCAATCCCAATATTCTGCATATTCTTTACAATACATTGAATATCCTTCTAAATTACATGACAAATAAGCTATTTGTTTTTCTTCTTTTGGTACAGAGGACAATGAAACTTCGTTAGATGCTTTATTTTTAATGATGCCTTTATATCCTAAATTTTTATTTTTATCATAAAATAATGCAAAGATTCCTTTCGCATTTGATACTTTCATTAATCCGCAATTTTCCTGTTTGCAATCTTGCTTATTTAACCATTTTTCTAATGAGATTGATTCTTCATTATTCACACCAAATACATAGCAGAAATCTAATAGACTTTTTCGCTCTTTTGGAATAGGGTTAACTATTTTCTTTTTTAATCCTCTTGCTTTTTTAATTTGAGTGATGGCATACCCTGCAAAACTGTCTTTGCTAAGCTTAGATAAAAAATCTTCTATTTGTAAAAGATTCATAATTGGATGTTTGTATAAAATACAATCTTCGGGTGTGGCTAATATTTCTAATATGTTAGGATTATTTTTTAATAATAATTCTATAAAACGTCCTATTTCATAGTAAACCTCATCGTTTGTTTCATTACTAATTTGTGGAATATATTCTAATCCGAAAAATGCTTCTTTAGGTAAATAATACACTCCTTTTATATCTGTATCTGATGTAGATGTATTTAATCCAAACGATTTGCTTCCTGAAATAACTTCAAAGAGAATGAGGTTTTTTGTTTTTAATTCTTGAATCGTCATAAAGGCTTTAATTATTTAATGCTTCGAAATTAAGTTTTTTACTTCTTTTTAGTTTCAATTATTATTTGTTTTTTGCTAAAAACTCAAAATTCTTTAGTAAATTACATTTTCAGTTTTACTATAACCGTTATAAAGCTGTAACTGTTTTTTTACTCCGAGTCATAGTAAATAGCGTTTTATTTTCGCCTTTATTTTGAAAAAGGTACCTCTGTCGCATGTGGTTTATTTATATTTGATTTTAAGATAATTACGAATGAAAAAAATATTTTTCTTTTTTGCTTCATTAATTACATTAAGTTCTTTTTCACAAAACAAGAACATTGATAGTCTATTGATAGCATCCGAAGAATTTGTTTATAGAGAATTTGATAATGATATTGATCCTTCTATCATTTTCGAATTAATAAAAAGGCAACCTGAAATTGGAGATATTAATAAACTTGCACTTTCTAACTTTTATATTGCTCATTATTATTATTCTATTTTTGATTATAAAAATTCGGAAGAATATTATATAAAAGCACTAGATGAATTTTATGAAATTAAGAATTGGGGATTATATATTAATACTATAAAGGATTTAGTTTCTATCTATAGGGTTAATAAAGAAACCGATAAGATTAAAAATATTCTTTTAAAGAGTATTACTATTGCACAAAATGAAGAAGTAGGTTTTTATATTTTAAATTCTATACACGAGTTAATTATCTATTTTTCTTATGATGTTAATGAACCTGAAAAGGCTATTGAATATGGAAAATTATTTTTTGATAAATTTTATTAAAAAAGTGGTAGTCTACACCTACACAAACATACAATAATAAATTATAATTATATTTTTTAACTAAAAAATAGAAAATAAATAAAATAAAAAGCTAATTTTACAAAAATTAAACATTTAAAAAATTATGAGAAAACTATTACTTTTATTAATGATCAATTATTTATCAATTTCTAATGCTCAAGTCTTAAATGAAGACTTTGAAGGGGGTGTTTTCCCTCCAACTGGTTGGACAACTGACAATACTAATCCATCTCGTCCTTGGGGTTTAACAACCACAATATTTGATGGTGATGCAAACTTACAAAACACCTATAATATTAATGGAACATCAGCCGCAATTGATTGGATTGCTGCTAATAATGATGCTAATTTAATTTCTCCAACCTTTAGTTTAGTAGGATACTCAAGTGCTAATTTTAACTTTAACGTGATAGTTGGTTGGTCATATATGATTAATCAGGATTTAGGAGACTTAGTCGCTAAGGTTTCTAACGACGGAGGAACAACTTGGACGCAAGTGTGGAGTGAAGATACTGAAACAGGTTTTACAGATGATAATGATAATAATCCGGATTCTGACCTTTATAATACTGTTGCTGTAACCATTGATATGACATCATATCTTGGTCAATCAAATCTTAAAGTTAAATTCCAATATACGGGTAATGATGCTGATGCTGTATCTATTGATGATATAGTTGTAGATGGTAATTTATCTAGTAATACTTTTTTTACTTCAAATTTCATATCTTATCCAAATCCTGTAAGTTCAAATTTGTCTATAAACAATTTAAATAATAATGTTATAAACTCAATCACTATATCTGATTTAAATGGACGAACTATAGAAAATATCAAATATAATAATATGGACTTAGCAAATTTTGAAATTAATACTAGTAATTTAAATTCTGGTATTTATATTTTAAGAATTGATAGTCAAGAAGGTATTGCTACTAAAAAAATAATAAAAAGATAAAACTATTCTTTAATGAAAACAAGCTATCTTAATTCTTGATAGCTTGTTTTTATTTTCTTTCAAAAGCCTTATAAAATTCTATTTCAATTTGTGCTATTTCTTCTTCAATATATTTTCTTGAAAAATGTATAGGAATGGCTTTTTTTACATTTGATTTACGCATTACTTCTCCTGATTGTGATGCATAACTATGAAAATTAAGTATTGCTTTTTCTTTATCTTCATCCTTATAAAATGTTTCTATTAAAACGGTATCACAATCATTAAATAAATTTCTAATTTTATTATGATTCTCTTCGTGTGCTGCATGATCTAAAATAACTCCTAAAGTATTTCCTTTTTCTACTTGCAACAAATAAAAAAGACTTTGAGCTGAATATTTTACTTGATCAATCTCTATTTCACAATTTCTATCCTTATTTATATAAGCATTTTTTAATTCATTTATCCATTTTCCTGGTTTATATGAAGTCTCTGAAATTGCTATATTTATTTTATCATTGTCTTTAAAATGATATGCAATTACGTCTGTTTTATGGTCTAAAATGGTGTAATTTACAAGTAACCGTTCATCTTGATAAAGAGAATCCCTATCTTCTAATGGAGTCAATTCCCACTGAGCAGGTTTCATTTCATATACTTTTATCTTGTTTTCGGAAATAATTTCTCTAATTTCATACAGTATAGCGTCTTCTTCTACAAGATTCCATGTGAATGATCTTAATTTTGCCTGAACTTGTAAGGCTATATTTTTAGGACCACAAATTATAACTCTCTCTTTACAACCTACTTGATGACGCATAATCTGATCAAAATTAATAAAATGATCTATATGTGTATGAGAAATAAATATAGCACGTGTATTCATGCAATCTTTTACAGATAGCATACTTGCTTCTCCACAATCAACTATGTAATTCCACTTACAATTATCTAAGTATATTACAATAGAAATATCTTCTCCTATTTTACTTTTAACTTCTGGTAATATCATTACAATACTATGTGATATTTTTATTGGGAGTAAAAATAATATTATTATTTTATAAAAAAAATCATACAAAACTATAAACCTCTTACAAAAGAAAAAAGACTGCCTTTTATTGACAGTCTTTTCTATGGTTTTATATATAAATTTCTATAATTTATACATGAAATCATAAATAGCATATAGATTTCCTACAGTAGTTGTATTAAGTAAAAAATTTGGATTTGGTGGCACACAAGTATTAATATTCAAATTATGAGAAATAATACCTGACGAGCTTCCCACTACCCATCTTTTTCCACAACAATTATCGAAATAGAATCCTAATTCTTTCATTGTATAATTTGAGTTTGAAGGTAAGTTTTTATAGGAGTATTTCGCAATATATGGTCCTCCTGATAAATTATATTCAAAAATATCACCACTATTAGGAGGGCATACCAAATTTGTTAAGCCAGATATTACCTGAAGTCTGTTCCCTACAAATGTTAGTCCATTATATTGTTGTACTGGACCAACTGGTGCAAAAGGAGTACAAACTCCTGTACTTACATCTACTCTCATAATTTGAGAAGTACCCTCTTGTATTGCACAAAAGAAGTTTGCTGTTCCATAATTCTCTATATCTTGCAACGGAAAACGTGTTCTTGTTGCAACTGTTGCAAGCCCTGTTGAAATTTGTACTTTAAGTAACGATTGTGGAAAATTAGAATTTCTTCCTGTAACTGCCCATGCAAAATCTGGAACGCCTGGCATATCACATAAACCTGTAACACTTGTTACTGGTGTTCCTCCTATTTGTATAGCCGATGTATAAGTATAACCTACTGGTGCTGCACATAGATCTACGCTATATATATAAGAGTTAAATCCTCCTGGGACTGGAGTTCCTGTACCACTAGTTAATACTAATGCATAAATACTTGGACATGGTGCTGCTGGCGCTTTTGATAATGCTGCATCTTGTTCTTCGTTTAACATGTTCATGTTGGAATCATTCACTTCTTCTGATTTTTGACACGACCATAGAGTCATTGACAAAATACCTGCTACTAATAGCAAGTTTAAATTTAGTTTTTTCATAATTTGTTTGTTTTAAAACACTGTATATCAGCACTTAAATTTAACAATAAATTTCATTAACAAAAAACACTCCATCACCAAAATATTAGTTTTAGTTCATATTTTATGATTTTATACATTTTTACTATACCTAGTTTTAACACAAATTAGAATTAAACTATAAAACGATTTTATTAATTTATTATCTCAATTACATTAATTTCAAAACAGGTTCATAATCTAAAACCTTTATCGATTTTGGAAGCATATATTTTGGCATTTCTTGTGTCATCCAGTTTTGAAACTCCATTTCATTAAAGCTAATCCTATCTTCCACTAATAAATCCAAATGAATACCAACCACTCCATTTTCTTTGCTACCCCTTGCTTTTACCCATTTCACTTTTGAATTCCTGTAAATCATCGATTCTATTTCGTTAGGATAAATATTTTCTCCGCCAAGTACTATTAAATCATCCATTCTACCTTTGTAAAAGTAATAGCCTTCTTCATTTTTAGACACCAAATCTCCTGTAGTGTAAAAATCATCCTTTTTATCGTCTGATGCCCATTCGCATTTTACAACTAATTGTCCAATATCTTCATTATGTATTGATTTTCCTTTAGTATTCTTCACTTTCATTTTTACACCTAAAATACTTTTTCCTATTGTGTTAGGGTATTTCTTTAAATCATCATTCGTTGCAATGATACATACTCCTGTTTCCGATGTTCCATACATATTATACATTGCTACATTTGATGTTTTATGAATGTTTTCAATAACCTTAGCAGGCAAAATGTCGCCACCAGAAATAATGCTTTTCAAAGCACTTGTTTGAAGATCTCGAATAGCATATACTTTCTGAATCATTAACGGAACTACTATCCAACAGTTAATATTTTCTTGCTCTAAAATTTGAAGCGTTTCTTTTGCATCGAATTTTCTAGTCAAGCGGATTTTTTTCTTTAAAAAAATAGATAAAAATAGAGCTGCCAAACCATACCCATGGAAAACAGGTACAGAAATAAATACCGACTTGTTTTCTATTAAGTTCAACTTTTGAATAATGTCGATTACCGGATTTATATATTTTATGGCTGATAATCTTCTTTTTTCATTTTTCGGCTTTCCTTTTGTTCCACTTGAAAGAATAATAATATTACCATTCTTTCTTTTAGCATTTCTTTTTAAAGGCGAAGAAGTTATAGTTTCATTTTCTTCAAAAAAAGGAATATTAAAATCTAAAAACTCTTTCCTATTTTTCCCTACAAGTAAATGGATTGTGTTATTTTCAAAAATAGATTTATAATAGTCTTTTTTCTGATTTGGGTTTAGTAAAATAATATCGGCTCCTAAACTAGAAACAGCAAACAATGTTTTAATCATTGCCACTGAATTATTACTAATGATAACCACTTTACTTTTAGTCTTTATACTATGTTTTACTTCTAAATGATAGGCTAAAGCAATGGATTCTTGATATAATTTTTGATACGATATTTTAACATAATCGTCTTCAAGATAAGCTTCTAAAAAGGATGAATTCTTTACAAAGTCTAACAAAGACAGTAAATTAAAACCGTGTTTGTTGATGGATACCACTAATCTAAACACGTTTTTAACTCCTACGATTTTCATGAATAAACGAAACTTCATGAGTTATTTTTAGGATGTATAAAATCTACGTTTTCCCAAAAGTATCTCCCGAAAAAACTACCCGTTCTTGGGAAAATACTCCACCAACTTGATGTATGATTTTTTGTTGAACAAATAAGGTTTGCTATTCGTATTGCTGCTTGTTGCGGTAGCATGGCTGGATAATTTGTATAGTTTTCATTTGGAAGAATCATTTTTGTTCTTACCAATGGTAAATATATTGTTTTCCCTTTAATTCCCATGTGTTTCCATTCTAAAAGATTGGTTCGAAACCATTGGTCAAATGCTGTTTTTGACGCTTGATATGCTGCCCATTTTGGAGCTGGTAAAAGCAACACATTAATAGCTGACACATTGATAATCTTTCCTTTGTTCTTTTTTAATACTGGTGTTATTGCCAATAATAATTGTACTGGAGCAAGATAATTTAATGCATTCGTTCTTGTAAAATCATGATAACGATCTAGTGATTTTTCTAAAGAACGTGTTATTGATTTCCCTGCATTAGAGATAAAGATATCTATTCCGTTGGGTAATTCCTTTAAAGATTGAATGGTTTTTTCGACTTCAGTTTCTTGGTACAAATCGGCTGTAATTATAGTGCATTTCGATCCGTTTTGTATTACTTTTTTTGCGACTTCCTCTAGTTTTTCTTTTGTTCTGGCTATCAGTACTAGGTGTACCTTGTAGTTAGAAAAAAGCAAACTCAACGCTTCTCCTATGCCATAACTTGCTCCTGTTATTACAATGGTTTTAGTACTTACTTCTTTAGACAATGTTTTTGAATTAATTGTAACAGTAGGAAAAAGTAAGTATTCTAATATTTTTTTCAATGTATGTTTTCTTATTTTAATGACGTAGCTAATGGTAATTTATCTTGTTGCAACGCTAATAGTACTTCATAAACGGTTGATTGTTTTAGGTTTTGTTCTTTCATTCTTAATTACTCTATAAAATAAGGTGAGAAATCTTTTCCTTGCACACAACCTACAACTGGCAAAACATTATCACCATTCATCGTTACTTCATATTCATCACAAGCTAATTTCACAACGTTTTGATACCAATTCTTGATGTAATCCGAATGAATGTCTTGTAAATTGATTAAACAATGCAAACCTCCATTTGTTCTAACAAAAGTTAAACAATCACGGTTTAAAACATTACATATATCTGTTTTAAATTTTGCTATATTGGTTTCAAAGTCATTGGTATTAAAATCGATATCCAAATCGAAAAACAATTTTCTAGAGGTTGTAGTTTGAATAGCATTTAACGCAACACTTTGCGGATTGTATTGCAAATCACTTTTCATTACTTTATCGGTAATGTCTTTGATGGTTTTTAAACCTGCTAGATATAAATCTCTTGGATTTGGAGTAATGTAAACCGCTAAATTTTCTTGACAAACTGCTACTCCATCAGAGAAATAGGCTCCTTCTTCTATTTGTAGTTGTCTTATTTTATCAATAATCCTTTCTTTTGTACTCGTAACACGTTTTAATTGACCTTTATCTGCTTTTAAACCCGATTCTGGATAGTATTTCTTACGCGCTAAAAGTGTAATATAATATTGTTCGTTGGGCAACAAATCAGGTAACCAATTAACAAATTGTTTTAGCTTTTCTTCGTTTATGATTATTTTGTAGTTCATGTACTTTTTTCGCTAAGATAACTTTTTATTAATTTTTAGAGTATTTTTGCTTTATTTGATTCCCTTTAGTTTTAAAAAGTCTTATTTTTTTAATAAAATGATTCCAATCATAGATTTAAAGCTTTGACTTGAATTAACTTTTTATCAATTTCCCATGAACCACCTTTGGTATGACACAAACTATCCAAATAGTCTTTAACATTTTCTTCTAAAACCACAAAACACAATAAATGCGTAGGTCTTGAAAAACCAACATACATCATTTTAAGTGCTTGTTTACCATTCGTACCGCTACATTTATGATCTTCAAGTAATAAAGGATTAGATTTATCCTTTCCTTTTGATATTATAATTTTTTGAGTTTCATAAATTGGTAACCTATATGCAGTTTCAATATACATAGTGGCACAATGAGTTTGTCCTTTAACTGCATGAACCGATGCTAAATCAATTTGTATTTCTTCTTTTTTCTTTAAACCTTCTTTCGGTTCTTTTTTTAATTGAAAATCACTAGAAATTATAAACTGGTTTGATTTTGAAATATTCTTCGGTTGGTAGTTTTCTATATTGTGCCAATTTAAACCTATAAAGTCATTACTTTTTACGAACGATACAATTTCTTTATAAACTTTTTCATTTTGTTGATGTACCACAATTCTAAAACACCACGAATACAATTTAGCTTTAAAATCATTGTAATATTCTTCACTTTGATTTTTAATAAATTGCATTAAAGTAGATTTACGATATCTTCTTCCATTTTCGTCTTTTATTTCTTCTAAATCTAAAATTCTTGTAAAACTATTTAGAATTGATTTTCTAATAGCTTCTAACGTTTTCTTTTCTTTATCATAGTGATATAAATAATCCTTTAAGTTACTATGATCGTCTTTCCTATTGATGCTTTCTTTTTCATAATTCTCATAAAAATCAATTAAGCGCAATTTTTTAAGATTTGTTTTTTTATCAATATTTTCTTCGTCATTATTCCAAACCGTATTCCAACTTATAATTTTAAAGCCGTTTTTTACATTTTTATCACAATGATGTAGATTATACTTTTTAATTAATTCAATGAATCGATTTTGTATTTGAATTCCTGTAGTCTTATTATTAATAACGATTAAATGAGGGTTTAATTCTGAGCCGTTAAAAGCTCCAACAACTTTATAATTTTTAGGTCTTTCCAAGACTAATTTATCTACTAGATTTGCAACATTAGAATTCAAACGTAAGGAGTTTTGAAAACTCAAATCTGTATATTTTGAATCGTATTCTTGACGAGTTTTCCAATCACAATTTTCTTTTACTATATTGTAAATTGACTGGTTTTTATCACCAATTCTTTGGATTACAGTTTTAGAATCTTTTGAAAAAAATATATCATCAATTATATTAATTTGATACTCTTCCAAATCTTGCATTTCGTCAATAAAAACATATTTAAAGCGCTTTTGAAGAATCAATTTTATTGTTTCAAATTTTAATAAATACTTATTCGCAAGAAAATAGCCATCATCAAAATGCAAGTAACCATTTTTAATTAAATTTTCTTTAAATGATTTTAAACCTTTATATGTTGGTTTTGATTGGTCTTTCAATTCAAAATCTTCTTTATTAGAATTTAACCCATTAATAAGGTTATAATCATTGTCAAATCTTAAATTGAATAAAAACTTTATTGGATTCTGCTTTTTATCCAACCAATTCTTCAAATTTTGATTTTTAATATTAAGGTAAAATTTATTTATTTGATGTTCATATCTTTTAACATCAAAAGTTATGGGTCTTTGTTTAAAATGTGATATATAGTTAGGAATAGCTAAAAATTTATTTACAAAACTCTGAATAGTACCCACAAAGTTTGGATATTCAAAAAGTTGAGGACAATGTCTTTTTAGTTTCTTTTCTATTTCGTCAACAGCATTATTAGTATGAGCTAATACCAAAATACCAGAACCATCTTCAAAAGGCATATTTTGAGCGATACAATATAATTTGGCTATCAAAGCAGTAGTTTTTCCACTTCCAGGAACTGCTAATAAATCACAAGTTTTGAGATTTTTAATAAAATCTATTCGCTCATTTCTGTCATCTTTAAAAGTACCTTCTCCTAAAAAGATTTTTTCAGCTTGAGGTATATATTTTTCAATTTCCATCTTTACAAGCGTGTTTTATAGCATCAACTACATAGTAAAAGGTATCATCTCCATTGAAATCGAATGAATTGAATTCTTTAATTTTTTCACTTAGTTGGTAAGCAAGTTCTGTCTTGTTAAGACTTTTACTTAAAAGTAATTTTGCTAAACCTTTTTCGTATCCATCCTCTGAATCTATGTTATTAAATGTATCAGAATGTACTGTTTTTAAAACCTCTTTGAATGAATCTCCCAAAATATATGATTTTAATAAACACCATTCAAAAGTCCACTTTTTAGAGACAAATGGTTTGACATAGTCACTTTTCTTATCTAAAATCTGATTTTCTTTATCTTTTACTAATTTATCGTGGTTACTTATATTTTGCTTTATAAACGTGTATTGTTTTTTGCCGGAAATCTTTTTTTGTTTTCCTACTTCAGTAATAGCTTCCCTTTCATATTCTCGCTCATCTAAATCAGTTATTATTGAAACTGGAATATTTAACTCATTGTTGCCATCTTTTCTCAAAAAGACCTTTGCAAAATCAAGATATGCTGTAGAACCTACGTTTACAATAGAAATTTCTTTCTTTGTTAAATCACAATCTAATTTTTTTGCAATTTCTGGTATTAATAATTCCTCTGACCAACCTTCCACTAAAATCACACCTTTTGCAAAAAATAGATTTGATTTGGTAACATCTAAAAATCGTTTAAGGTATTTATAACTATTTTCATATTTACTTTCCTTCGTTTTTTCACCCAAATAAGTATAATCTTCCCCCAATGGAAAAACATTATTGTTTTTACAAATTATCAAAGACTTTAAATCTACTTTTGATGCGATATTAGGACTATGAGTTGTAAGTATAAATTGGATACCATTTTTTGACTCTCTATCCAAGGTTTCAATAATCTTCATTTGAGCTTGAGGATGTAAATGAGCTTCCAGTTCTTCAATCATACATAACTTTAGGCCATCATAGTTATCTTTTTTCAAATGCAATAATTCTGCCGCCATAAACAATCGGTTCATCGTCCCTAATCCTAAATTATCTTTACCGTCAATCCCTAAAGAAATCTTTTCTAGGATACTTTTAATTTCTGCTTCAGTTATATCAAATTTTGAAATATAGTTATCATCTATAAAATCTTTTAAAAATGTATTAATAGGTTCGGCAATTTGTTTTTTATTACTTTTTTGACCATCATCCTTTTCTTTATCATTATTAAAATAGTTTTTAATTAAACCATTTGCATCTTCAAAAATATGTTCTAATTCATGTTTACTATTATCTCCCTTTCTTTTTTTAAATAATTTATGTTCTTGTAAAATTTGAGAAAGTCGAGAATTCTTTTTAGCCATTAATTCACTATCTGCATCACGTAAAGCTTTTAAATAAGTACATTTTAAATATTCTCTAGCCTCAGCATTTAAAAGGAATCCTGTTCCATCCATACCTGCTTTAACATCAGATGGAATAATTCGGTTATCTCTGTATTCTGCTTGATAAATTAAAATCAGTTTTGGTTTTTTTTCATCATCCCAACCTAACCATTCTATAAAATGTTTAGCTTCATCATCAGTTATTCCTTTAAAATGAATTTCAATTCTTAATTTTTCAGTAATTGAATTAAAATCAGATTTTTCAATTTTTATCCACTCATAAGCGTGCGTTTTTAGAACTAATTTAATTGCATCAATAATTGCGGTTTTTCCTGAGTCATTTTCACCAATTAAAATATTCATTCCTTTTTCAAAAGGCACAGTTAAACTTGGGGCTTCTAAGTCTAAATCATTAGACGCATTACCATATTTTCTAAAATTCCAAAGTTTTAATTCAGATATATACATTTTTATTTATCTATTTCTTTTAGTTTGTTTGTTTATCTTACTAAGACCCTAAAAACCCTATCCAATTCTTCATTAACAGACTGACCATTTTTTAAACCCTTTGCCTTTTCTTGGTTAAAAGCTACCGTTTCCTGCAAGAAGTTGGTTATTAGAGCTTCTTTTGGGTGTAAATAGGTTTCGTTTTGGTTGGCTTTTATGTCCATTAGTTCTTTTACTTTTTCTTGTATGTTTTGCGGTGCAATAGGTAACAATTCCATAAAATCCACTGGTGGAAAGGTATTGTTTTCTATAATCCATTTTCCGGCTAAAGCCGTTCGTAAGGCATAGAAATAACTTTTTAGTTTTACCTCTTCTTGTTCGCAAACGTCCATGAAATTCTTGGTTGTTCCTAAATAATGGTGCAAACATGCAATAGGCGAAAAACAGGCTTTGGCAATGGTTTTTATCTCCTTTGCAAAAACTTCGTTTTCATAATACACAATGGGTGAATGCAGCCACTCTAACAAAGATGCGTTGGATTTTGCTAATAATCGTACGGTTTTCCTCAAATCCCAACCTGATCCATCTAAATCGTCAGCAGTCATGAATTCGATAACATCGGGTTTTTCGAAAATAGAAAGGTAATAGTCCAAATCGTGTTTGTAGATAAAACGAATGTCATAATCACTATCTGGAGAAGCAAAACCCCAAGCTCTACTTCCCGATTCGACCGCGAATAATAGTTCTACGTTTTTTTCTTTTGCAATTTCTTGTAGTTTGGCTAGTATTTTATCTTTCATTGTTTACTATTTTCTCATCAGAAAGTCGGTATTTTTCTGAAGTTTGTTCTATAATATTTCTAATTCTGTTGCGAAGAAATGCAGGTTTAATAATTTCAACTCCGTTTCCAAAGCCTAATAATAAACGTTCTAATTCGTAATTTATAATTAAATACAACGTAATAATTACGCTTCCGTCTTCATTTTCTTGTATTACTCTTTGCGAACTATGAAAGGGTTTCGTTATTACATAGGGCGCGTTGGCAGCATCTACATAGATTCTAATTTTTCGAGGATCTAAACCACTATTAACCGTTACTCCTACTACATTTTTATAGTATTCGTCGGCATCAAAATTAGTATCGTGATAGTCTAATGAAAAATCGAAATCAATAGAAACAATTCGATCTAAAGCTAAATTCGTAACGATGCTATCGCCTTCCTTGTTTCCTTTCTTGCCTACCAAAAACCATCTATTATTGAATTCTTTAAGAATAAAAGGATGAAAAAAGAATTCGTTTGCTTCTCTGGATTTAAATGATTTGTAACTTATTTTTAAAACGATTTTCTTTATAATTGCCTGATACAATTCGTCTAAAAAATGCAAGCCTTTTAGTTTCTCATTTTTATCAAGATGAATTACTGGTTTTGTATGTGACTTTTCGGCATAGATTTTATCTTCCAATCGTTGTAAAATATCAGATACATCGTTAAACAGCGAGAAATCTTTAAACTGTTTCAACATAGAAACTGTTTCGGTTAATACATTAATATCGGTTTCCGTTAGTGGAATATCAGTAATTGAAAATTCTTCATCTTCATATTTATAATACTTTTTGTCATAGACTACAATGGGTGCGTTATAGCCTAATTTTTCACTACGCATCATTTGAATATCCAATTGAATGGTACGTTTACTAATATTATTTTCCTTGCCTTCATATTCAAACAAAGCATTAGAACAAGCTTCAATTAGATCGTCTAATGTCCATTGTCGGTAATTATTCTGTAAACATTTATCGATGGTTTTATATCGTATGAGTGCGTTTTTATTTTGAGCCATTGTTTAAAAAATTAAATGGTGTTTTTATAGTTGAGCTATTTCTTTTTGGATGTTTTCTCTTGCTTTGGTTTCATAAAGCATTCTGTAGGTTTCCGTTTGAAATAGGTTTGTACTTTCTAAAAAGTGTTGCAAGGCTTTTTTACGCCCTGGTTTATATAGAAAATCAGGATAGATTTTGTATTCTTTTCTAATTTGTTCGTAATAATTTTGATAATCTTCCCAATCTTTGGCTAGAATTTCTAAATCAAAATCAATTAACCAATTGGTGTCTTCGTTCTTATTATGTTCATGTTGTTTTGTGGCAACAATCATATCAAAAACTAAGGTTCTATTAATGGTAATTTCTTTAGGTAAGATACTTAAAGCGAATTCGGCACTTTTTAATTCGTTATCTGTTTTCTTCGCATTGTATACGATATCATGATAAAATATAGCATAAAGTGTCTCATTAGGACTTTGAATTTCAGAATGATACTTATTAAAGCTTAGTATCATGTTTTCTAAGTGCGTCAAATTGTGATAATATCTGTTTTTCTGAGAATATGCTTTTTGTAATGTTAGCCAATGTACTTGAATATCATTTTGATGAAATCCTATTTGTAATAATAGCTTGAAGTATATTTCTTTCAAATTCATGTAAGTTCTTTCCTCAAAAATACAATTTTTTTAAAGTGCTAAACAGAGAAAAAAATATCTATTTAAAATATAACCAAAAAATGGGTAATAAAAAAAAGGTTTTAACACTTGTAAGTGATTGATCAAATGGTGTAACCTGAAAAGCCATAATAAAAAGAGTAAGGAAATTAACATAACAAATTATGAAATTAATCAAAAAAACAGCTTTATTACTTGTGTTTGTATCATTCTTCTCCTGTTCTAATGATGAAGAAACAACTTCTTTAACAAACAATGATTTCAATTCATTAGGGATGAAATCAGATGGCAAACTATTAATTTTTAAAAACATTGAAGATTATGAAAAAGTAGTAAACAATCCATCTGAAGCTTTACAAAATGAAGTTTTAAGTGAAATTGCTAAAATGGGACACCTAACTTATGCTGAAGTGAATCCTATTACAACATTAGATATTAATACAATTAACACTTACATTAGTCCTTATTTTTCACAATTAATTAATAAAGATAATTGTATTCAAATTGGTTCTCATATATTTAAAATTAATAAAAAAAACGAAACGGTGCTTGTATTAGAAGCAAAATATGCAAATGAGTATCTAGATTTAATTCAAGAAAATCTTTCAAACTCACACATTCAAATTTATTCTACAGATGATGATGTATTAGGTTTAATTTCTAATGATGAAGAAGCTATTTCAAACAAAGCTTGTAGTGAAGATGCTGCTGGAGGGCGTAATCAAGGTGTAGGATTACAAATTGGAGGACGATTAGTTACGCTTTATAGCATTTATGAAAAATCTGGAATTTATTGTTCTGCACATTATTATATGTATTCTAACGCTACTTTTAGTAGTACTGAAAGAGCCTATATACAAACTGAAAACACATGGACAAAAGCAAAATGTAGTTCTGCATCAGGACCTTCTTCATTACCTTGGTATAGTAGTCCTGGACACTATGGTTATGAAAAAACGCTTCCTGTTTACAAATCTACTAAACGATTAAATGGCTACCATTTAAAAGGTAGAATTCGTTTTGAGTCTGGATCTACAACAAGTTATACTACTTCATTTTCTACTTGGGCGGAAATAGAAGCTAATAGTCCTTATTAATAATAAGATGGATTGAACATAAAAAGAAAACCCTGAATTCATACTAAATTCAGGGTTTTTCTTTAATAAATAATATATTACTTCACTTCTTCAAAGTCTACATCTTGAGTTTGATCTTCAGAAGCATTACCTTGTGGTTGAGCATCTTGTGGAGCTCCTTGTCCTTCTGCTTGCGCTTTGTACATTTCTTCAGAAGCATTTTTCCAAGCTTCGTTGATTTTATCTAAAGCTGGAGCAATTGTATCAACGTCTTTAGTTTCATAAGCTTTTTTCAATTCTTCTAATGCTCCTTGAATAGCTGTTTTGTTACCTTCAGATAATTTATCTCCAAATTCAGATAATTGTTTTTCCGTTTGGAAAATCATACTGTCAGCTTCATTTAATTTTGAAACTTTTTCCATAGCTGCTTTGTCTGCATCGGCATTCATTTCAGCTTCTTTACGCATTTTTTCAATTTCTTCTGGTGTTAATCCTGAAGAAGCTTCAATACGAATATCATGTGATTTTCCAGTTCCTTTATCTGTAGCTGATACTTTAATGATACCATTAGCATCAATATCGAAAGTTACTTCAATTTGCGGAACACCTCTTTGTGCAGGTGGAATTCCATCTAAATGGAAACGTCCAATAGTTTTATTATCTGTTGCCATTGGTCTTTCTCCTTGTATAACGTGGATTTCAACTGATGGTTGGTTATCTGCTGCTGTAGAGAAAACTTGTGATTTCTTCGTTGGAATAGTTGTGTTAGACTCTATCAATTTAGTCATTACACCACCCATAGTTTCAATACCTAATGAAAGTGGCGTTACATCTAATAATAATACGTCTTTAACGTCTCCTGTTAATACTCCACCTTGAATAGCTGCTCCAATTGCAACAACTTCATCTGGGTTAACTCCTTTTGATGGTTTTTTACCAAAGAATTTTTCTACTTGCTCTTGAATAACAGGAATACGAGTAGAACCTCCTACTAAAATTACTTCATCAATATCTGATGTTGACAAACCTGCATCTTTTAATGCTTTTGCAACTGGCTCCATTGAACGTTTTACTAAAGCATCAGCTAATTGTTCAAATTTTGCACGCGTTAATGTTTGTACTAAATGCTTAGGTCCTGAAGCTGTAGCAGTAACATAAGGTAAGTTAATTTCTGTTTGAGCAGAAGATGATAACTCAATTTTTGCTTTTTCTGCTGCTTCTTTTAAACGTTGCAGAGCCATTGGGTCTTTACGTAAATCAATTCCTTCAGCACTGTTAAAATCATTCGCTAACCAATCGATAATCACTTGATCAAAATCATCTCCTCCTAAGTGTGTATCTCCATTTGTAGATAATACTTCAAAAACGCCATCTCCTAATTCAAGGATAGAAATATCAAAAGTACCTCCACCTAAGTCATATACTGCAATTTTTTGATCTTTACCTTGTTTATCTAAACCATAAGCTAATGCTGCAGCAGTAGGCTCATTAATAATACGCATTACTTCTAATCCTGCAATTTGTCCTGCTTCTTTAGTAGCCTGACGTTGCGCATCATTAAAGTATGCAGGAACTGTAATTACAGCTTTAGTAACTGTTGTTCCTAAATAATCTTCAGCTGTTTTCTTCATTTTTTGAAGAGTCATTGCTGATAATTCTTGTGGAGTATATAATCTTCCGTCAATATCAACTCTTGGTGTGTCATTATCTCCTTTTACTACTTTATAGGCAACTGTTGAAGCTTCTTTAGCGCTTTCAGAATATTTATTTCCCATAAAACGCTTAACAGAAGCAATCGTTTTTGTAGGATTAGTTACAGCTTGTCTTTTAGCAGGATCACCAACTTTAATCTCTCCTCCTTCTACAAAAGCAATTACTGAAGGTGTTGTTCTTTTCCCTTCTGCATTAGCAATTACGACTGGTTCTCCACCTTCCATAACGGCAACACAAGAATTTGTTGTACCTAAATCAATTCCAATAATTTTACTCATAACTTTTAATCTTAATTTATTTATTGTGTGTATTTATTTCATTTTTAAAACTTGCTTTTTTACATTTCAATGATTATGCCAACTATAAAAAAGGTTATATTTTGTCATATAACACAAAAAACAATGACAAGATGTCATTATAAAAAAATAGCCACCCATAGGGCGGCTATTCAACCAATTTAATAAATATTAATTTAAATTAAAGTATTCTTCATCTGACATTTCACCTGATTGAATTCTTCTTAATTCTTCAGCATGTGAGCGAATGTAAGCATCAATTTCAGGATTAAAATATTCTGAACTAGCAGCATTTTGCTTGTATGAACCACTTAAAACTCCTGAATAATAATAGAAGAAGTTATAATCAAAATTAGGTCCGTTTAAAGCATATGCTCCTAATAAAAATCCTAAACGTACTGCTGAACGTCTTTGATAACTTAAACCATGATGTCCAGGACAAGTTGTACAATTATCTCCAATTGAAGCTGCAAATTCATAAGCTGCTGCAATTTGAGAAAAAGAAGTTTTATTAAATCCTGTAGGTCTTCTTAAATAATAACCAGCCATACCGTCTGCTTCTAATTCCGCAGCACGAGCAGTAGATTCATTTTGAGAAGGTAAACCATAAGTATATTGTAATTGATGACCAAACTCATGAGCTAAAATCATAGCATTTACAATATTATCACTTGATTGAGCTTTTGCAGCATTATAGATTGCTTCTCCATAGTAAATTTTACCACTACCATAAGATATAGCGTTAAATGTAGAACTTGGATTACTTGGATCTTTTACAAAACGTAAAGGCACAGCCGGTCTTCCCCAAACGGCTGCAATTTTTGAATTTTGTGTATTCATAAAATTAGTTTCAGCAGAAGTTCCTATTGTAGTACTTAATACTGCTGTTGGACTCCAGTTTCCATCTACATAACCACAATCCCCTTCTAAATGGTTTGGTTGTTCATCTACTATAGATAAAATTTCCTCTTGGTTATTTGAAACAGTTTCTTCGTCTTTACTACAAGATGTTGTAGTTAATACAATTGCACTCAAAAATAGAAATGCATTTTTAAAATTTGTTTTCATTAAAATTATAGTTATAAATTATTAATGAAGCAATATTATAAAAAATAATAACACTTATTTTACATTAAAATTATATAATTTGTTAAAATATTTAATTATTTATATTTCAACTATTAAATTGACGTTTTAACGCCAGAACTACAATTATCATCTTAGTTTTTAACAAAAAATAATGAATAATTGCTAAAAATAACAAAATGTGTTTATTAATCCTTTTGTATTTCTTTGTAGCCTATATTTGCATTTATTAAGTATAAGTATATAATTGTTATGGAATGTATTTCTGTTTTTGATATGTTAAAAATTGGTGTAGGACCATCGAGTTCCCACACATTAGGTCCATGGAGAGCTGCAGAGCGTTTTTTGGAAGATTTGCGAAATGAAAACCTAATTGACTCTATAAATAGAATTAAAGTAGATTTATATGGTTCTCTTTCACTTACAGGTAAAGGTCATGCAACGGATTTAGCTGTCATGCTTGGATTAAGTGGTGCTGATCCTGAATATATTCCTGTTGAAAGTATTGACGTTATAATTACAGCTATAAAAAACAAAAAAGAAATTTTCCTTGGTAACGAAATCATTATTCCTTTTAATATTAATGATGATATTGTTTTTAATAGAGACTTTTTACCTTTTCATTCAAACGGAATAAAATTTACTGCTTATACTGATAATTCAGAATATGAAAAAACGTATTATTCTATAGGTGGAGGATTTGTTGTTGTAGAAGAAAGAATAAATTCTACTATTAATGAAGAATTAAAATGTGCATTTCCATTTCCCGTTGATAAGGCTTCTGAATTATTAGAATATTGTAAAAAGGAAAACAAGAAAGTTTGGGAAATTGTATATGAGAATGAAAAATCTATGCGTACGGAAGAAAATATCCATTCTGAACTAATGCGAATTTGGGACACAATGCTAGAATGTATGTATATTGGATGTCATACTGAAGGGACTTTACCTGGAGGCTTAAATGTAAGAAGAAGAGCTTATGACATGCATAAAAACTTAATTGGTGTTTTACCTTATGATAATCCATATTCTTGGATGCAGATTATTCGTCAAACTGAAGTAAAGTTTAGACAAATATTAAAATGGGTAAGTTGTTTTGCTTTAGCTGTAAATGAAGTAAATGCTTCACTAGGCAGAGTTGTAACAGCTCCTACAAATGGTAGTGCTGGTGTTATTCCTTCTGTTTTAATGTATTATTTAGTTATTGAGAATCACGATGCAAATGAAGAGCAAATAAAACAATTTTTAATGACCGCTGGAGAGATAGGCAGTATCTTTAAAAAAGGAGCTACTATTTCTGCTGCCATGGGTGGTTGTCAAGCAGAAATTGGAGTTTCAAGTGCTATGGCAGCAGCAGCATTATGCGAAGTAATGGGAGGAACTCCTGAACAAGTACTTGTAGCGGCAGAAATTGCTATGGAACATCACTTAGGGCTAACTTGCGATCCAATAGGTGGATTAGTTCAAATTCCATGTATTGAACGTAATACAATGGGAGCGATAAAAGCGATAAATGCTGCTGAATTAGCATTAGAGACAGATGCAAAAAATGCTAAAGTTCCATTAGATAAAGTTGTAAATACAATGTGGGAAACAGCAAAAGATATGAATACTAAGTATAAAGAAACTTCTGAAGGAGGATTAGCCATTGGAGTTAATCTTGCTGATTGTTAATCTATAATATTATAAAAAAGAGAGATTAGTTGATCTCTCTTTTTTATTTGAATAATCTCCTTCTATAAATGATTCTATTTATGTGGCTAAATCTGATTCATCTACTATTTTATCATTTCTTTTTCTTGAAAGTATAGCTAATCCAAATGTTATAACTCCTAATCTACCTATAAACATTATACATATCAATATTATTTTACCAAATACAGATAAGTCTCCTGTTATTCCTGTACTTAAACCAACCGTTCCAATGGCAGAAGTGACTTCAAATAGTAGCGCTTCAAAAGCATAATTTTCTGTAAAAGAGAGCAGAAAAACACTTAAAAACAATATTGCAGTATAAAATATAAATATTGAAATAGCCATTTCGAGTCTATCAATTGGAATAGTTTTTCCAAAATATGTAACTTTTGATTGATTTCTTAATTTACTTTTCACAATAGCAACAATAGCGGTTAATGTAGTTATTTTCATACCACCAGCAGTGCTTGATGGAGCAGCTCCTACATACATTAAAAAAATAATAACTAAAAGAAAACCTAACGAGTATGTCCCAATGTTAACGGAATTAAATCCGGCAGTTGTCATTGAATTTACAGATGTAAATAGAGCTATTTGTAATTGTTCAAAATGAGTCCTGTTTTTAAATGATGGTTCAAAATAGTTAATTATTGTTGCTAAAAATAAAACAGAAAAAAATGAGTACGTAATCATTTTTGTTGTAAAAGAGATTTCTTTAGTCTTTTTAGTAAAAAAATACCATAAATCTGTAACGACAATAAAACCTAAAGCACCCGAAATTGTTAAAAAAAATACAATTGCATTTAACAAAGAGTTTGTAGCATATCCTTCAAAACTATCATTATATAAACTAAATCCTGCGGTACAAAATGAGGAAACACTATGAAAAACACTTGTCCAGATAGTAAAAAAAGAATCCGAATGCTCTACCCTAAAAACACAATAAAAGAGAATAGCTCCGATTATTTCTATGGTAAATGTAAAAACAATAACTGATTTTAAAAAATCTTGAACTTTAAATTCTCTTGGCATAGTAAATTCATTATGTAGTATTTTTTTATGCCAATGTGTAATTTGCTTGGTTGTAGATAATAAAATGTAAGTTGTAAAAGTCATATAACCAATCCCTCCTATTTGAATTAAAATTAGAAGAATTAATTGTCCAAAAAAAGTATAATTATCAAATGTACTAACTGTTGCCAAACCTGTTGTAGAAAGTGCAGAAGTAGAAGTAAATAATGTATCAATAAAAGAGGTAGGCATTTTTTGTGCAAATGGCAAAGAGAGAAAAATCCATCCTAAAATCATATACATAAAAAATCCAAAAAAAATACTCTGTTGAGGTGTTAATCGCAAGTGAAATTTTAAATATTGACGTCTTGCTGTTTGAAATAAGGTTTTAGGCATTTTTATTTTCAATTTTAAATTTATAATAATTTTTAACAAAGTGGGAAGCATAAATTAATCCTAGTTTTTCAGCTACCAAACACAAATCTTTCAATTGATTTTCTAAAGGATCTTCTCGTTGTGGACATTGATTAATTTTCATGAATTCATGAAACCATAACCTTGATTCTACATCACTTTGATTAGGATTAATTATTTCGTTAATAGACAAACATGTAGTATTGCTTGGCACATTAGCTGTGTTGCGGATTAATTTTTTCATGTAAAATGCTTTTTTTAGATTAAGGTAAATCGATATCCAATTCCACTCTCAGTAAGTATCATTTCTGGATGATTTGCGTCTTTTTCTATTTTTTTTCTAAGTTGAGCTATAAAAACTCTTAAGTATTGAGTCTGATCACTATAACTTTTTCCCCATACTTCTTTTAATAAATATTGATGAGTTAATACTCTTCCTTCATTTTTAACTAAAGTGGCTAATAAGTTAAATTCCGTTTGTGTTAATTTCAGATCTTCATTATTAACTTTTACAACTCTTGAAACTAAATCAATTGAAAAACTAGAAGAACTTATAATAGGCTCAGAAATTTCTTTAATATGATGTCGTAAATGTGAACGAACTCTTGCCAATAATTCTTGTGTTCTAAATGGTTTTATTAAATAATCGTTAGCACCATTATCTAGGGCTTTAACTATCTCAATTTCTTCACTTTTAACAGATAAAATCATAATAGGATTAGAATACCATTCTCGTAATTGTTCCAATACTTTTTGACCATCAATATCTGGCAAACCTAAATCTAGCATAATTAAATCTGGTTGAAACGCTGCTGCAAATCGAATCCCTTCTAAACCATTTTCTGCAAATTTGACTTCAAAATCATTACTACTTAAAGTTATATCTAAAAGTTTTCTAATTTGAACTTCATCATCGATTACTAATATTTGGCGCTTATTCATTTTCAACAATATTAAATTTTGACATTTTAGTTTCAATTTTAATAGTAAATTTTGCTCCTCCTTCAACTCTATTTTCTAATGCTATTTCTCCATTTTGAGCTTCAACAAAGCCTTTAACAATAGACAAACCTAAACCTGAACCACCAGGTCTTGAGTTTTTAAGCCTATAAAATTTATCAAAAACATAATCAATTTCATCTTTAGGAAAACCTTTTCCTTCATCTAAAATTTCTATCAGTAAAACATTTCCATTATTCTTTAAATTGATCAAAATTGTACTATGTTCAGATGTATAAATAATTGCATTATTTAATAAATTATAAATAATATGCTCTGTTAAACCATAATCTAATTTAAATAAAGGAAAATCTTCAGAACAATTTACTATAATCTTCTGGGAATATAACTTTGTATTTAATGTTCTGATAGCTCCATAAATGATTTCTTTAACATCAACCCAATCCATTTTTGGCACAATAACACCTGACTCTAATCTTGACATATTTAACAAGTTTTCAACTTGATTATTCAATCTTAATGTAGCAATTGATATTTCTTCTAAGAGTTTTTCTTTTTGATTATCGTTTATCGTTTTATTATTCTGAAGTGCGTCTGTTGAACCAATGATTGCTGATATTGGAGTTTTCAATTCATGCGATAAACTATCTAAAAGTGTATTATATAGCTTTATCGATTTAAGTTTAGCGTCTTTTTTATTAGCTATATGTTCTATTTGTCTGATTTTAAATGTTAAAACCGCATTTATTAGTGCAATAACGAAATACATAAAAAACATTAATACATCTTCTGTATTTTCTATATGAAAAGTAAAATAAGGTTTTATAAAAAAGAAATTCCAAATTAAAGCACTTAAAATAGCTCCAATTAATGTTGGAATAATACGATAAAACATCGCTAAGAAAGAAACTGTAACTAAAAGAATAAATGCTATTACTTTATAGCCTATCAAATCTTTAAATACAAAACAAATAAATGATATTAGTATTACAAAAAGAATGCTAAAAAAATATTGCTTGTTTGTATTTGTACTTCTATTTAACACACTTAATTTCTTTATTGTTTAACACAGCAAAGATAAGTTGGGTTTCATAAATAATATATAAAATAATCCTCTGTAAGTATAAAGATTTTATAAAGATTTCATTTTTCTTGTATCAATTATATAGACAATTTTCCATAAATTATCATACTCTTTGATAAGTGTAAAAGAGTTAACTCCTTGATGACTTAACTTTTCATTTACAAAAAATTCATAAGGAGTCCAAACATGAGCTAAATCACCATCAATCTCTATTCTATAATCTAAAAGTTTTTCTAAAAAGATAACATTAGAAGGAATTGAAGCTATCGATTTTAAAAAAACATCAAAACCATCATTCTTTAATTTTGTTCCTTTGTTTTTAGTACTTACTGTACACATAATTATTTCTTCATGACACATTTTCTTCAATTGTGTAGTGTCTTTTAAATGAAAGGCAATAAAAAAATCATCAATACATTTTCTAACTTCATTTTCTTGAGAGAAAGAAGATGAAATGGCAAATAGACTAACTAGTAAAAAGAGAGACTTTTTCATATTCGTTTTTAATTAATTGGTTGTTATTTTACAAAAAATGTTACATTATTCATGATAATTTCAAATTTATTTTATTTGGTTAATTTGTATCCTATTTTGATTTATTACATTTGCCTAGAATAAAACAACGAATCATAAGTAAATTTTAGATTAAATTTCTAATTTAAAATTTCATAACATACAATCGATATAAAATGTCAGTAGCTAAAAAAGATTATAAAAGAATTACTACAAAAACACTAGTTGAAATGAAAGATAATGGAGAAAAGATCTCCATGTTAACTGCTTATGACTTTACAATGGCAAAAATTGTAGATTCAGCAGGAGTAGATGTAATTCTTGTAGGTGATTCTGCTAGTAATGTAATGGCTGGTCATGAAACTACATTACCAATTACTCTTGACCAAATGATATATCATGCATCATCTGTAGTTAGAGCGGCAGAAAGAGCTTTAATCGTTGTTGATTTACCTTTCGGTTCTTATCAATCAGATCCAAAAGAAGCATTGAGGTCAGCTATTAGAATCATGAAAGAAAGTGGCGGACACGCTGTAAAACTAGAAGGTGGAAGCGAAATAAAGGATAGTATAAAACGTATTTTAAATGCTGGGATTCCTGTAATGGGACACTTAGGACTAACTCCTCAATCTATTTATAAATTTGGAACTTATACTGTAAGAGCTAAAGAAGAAGAGGAAGCCGATAAGTTAATTGAAGATGCTAAAATGCTTGAAAGAGTAGGTTGTTTTGCTATAGTATTAGAAAAAATCCCTGCTGCATTAGCAAAAAAAGTTGCCGAAAGCATCTCTATTCCTGTAATCGGAATTGGAGCAGGAAATGGTGTTGACGGACAAGTTCTTGTGCTTCATGATATGATTGGTATGACACATGAATTTAGTCCTCGATTCTTGAGACGTTATATGAATTTATATGAAGAAATGACTACAGCCATTGGTCAATATGTTACGGATGTTAAATCTGTTGATTTTCCAAACGAAAATGAACAATATTAATTCTTTATTATACTTTTTAAAGATTTTTACTTTTAAATAATGGCAGAAAAAATAATTTCTACTAAAGATAATCTTCAGATTCTTCATGAAGACAATCATATTATTGTAATTAATAAACGCGTTGGAGATATTGTTCAAGGTGATAAAACAGGAGACAAACCATTATCTGAAGTTGTAAAAGAATATATAAAAGAAAAATATAATAAACCTGGAGAAGTTTTTTTAGGTGTCATTCATCGTTTAGACAGACCAACTACTGGTATTGTAGTATTTGCAAAAACATCAAAAGCATTAACACGATTAAATGATAGTTTCAAAAATAGAGAAACACAGAAGACATACTGGGCTGTTGTAAAAAATAGCCCTCCAAAAAACAATGATGTTTTAATTCATTATTTAAAAAGAAATCCAAAAAACAATACTTCGAAAGCACATATTAAAGAAGTCCCAGAGAGTAAAAAAGCAAGTTTAGCATATACAATCATTAAAAAATTAGATCATTATATTGGATTAGAAATCCAACTTCATACTGGAAGACACCACCAAATTAGAGCACAACTATCTGCAATTGGTTGCCCTATAAAAGGAGATTTAAAATATGGATTTGATAGAAGTAATCCTGATGGAGGTATTCATTTACATGCCAGACAATTAGTCTTAACTCATCCTGTAACAAAAGATATTTTAAAAATTATAGCTCCTACACCGAAAGATGTAATTTGGAATGCTATTTCTTCTTAAAATATCTTTTGAAAGGATTTTCATATTTAAATTAATACTCTAGCAAAGCTTTTAATTCTGCTTCAAAACGTGCTTTTGGTAAATATTGATCTTCTAAAGCTTTCACAAAAGGAATAGCACTTTCAATACTTGCTACTCGTTTTACTGGAGCATCTAAATATTCAAAACAGTTTTCCATTATCATTGCAGAAATATCACTTGAAATTCCTCCAAATAAAGTATCTTCTTGTAAAATAATCACTCTATTTGTTTTCTTCACAGAAGTGTAAATCGTTTCCCAATCTAAAGGTTGTAAACTTCTCAAGTCAATTAAATCAGCAGATATATTTGAGTTATTAGATAATGTCTCTAATGCCCAATGTACACCTGCTCCAAAAGAAATAATAGTCACAGCAGTTCCTTCTTTTAATAGTGTAGCTTTTCCAAGCGGAATAGTATAATAATCAACAGGAACATCTTGATAAATACTTCTATATAATTGTTTATGTTCAAAAAACATAACTGGATTAGGGTCATTAATTGCTGTGTTTAATAATCCTTTTGCATCATAAGGAAAAGCAGGATATACTACTTTTAATCCAGGTGTTTTGGTAAACCAAGCTTCATTAGTTTGTGAATGAAATGGTCCTGCTTGTGTTCCTCCACCACAAGGCATTCTCACAACAACATCGGCCTTTTCATTCCATCGATAATGTTGTTTTGCTAGTAAATTTACAATTGGGTTGAAGCCAGTAGAAACAAAATCAGCAAATTGCATTTCCATAACAGCTTTATACCCATTAATAGAAAGCCCATTTGCAGTAGAAACTACTGCACTTTCACAGATTGGTGTATTTCGAACTCTTTCTTTACCAAATGCATCAACAAAACCATCAGTAATTTTAAACGCTCCACCATATTCTGCAATATCTTGCCCCATTATAACCAAATTTTCATGTCGTGCCATTGATTGACGTAATCCATTAGAAATAGCATCAATAAGACGAATATTCTCCTTTTCTCCAGAGGCTTCAAAAACTTCAAAAGTATAAGGTTTATACATATCATTTAATTCTTCTTCCAAATTAGCAACTACATCTGGTTCTGTTTGAGTTAAAGCCCAATGCTCATCAATTTCAGCTTTAATACTCGATTTTATTTGAGCATCATCCTCTTCATTTATTACATAAGTTCTAATTAAATAATCTTTAAAATTAGAAATCGGGTCTTTCTCTGCCCACATATCCATCAATTCCTGCGGTACATATTTTGTTCCACTTGCTTCTTCATGACCACGCATTCTAAAAGTTTTAAATTCTAATAAAACAGGTCTTGGATTTTCTAACATTGATGCTTTTAATTCAGAAACTAAATTTACAACTTCAAGTATATTATTTCCATCCACAACATAGCTTTCCATTCCATAACCAACACCTTTATCTGCTAAGTTTTCACAACGATATTGTTCATTTGTAGGAGTAGAAAGACCATATCCATTATTCTCAATTACAAATAAAACTGGTAAATCCCATACTGAAGCAATATTTAAAGCTTCATGAAAATCTCCTTCTGATGTAGCTCCTTCACCTGTAAAAACGGCTGTAACCTTACCATTCTTCTTTAATTTATTTGCCAAAGCAATTCCGTCTGCAACACCCATTTGCGGGCCAAGATGAGAAATCATCCCTATAATTTTATATTCTTGTGTTCCAAAATGAAAACTTCTATCTCTCCCTTTTGTAAATCCTGTTTTTTTACCTTGCCATTGTGAAAACAAACGATGTAATGGAATTTCTCTAGTAGTAAAAACACCTAAATTTCTATGCATCGGTAATATATACTCATCTTTATCTAAAACGGATGTTATACCTACCGAAATAGCTTCCTGACCTATTCCAGAAAACCATTTTGATACTTTACCTTGACGTAAAAGAATTAACATTTTTTCTTCTATCATTCTAGGTTTTAAAAGCTTCTTATATAAATCTAAAAGTTCTTTATTACTTAAATTTTTTCTATCAAAATTCATACAAACGTTGTCTATTAATTTCTTTCAAAAGTATAAAAAATAACATTTTTAAAATAGATTGTTACAAAAAAATATTTTTAAATAATTTAAGCTATTCATATAAATGTTAATAACTTTCCTAAATTGAATTAAAAATATTTATTTACATTTGTTTTATGTAGGTGTTAAGCCTATTGTAAGTTATTAACAAAATGTAATATAATGCAAAAAATTCCAAGTGTTGACTTACGTGATTTCCTGTCGGATGATCCGGCACGTAAACAAAAATTTGTAAATGAAATCGGAAAAGCCTACGAAGATATTGGCTTCGTAGCATTAAAAGGTCACTTTTTAGATGACAAATTAGTTGAAGGTTTATATGGAGAAGTTAGAAACTTTTTTTCACTTCCTTTAGAGACTAAAAAGAGTTATGAAATTCCAGGAATTGGAGGACAAAGAGGTTATGTTTCTTTCGGAAAAGAGCATGCAAAAGGTCGTTCTGCTGGAGATTTAAAAGAGTTTTGGCATTTTGGTCAGTATGTAGATACTAATTCAAAATATGCTGGAGAATACCCTGATAATGTTGAAGTAAAAGAATTACCAAATTTTAATACAATTGGTAAAGAAGCATATCAAATGCTTGAAAAAACAGGAATTTATGTTTTAAGAGCATTAGCTTTATACATTGGTCTTGATGAGTTCTATTTTGATAAATACATCAAAGATGGAAATAGTATTTTACGTCCTATCCATTATCCACCTATTACAGATGAGCCAAAAGATGATGCTGTTAGAGCGGCCGCTCATGGTGATATCAATTTGATTACATTATTAATGGGTGCACAAGGAAAAGGATTACAAGTTCAAAATCATAATGGAGACTGGATTGATGCAATGGCTGAACCAGATGAATTAATGATAAATGTAGGTGATATGTTATCAAGACATACAAACAATAAATTAAAGTCTACAATTCATCAGGTTGTTAATCCTCCTAGAGAATTATGGGGAACTTCTCGTTACTCAATTCCATTTTTTATGCACCCCGTTAGTGACATGAAATTAAATTGCTTATCTGAATGTATTGATGATAACAATCCAAAATTATATGAAGATATAACAGCGGGAGAATTTTTACATGAAAGACTAGTAGAATTAGGCTTGATTAAAAAATAATTGTAAATTTATATTTTTACAAAAAGGCATTGAGTTTAATCTTAATGTCTTTTTGTTTTTATTTTACAGCAACACAAAATATTGAGAAACTTAACAAAAATTATATAAGAATCTCTTTTGTGTTTCTTAAATTTCATACTATGAGCTTAGAAGACCAACTAAAAAAACTATTTCCTGATCATCAAGTTTCTAACGAACCTGAAATGGTTGAGGAAACAAAACACGAATTATTTGTTCAAAAAGAACCTATGATTTGTAAATATGAAAAAAGAAAAGGAAAACCAACAACAATTATTGCAGGTTATGAAGGAGAAGATGAAGATTTTAAACTATTAGCAAAAGAAATCAAAAACAAATTTGCTGTTGGTGGAAGTTTTAAAGATGGAGAAATTATAATTCAAGGAGATTATCGAGATAAAATTATGAAATATCTTCAAGAAAAAGGTTTCAAAACTAAACGTGTTGGAGGCTAAAAAATGCATTCAACCATCCGTTTTAAAACACTTTAACCATTTAAACTAAAAAAATGATACAAAATTCAGAACTTATATTAAATCCAGATGGGAGTTTATATCACATCAATTTAAAACCCGAAAACATTGCTCACGATATTATTTTTGTTGGAGATCAAGAAAGAGTAGAAAAAATTACAAATCGCTTTGATTCTATAGAATTTACAACTCAAAAACGTGAATTTAAAACACAAACTGGTATATTCAAAGGAAAAAGATTAACTGTTATTTCTACAGGAATTGGTCCTGATAATATTGATATTGTTTTAAATGAATTAGATGCTTTAGTTAATATTGATTTAGAAACTCGCAAACCCAAAGAGAAACTTACCGCTTTAAATATTGTTCGCATTGGAACATCTGGTTCCTTACAAAAGGATATTCCTGTTGACAGCTTTGTCATGAGCGAATATGCTATTGGGTTAGACAATATGCTTCGCTCCTACTTAATTGACAAGGTTTCTGAAAAAGATATTGAAAATGCTTTTATAGAACAAACAAATTGGGATTTACAAAAAGGTCGTCCTTATGTAATTAAATGTAGTGAATCTTTAGTAGATAAAATTTTTAGTAATAAAATGCACAAAGGATTTACTGGAACGGCTGGTGGATTTTATGGTCCACAAGGTCGCGTATTACGATTAGACATTCAAGATCCAGAATTGAATACCAAAATGGATAATTTCAATTTTAATGGAACTCGTATGACAAATCTTGAAATGGAAACCGCTGCAATATACGGATTAGGTAAACTTTTAGGTCATAATTGTTTATCTTTAAATGCAATTATTGCCAATAGAGCAACTGGAGATTTTAGTTCAAATCCATATCAAACCGTTGAAAGTTTAATCGATTATACTTTAGAAAGATTAGTAAAATAATATGAATTTTAGATTTGCCAGACATACTAATGATTTAGCTAAACTCAAAACCTTTTATACAAATATATTAGGTTTTGAAGTTTTAGGTAGTTTTGAGAATCATGATAATTATAATGGTATTTTTATAGGGAAACCTAATTTAAACTGGCATTTAGAATTTACACAATCCAATGAACAAGCAATTCATATTTTTGACGAAGATGATGCTTTAGTATTCTATCCTGAAACTATTGAGGAATATGAGCGTCTAATTTTCAAAATAAGACTTGAAAACATTCCTTTTGTTACATCAAAAAATCCTTATTGGAATGAAAATGGGAGAATGATTTTAGATCCTGATGGCTATAGAATTATAATTTCTAATTTAAAAATAAAATGAATAATGTTTACAATTGAAACTGACCATTTACTTCTTCGCCCAATTGAATATAACGATTCTGAAGGTATGTTTTTACTAGATAGTAATCCAAATGTTCATAAATATTTGGGAAATAATCCATTGAAATCTATAGAAGAAAGTATTGTTTACATTGAAAATATTAGAAATCAATATCTGGCACATGGTATAGGACGATTTGCTGTAATTTTAAAAGAAACAAATGAATTTATTGGCTGGAGTGGATTGAAATATATAACAGAAGAAGAAAACAATCATATCGATTTTTATGAAATAGGATATCGTTTCCGTGAAGAATTTTGGGGAAAAGGATTTGCTTACGAATCTGCAAAAGCTTGGTATGATTATGCCTTTAATGAATTAAAAGTAGATGTGTTATATGCTTCTGCTCATATTGAAAATATAGGTTCTAGGAAAATTCTTGAAAAAATTGGGCTAAACTTAAAAAACAAATACGTTTGGAATGAAAAGATTCCATGCGTTTGGTATGCATCAAATTAAAATTCCAATATGAATTTAAAACTAGAAACAGAACGACTTCTTCTTAGACCATTAAATTTTAATGATGCAGAAGCTATGTTCGCAATGGATGCAAATCCTAATGTTCATAAATACCTTTGGAACAAACCTGCTCAATCCATTGAAGAATCTATAAAAGTTATTGAATATGTACAAAATCAATATAAAGAAAACAATATTGGACGTTTTGCTACTATTTTAAAAGAAACAGAAGAGTTTATTGGTTGGACAGGAATTAAATTTGTTAATGATCATGTTGAAAATGGAAATACCAACTTTTTTGATTATGGTTATCGCTTAAATGAACCTTTTTGGAATAAAGGATTTGCTACAGAAGCCACGCAATTTTGGTTAAATTATGGCTTTAACAAAATGAATATTAAAAAAATGAATGCCTATACACATGCTGAAAATGGAGCTTCAAACCATATTCTTCAAAAATGTGGAATGGAGTTTATAGAACAATATAAAGCTGAAGATGGAATTCAATGGAAATGGTGGCAAATGATAAATCCAAATAATTAATTTTTACTCTACAAAAAGGATACTAATCATTTTTTGTGTTTTCTAAGCAAAATAATTTCATTTTCTGCTTAAATAATCTATACCTTAGCCAAAAAATAATCCCAAAATTTCCACAAGAAATCATATCAAAAAATTCAAATAAGATTATCTCATTTATATTCAGATAGTCAACGAATTATATTTTAAAAATTTAAAAAAACCTATGAATTTAACATTACAAACAGATCGATTAATTTTAAGAGAACTTCTATTTTCTGATGCTGAAGCACTATTTAAGATGGATAAAAATCCAAATGTGCACACTTATTTAAGCAGTAATCCTGCAAATGACATTGATAATGTTACAGATTACATTGGCGAAATCAGAAATCAATACATAAAAAATAGAATTGGTCGTTTTGCAGTTGTATTAAAAAAAACAAACGAAGTTATAGGTTGGGCAGGAATCAAATTTGTGACAGAATCTGAAAATAATTTAGTAAATTTCTACGATATTGAATATCGTTTACAAGAAGAACATTGGGGAAATGGATATGCAAAAGAAGCAGCAGAAGCATGGCTTCAATATGGATTTAACAAAATGAAAAAATTTAATATTTATGCTTCGACACATACTGAAAACAAAAATTCTAAAAGAATATTAGAAAGACTTGGAATGAAACAAAAAACAGAATATAATTGGAATAATATTCCTTGCGTTCGATATGAAATCACAAAAGAACAGTTTAATAAATAGTACTAAAAAATTGAGCTAAAAATTCTTTGAAATCAAATACCTTTAAAATCATAACAAATGAAGACAATAAAAATAGCTGGTGTACCAGAACATTTTAATTTGCCATGGCATTTATGCATAGAGAATGGTGAATTTGAAGAAGCAGGAATTGATTTACAATGGACAGACGTGCCAGAAGGAACTGGTAAAATGTGTCAAATGCTAAGAAATGGAGAAACTGACATTGCTGTAATCCTTACTGAAGGTATCATTAAAGATATCATTGCTGAAAATCCTAGTAAAATTGTTCAAGTATATGTTAAAAGTCCTTTAATATGGGGGATTCATGTTGCTACAAATTCTACATTTAACTCAATTAATGATTTAGAAAATAAAAAAGCTGCTATTTCACGTTTTGGTTCAGGTTCACACTTAATGAGTTATGTGAATGCTCAAAATAATAATTGGGATACAAGTAACTTACAATTTGAAATCGTAAATACCATAGATGGTGCTGTTGAAGCATTAACATCTGAAAAAGCAGACTATTTTATGTGGGAACGTTTTATGACAAAACCATTAGTAGACAGCGGTGTTTTTAGAAAAATAACCGATTGCCCTACTCCATGGCCTTGTTTTGTAATTGCTGTTCGAAATGAAGTTTTAGAAAATCACCCACAGATTATTGAACAAATTTTAGAAATTATAAATGCAACTACAGAAGAATTTAAACAAATTCCAAGTATAGATAGAACATTGGCATCGAAATATAACCAAAAATTAGAAGATATTCAAGAATGGTTATCTTTGACACAATGGTCTCAAAAACAGTTAGACAAAAAAACAATAGAAAAAGTACAAAATCAGCTTCATACGTTAAATATTATTGAAAAAACCGTTCCTTATGAAATGATAGCTAAATAATTACTTAATTTTATCGTTTTAAACCTAAATGATAACTATAAAACCCATTTCTTTCTCAAAATTAAAAGAAAAGCTTTCCTTACCTAAGCCATGGGATACTATTATCATTTTTTTATTAAATATTCTTATAACAGTTCCAGCATTTTTAATTGCGCATCAAAATTTAATAGAATTAAATTGGGTTTACAACTTAGATAGAATTATTCTTTTTATTTTAATTTTAGGAATAATACAACTTATACTTCAACTATTAAAAACAATTATCATACTATGTATTTTCATATATATCTTAACACTTATATATGGAACACTCTTTGGTAATTATGGCTTTCAAAGAGTTTATGAGGATTATCGCTATATGATTTATGCTATGAGTGAGAATCCTAAACCACAAGATTTAATTATTTCAAAATTATTGCCTTTTCCAAACAAATCTAAAATAATTGATGCTGTTGATTTCACAAACCCAAAAGTTAGAAATTTCGCATTATATGCCACTACAAAACATTTTAAAGAAATAAAAAAATCTAATAATAGAACCTTAATTCAATGCTTTGCGGTTTTTAAAGAAATTAAAAATAACTGGAATTATGTAAACGATCCGAAAGGAAGAGAATATATTGCTTATGCTTCTGAAAGTTTACAACATTTTTCTGGAGATTGTGATGATCATGCCATTTTAATGGCTGCTTCTATAAAAGCAATTGGAGGAACTCCAAGAATTATACACACAGGTGGACACATGTATCCTGAAATGCTAATTGGAAATAAAAATGATTTAGAAACCGCAATCTATTTAATAAAAGAGGTTTTGTTTAAAAAAGAAAGTAAAAACCAACAAATCCATTATCATATTGACGAAAGAGGTCAAACTTGGTTAAATTTAGATTATACGGCTAATTATCCTGGTGGACCATTCATGAAAGAAGAAATTTTAGGGGAATTGACTTTTAATTAATTTACAAATATTTTTATAAATGGAATTAAAAGTTTTACTTAAAACAATACTTTTTATCATAAAAGCTTAAATTTCAATATTTTATACATATCAAACAAACTCTACATAAAAAACCTGAAATAATTAAACTGCACCCAAAAGTTTAGACACTATTTGGGGCATATTTTTATGGAAAGAAAAGTTAAGCATGATTACACATTTAAACTCGAATATATAGAACTGGTTTTAAAAGAAACATTATTCAGATGGATATCTTTCAAAATTGAAACAGATTCCAAGATGGAATATTTGTAAGTAGGTTAGTTTTTTATAAGACTTATAGTGAAATAGGTTTATTACCAAGAATAAATCAAAGTTATTCGGCCGAATTTAAATTAAAAGGATTCAAAACCATAGAAAAGAATCTGTTTTATTAATAGAAATAGGCATAAGCTTTAATATTCTCAATATTTCTATAATTTCAAAATGGAAAAATATTTTACTAACTTTGGTATTGTAGGATTACAGTCAAAATCTAAAGGCAGACCAATGTCTATGAGTAATTACAAAGGTAAAAAACGTAAATCAGAAAACTGCTTAAAGAAAAAAAAGATTTCATTGTGAAAATGAACTGCTAAAAAAGTTACAAGTCTTAATTTAAACCTAGAGAAATTCCAAGCCATAATGGGGCTAAGTTATAAATTTGATTTAGAATTACTTCTATATCTAACAAAAAAAGCACATAGTAGTTTTTATTATTATCAAAAACAGAATAAATTACCCGATATATACAAAGAAATTAAAGAGTTAATTAAAACCATTTATAAAAGACATAAAGAAGGCTATGGTTATAGAAAATAACTGATGAAATCCAAAATAGAGTTATGATTATCAATCACAAAACAGTTTTTAGATTAATGAAATTACTTGGATTAAAAGCATTATTTAAAGTAAAAAAATATAAGTCTTACAGAGGTAAAAATGGTAAAATAGTTCCAAATAAAAATAAGTTACCGATATAACGGAATTTAATCTATCTGGAAATAAATTGTATTTATCACCTATAATTAACTTGTTTAATCAAAAAATAATTAATTACGAAATAATGAACGCCCAGTGTTTAATCAAGTAATTATGATGCTTAAAAAAGCTTTTAAAAAAATATAAAATAATACCTTTTTAACTTTACACTCTGATCAAGGTTGGCAATACCAAATGAAGTACTATCAATATTTATTGAAACAAAAAGAAATTACACAAAGTATGTCTAGAAAAGGAAACTGTTTAGATAATGTAATTATTGAAAACCTCTTTGGAATATTAAAATCAGAGCTGTTTTTATCTAAAAAAACACAAATCTATTGAAGAATTAAAAAAGGAGATAATAAAATATATAAGCTATTACAATAACGAAAGAATTAAATTTATCTAAACTTTTAGGTGTAGTTTAACAATTGTTATTTTTTTATAATTTGGATTAAAAATGAAAATAATATTATATTAAATAAATTCCATCATCTTTAATTTCAATAAGTTTTTGCCTATATAAATTACCTACTGCTTTTTTAAAAACTTTCTTACTCATTTTTAAAACAGTTCTAATATCTTCTGGATGTGAATTATCATTTAATCCTAAATAACCTCTATTTGATTTCAATTCATCAAGAATAATTTGTGATGACGGTTCAATTGCCTCAACGCCCAACTTTCGAAGTGAAACATCAATTTTTCCATCTGGTCTAACATTCTTAATATATCCTTTTACTCTCATACCAGGCTTTATATCCTCGTATACTTCATTTTTATAAGCTAACCCTCTATGCTTTTCATTTATAATTACATTAACTCCTGCATCAGTAATATGAGACACAATTAAATCAACTTCTTCTCCATTTTCAACTGTAATTTCATCATTGTTTAAAAACTGTTGTGTTTTACTTGAAGCAACCATTCTATTGGTTTTTTCATCCATAAAACAGTAAATTAAATACCGTTTACCTTCTTCCATTGGCCTGGCTTGTTCTTTAAAAGGCACAAACAAGTCTTTTTCTAATCCCCAATTTAAGAAAGCTCCAAATTTATTAATATAATTTACCTTTAAGTGTGCAAATTCATTTAGTTTAACATACGGTTTTAACGTTGTTGCTACAGGTCTTTCTTCATGATCTAAATATACAAACACAGTAATATCATCACCAATATGAAATTCCTTTGGAACATATTTATTAGGTAATAAAACATCATTTTCTTCGTTCTCTCCATCACCTAAAAAAAGTCCTACTTTTGTATCCCTAAGTATTTTTAATGTATTGTATTGACCTATTGCTAACATAATTTTTTCTAAATTGTTTACAAAGGTAGTTAATTGATTTTAATAAATTAAATACCTATTTCAAGTTGAATTCTAGTGTACCAATTATTCTTTGTCACATTGTTTAAATAATCTAATTGACTATACGTTACTTCTGCTTGTAATTTAAATGCGTGTTCCCACAAATAACGTGTAAGACCTAAACTAAATTGTTTTGTATCAGGTGTAAGTGCTTTTATTTCATTTTTTACATTTTGAGTAGAAAAACGCCCTACAATTTCGTAATTACTTGGAAACACATAACTTAATTGATAATCCATTCCTTCTCCTGCAAAAACATAATTGAAATCAGTAATATCATTTGGATTATATGTGATTAAATCTTTTGCATCGCGTTGCATATAAGTACTCATAAAACTCCATCCGTTATATTTTAATAGAGCATCTACAAAAAGTGAGCGCATAGTTTTAGGAGCAAAAAGTTCATTACCCAATTGACCTTGAGTTCTTACAGCTCTATTATTTTGATGATAAACACCTGAAAACATTAATTTAGGTGTTTCCTCTCTTAAAATATCTCCTTCAAAAAAACTTCCATTCTTTTTAAATGATCCAAAAGGAAACAACTCTACTTTTCCTGTTAAAGCAACACCATCATCAGATGTTTTTGTCCAGTTTCTTCCTTCACCTGTTGAAATAGCTGTTTTAATATTATATGAAAAAACATCTTTCTTTTCATTCAAGTAATATGCTTGAACACCAAAATCCCTATCAATTGTAAATCTTGCATTATTAATTGTTCTATCCGTTAATTGTAAAGCTCCTGAAGAATTAACACGTTGTCTATTTCCTGGTAATTTTGTTTGTCCAAAAACAAAATTCCATTTTTTATTTGGTCTATAATAAAAAGCCGCATCACGAATAATGTTCACATTACTTCCTTCTTCAACAACACCTACATCTCCTGGTGCAAATGATAGCTGGATTACATATAGAAACTTTGGATTACCAACATAACCATCTAATCGTAAACGCAATCTTCTTATATGAGCTTCATATCTGTTATCTTTATCCTCTTCATCAAAATAAGTAACTCTATTTTGCATTCTAAAGCGAATATTCAATTGAAATAAACTATCAGGAGAAGTAATCCCAAGTCCTTTTCCATAGCTATAATAGGGCAATGCTGCCAACTTTAAATCGTTATTTTTTATTGAATCTTTTTTTTCTTGCGAAAACCCTAAAATGGATAAAATAAAGAATAGTGTAGTAATTAAAAATTTCATTTTTTGTATGTTAGTGTGTTATTGTTGGGTGCAAATTTAAAATAATTTATATAATATATACAGCTTTAATTACCTTTGCAAAAAATTACACTATGTCAAACATATATATAGGATATCATTTTACAATAGAACCCGTAGAATTAGGCTCTGAAATATTATTAGCAGAACTAGGAGAAACTGCTTTTGAAAGTTTTGTTGAAAATGAAAATGGTCTTTCAGCTTATGTTCAAAAAGAATTTTGGAATGAAAATATATTAAATGATATTTACATTCTTAAAAACGAAGAATTTAAAATTTCATATACTTTTGAAGAAATAGATCAAGTAAATTGGAATGAAGAATGGGAAAAAAACTTTGAACCAATTGATGTAGATGGAAAATGTCATGTTCGTGCTCCTTTCCATGAAAAAACAAATGCAGAATTTGATATTGTAATAGAACCTAAAATGAGTTTTGGAACAGGACATCATGAAACAACTCACATGATGATTCAACATTTATTAGAAACTGATGTAACTAATAAAAAAACACTTGACATGGGTTGCGGAACTGCCATCTTAGCTATTCTTGCTGAAATGAAAGGCGCACAACCAATAGATGCTATTGATATTGATAATTGGTGTTATTTAAATTCAATTGAAAACGCGGAACGCAATAATTGTAAACATATAACAGTATATGAAGGTGATGCTACTTTATTAGAAGGTAAAAAATACGATGTTATAATTGCAAATATTAATCGAAATATCCTTTTAAATGATATGCAACAATATGTTGATTGTTTAAATCAAGGCGGTATATTATTTTTAAGTGGTTTTTATACTGAAGATATTTCTATAATTAATGCTTCATGTATAGAAAAAGGACTAAATTATGTTAAAAAATTCGAAAGAAACAACTGGGTTGCTTTGAAATATGTAAAACAATAATTAATTTTGGACTAATTTTTAATTAACTAAAAATGAGTACGATAGAAAAAGTAAAAGAAGAACTTTTGGTTGAAGAGTTAATAGGTATAAATAATGAAATCATTTTATATAATGATGATGTAAATACTTTTGACCATGTTATTAATACTTTAGTAAGAGTATGTAATCATGAAGCATTACAAGCTGAACAATGTGCTTTATTAGTACATTATAAAGGTCAATGTGCCGTAAAAACTGGAAATTATGAAGAACTCATACCTTATTGTTCAAGTTTACTTGAGGCTGGTTTAAGTGCAGAAATTCAATAAAACAAAAAATCCCGATTTATAAAAATCGGGATTTTTTTTATTCCTTCTAATGAGGTAATTTATTTTTTAAAAGACCATAGAAATATGTTCCTAACAAAGCTCCTATAAAGACTACTGCTACACCATATATTCCTGCTCCTAATAGGATAAAAATAGGTCCTGGGCAACATCCAACAAGTCCCCAACCTAATCCAAAAAGAATTCCTCCTACTATATAACGAACAAATCCTTTTTCCTTTGGAACGATTTCAATAGGTAGTCCTTTAAAATCTTTTATCTTATTTCTTTTGATTATCTGTATTCCAACAACTCCTGTTGTAATAGCAACCATAATAACACCATACATATGAAAGGATTGAAACATAAACATTTCATATATACGATACCACGAAACTGCTTCTGCTTTAGTTAAAACAATTCCGAAAATAAAACCAGCTAATATAAATTTTAAAAATTTCATACTTAAAAAATTAAAGGTAAAATAATATGTGCCATAACTAATCCTCCTATAAAAAAGCCTATTACCGCAATTAACGATGGTAATTGCAAATTACTTAATCCTGAAATAGCATGACCTGATGTACAACCTCCTGCATAACGTGTCCCAAATCCTATTAAAATTCCACCTAATAGAAGTATTAAAAATCCTTTTGGTGTTTGTAAAATGTCCATTCCAAAAATAGCGTCAGGAACTAACTTCCCATTTGGAGCATCAATATTCATTGTTACTAATTGTTCAATTGTTTTTGGATTTAATTCCACTCCTGTTCCATTACTTAAAAAATGATATGCAACAAATCCTCCTAGAATAGCACCAAGAACTACTGCTAAATTCCATTTTTGTTCGCGCCAATCAAATTTAAAAAAATCAGAATGTTTACCTGCTCCTGCTATTGTACATAAGGTTCGCAAATTAGATGACATCCCAAATGATTTTCCAAAATAAATTAATACAAGCATCATTAATCCGATTAAAAAACCAGAGATTGCCCAATGCCATGTTCCATATAAAAATTCCATACTCAATATTTTTACACAAAAGTAGCTATTCATTTATTTTTATATGTAACTTGGGTTACATAAATTTGAACAAAATTTAAATTAATGAAAAAGTTTGAAATCGAAATTAAATGGGCTATTATTTATAGTTTAGTATATATAATTTGGATGTATATTGAAAAACTATTAGGTTGGCATAATGAAAGTATTCTTTATCAACCTGTTTACAATCTATTATTTACACCTGTTAGCGTATTCTTATTTACATTGGCACTAATTGATAAAAAAAGAAATTATTATAAAAATGAAATTGATTGGAAACAAGGAAGTATTTCTGGAATTATTCTTTCTGTTTTAATTACAGTTTTAAATCCAGCCGTTTTATATATAACACATAATTTTATTTCTCCTGATTTTTTTGATAATGCAATTAATGCTTCTATTTCAGATACTTTTACTTTAGAAAAAGCAAAAGCACATTTTAACATAAACACTGCTATTTCAAACAGTGTCTTTGAAAAATTATCTTTTGGAGTTGTCATTTCTGCTACTATTAGCTATTTTATTAGAACTAAAAAAAATTAATTTATGAGAATCTTTTTAATCTTTACATTAACCATTATTTTCTCGTCGTGCATTAGTACTAAATCTACGATTAAAAATGTTGATAATACAGCTATAAAACCAAAAATATCTAATGGTGCTTTTGAAATTACTGAATATGCTTTAGACTCTCAATATGGCTATGACGCAGATTATCCTATTAATATTGGTCCTCTTTCTGACAGACTTGAAGAGCTAAATATAAAATATTATTTTAATGGACTTGAAGGACCGAATGGGGAAAAAATAAATTATTCAAAAACAGATACATGTTGTCCATTTCCTACTGACACAAACAATATAGGAGCTGGAACATTGTCTATATACGAAGTTCAATTTGAAGAAAGTGATAAAAAAGTAATACTTTATTTTAATATATATGAAAAAGGTAAAATAGTATGTCCTAAAGGCTTTACTATTAAACAAGAACAGTAATATATAATTAATTTATTCTTAAAGTAACATAAGTGACCTTCTAAACCTAAGTTTAGAAGGTTTTTATTTTTATCTTTGCACTTCAAAATCAATACATAATGAATTTAGAAAATATTCCTCAAATAAAACATACAAAAAGTGGTAATTTTTTCCTTTTAGCCGGTCCTTGCGCCATAGAAGGTGAAGAAATGGCTATGCGAATCGCAGAAAAAATTGTTACAATAACAGACCAATTAGAAATTCCATACGTATTTAAAGGTTCTTTTAAGAAAGCTAATCGTTCTCGAATTGATAGTTTTACAGGTATTGGAGACGAGAAAGCGTTAAAAATATTAGAAAAAGTTTCAAAAGAGTTTGGTGTTCCAACGGTAACAGACATTCATACTAATGAAGATGCAGCAATGGCAGCAGAATATGTAGATATCTTACAAATTCCTGCTTTTTTAGTACGTCAAACTGATTTAGTTATGGCAGCGGCTGCAACTGGCAAAACTGTAAACTTAAAGAAAGGACAATTTATGAGTCCTGAAAGCATGAAACATGCAGTACAAAAAGTTTTAGATTGCAAAAATGAAAATGTAATGGTAACCGATAGAGGAACTATGTTTGGCTATCAAGACATGATTGTGGATTTTAGAGGGATTCCTACTATGAAACAATATGCTTCTACTGTATTAGATGTTACTCATTCATTACAACAGCCTAATCAAACTATTGGAGTTACAGGTGGTCGACCAGATATGATAGAAACTATTGCAAAAGCAGGAATTGCTGTTGGTGTTGATGGTCTTTTTATTGAAACTCATTTTGATCCAGCAAATGCTAAAAGTGATGGTGCAAATATGCTACATTTAGACTACTTTGAAAGCTTAATGAAAAAACTTGTTGCCATTAGACAAACTATTAACCAATTTTAATTCTCAATCATTTTATTACTAATGAAAAAACAATCATTTTTAATGGTTGTACTAACTTTTTGTGTTTTTTCACAGTACGCCTTTTCACAAGAAACAGTTGAAAAACCTGAAAAATACACAGCGCATAATAAGGGGAAAATCTATATCTATTGGGGTGGAAATAGAGAAACTTTCTCTAAATCGGATATTCATTTTAAAGGTGCAGATTATGATTTCACTTTATATGATGTTCAAGCACATGATAAGCCTAAAGGATGGCACATGGATTATATCAATCCAGCGAGAATGACTATTCCTCAAACTAATTTTAGAATAGGATATTTCATTTCTGACCATTACAATATTTCTATTGGATTTGATCACATGAAATATGTAATGTATAATGACAGAAGAGTCAATTATTCTGGCTATTATCCTAATCCTGGAGACTATTATGAAAACCCTATTAATGATCAATTAACACTAACTGAGGATTTTCTTTTGTTTGAACATACTGATGGATTAAACTATGTAAATACTGAGTTTTCTAGAGTAGACGACATTTCAAGTTGGTTTGGATTACCTAATACTGATAAATTTCAAGTTAATGTTACTGAAGGTTTAGGTGGTGGTTTCATTTTTCCAAAAACAAATACAACCTTACTTGGAAAAGATCGATATGATGAATTTCATATATCTGGTTATGGCTTATCTGCAAAAGCAGGATTGAATTTTACGTTTTTTAAACATTTCTTTATTCAAACTGAGGTAAAAGGTGGTTATATTAATATGAATAACATAAGAACTACCAAAGATAAAGCAGATAGTGCTTCACAAGATTTTTGGTTTTTACAAAGTGTATTCACTATTGGTGGAATATTTAGAATTTAAACCTTTCCAAAATATTAAGCAAAAAGCACTCTATAAGAGTGCTTTTCTATTTTTAAACATAAAGTAATTTAGCTTCTTTTAACACTGATATTAAAATAGTATTATCAATTTCTTCTAATTTAAAATACCGTAATGATTTTACTGTGTTTCTATTTTCATCAACTAAAAATTCTTGATTTTCTTTTAATTGGAATCCTTTAGCAAAACCTACATCTACAAATTTTCTTTTATGATTTGGCGCTAAATAACAAAATGGTTTCTTGTTATAATAGAAATAAGGAATTCCCCATTTGAAAAATAATTCTATCTCTGGTAGTTCTTGTTCTATTACTGCAATAATGTGAAATAAAATTTCTTTATATAAATCAGGTTGTTTAAATATATAAGCTTCTGCTGGTTTCATATTTATTCTGTTCCTATTTCTGTAATTTTACTTTTATTTTTTGATCTTGAAATTAATGTGCTTCCAAATTTATAAAATTTATAAAGCAACCAAAAAAAGAAAAGAAAACCTAGAAATACACCTAAATAATATCCTATGAAATAAGCTAAACCGTTTTCTTCATGTCTTTCATAAAATAAACTATTAATCACACTCAAAATCAGCATTAAAAATAGAAATACACTTATAACTCTAATAAGATAACCTAAAAATATTTTCATTCTTTAAATTTAAAACTTCGTTAATCAATACCATATTTATCTACCAAGTAAAGCAATGAAGTCATTGTAGCAGCTCCTAGTTCTAATTCTCTTTTATTAATAGCATCAAAAGTATCTGTAGCAGCATGATGATGATCAAAATAACGTTGTGAATCAGGTTTTAATCCTGCCTTAATGATATGTTTTGATTTTAAAGGCCCAATATCAACTCCTGCATGACCTATAACAAAACGGTGTACCAAATAAGGTTCAAATAAATATTTCCATTTCGTTATTTTTTCAAAATCGGCTTCATTTGCATCAATTGAAAATCCTCTAGGAGTAAATCCTCCTGCATCACTTTCTAATGCAAAAATATGGTTTTCATTGTTCTTATTCGATAATTCTTCATATTTAAGTCCTCCTCTATTTCCATTTTCTTCATTCATAAACAACACCACACGAATTGTATTCTTTGGTTTATATCCTAATTTTTTAAAAGTGAATAAAGCTTCCATACTTTGCACACAACCAGCACCATCATCATGAGATCCGTCTCCTAAATCCCAAGAATCTAAATGTCCTCCTACAACCATTATTTTATCTGGATTTACAGATCCTTTTATTTCTCCAACCACATTATAAGACAATACGTCTTCGTGAGTTTCACAAGATTGTTTAAAATAAAACTGTAGGTTTTGGTTTTCTTTTAATAAATCACTTAATAAATTAGCTCCATTTGTACTTATTGCTGCTGCCGGAATATACATATCTTTAGGCAAATCTCCATAATTTGTATTTCCTGTATGCGGATAATCATCTATACGCAAAGTCATGGATCTTACAATAACACCTACAGCTCCTAACTTTGCTGCTTCTCTTGCTCCAGAAGAACGTTGATCTACACATCCACCATAAGCTTTAAAAGTTTCAATATGAATAGGTGTCATGGGTCTATTAAAAAACACTATTTTCCCTTTCACTTTTTCAGAACCTAGTTCATTCATTTCTTCAATACCTCTTACCTCTATAACCGAAGCTTTTAATCCTTTTTTTGGTGTTGCTATAGAACTTCCTAATGCACAAATAGGAACATTTATTTTTTTGCCTTTATTTTCTATATAAGCTCGTTCTTTTTCTCCTCTAACCCATTTAGGAACTATAACTTCTTGTAGATAAACACGATCTAATCCTAATTTTTCTAATTCTAATTTTGTATAGTTTACAGCTTCATCAGCAGATTTTGAACCTGATAACCTTGAACCAATGGTATTTGATAAATAATCTAACCAATCATAACACTTAGAGTTTGTTAAAGTTGATTCGTAAATATTTTTCAACATTACTTCATCTTCAGATTGTCCGTATATTGCTAAACTACAAAGCAATAATAAAAGGGTTATCTTCTTCATTTTAATTCTTTAATGGATTACTAGTATTTAGGTTAAAAATATTATAATTATTTCATATTAAATTCAAAATCTAACATATTTAACAAATTAGAAATAAAATTTGTTTTTTTTACAAATATTACTTTACTTTGTATTTCAAAGTACTTTAAAATGGAAGCAAGTAAATATTTAAAAGACATACAAGATATTAAAGAAATGATGAGTAAATCTACTCAATTCATTTCTTTAAGTGGTTTATCTGGTATTTTAGCAGGAGTCTATGCCTTAATTGGTGCTGCTTATGTAAATTATCTTATTAACACTCATTATGGTCGTTATATTACTTTGGAAAGTAAAACTTTTAAATTAATTCTTTTAACCGCTTTTATTGTATTGGTTTTGTCATTAAGTACTGCTTATATTTTAACTGCAAAAAAGGCAAAAAAACTAGGTGAAAAAGTTTGGAATCCTGCTTCAAAACGAGTTTTAATTAATTTTGCTCTTCCTTTACTAACTGGTGGAATATTTGCTTTATTATTATTAAAAAATAAACATTACGGATTAATTGCTCCTGTAACATTATTATTTTATGGATTAGCTTGTTTAAATGCTAGTAAATATACATTAAGAGATGTTCGCTACTTGGGTATTACTCAAATTATTCTTGGCTTAATTGCGGTGGAATTTTCAGGTTATGGCTTGTATTTTTGGGTAATTGGCTTTGGCTTTTGTCACATTCTGTATGGAAGTATTATGCATTTTAAATACGATAGAAAATAGAATGAAAACATTAAAAAAAATAACTTTTATACTTATTGGTTTCTTTATAATTGGTGCTATAATTAGTCTAAAAAAATTATCTAATGAAGTTGAAACTGCTTTTGAGATAATAAACAAAAAGAGTCAGAATACTTATATAAATGGAGATATTATTTTTCAAACGTCAGAATCTGAACAATGTGAAGCTGTAAAAATAGCGACTAATTCAAAATTTTCTCATTGCGGAATTATTTTTATTGAAAATGGGAAAACATACGTTTATGAAGCTGTTCAACCTGTTAAAATGACTCTTTTGAATGAATGGATTAACAATGGAAAAAACAATAGATATGTAGTAAAACGATTAGAAAATGCTGACAAAATACTTACCGAATCTATTTTAAAAAAAATGAAATCATACGGAAAAACATTAAATGATAAAGATTATGATTTGTATTTTGAATGGTCAGATGAAAAGATATATTGTTCAGAATTAGTTTGGAAAATATATAAAGAAGGAGCAAATATTGAATTGTGTAAAACTAAAAAACTAAGTGATTTTAATTTAAAACATCCAGTAGTACAAACTATTCTGAAACAGCGTTATGGAACAAAAATACCTTATAATGAAATTGTTATTGCTCCATCTCAATTATATGATTCTAATTTATTAATAACAGTATTTGATAATTACTAAAATGAAATACCTCATCACCATTAAAAAATACAAAAAATCTCTTTTATCACTATTTGTTCTGTTATTAATTGTAATTAGTATTTCTAATTATACTATTCAAAAGAATGCAAAAAATAAAACATATTCAAATATTAATTCAATACAAAAAAATAAAGTTGGATTAGTACTAGGAACAAGTAAATATTTAAAAAGTGGTGCTTTAAATTTATATTTTAAATATCGAATTGATGCTACTATTGAATTATACAAAAACAATAAAATTGATTTTATATTAATTAGTGGAGATAATGGAAATGAAAAATATGATGAACCAACTGATTTTAAGAATGAATTAATAAGTGAAGGAGTTCCTGCTAATAAGATATTTTTAGATTATGCCGGTTTTAGAACCTTAGATTCGATATTAAGAGCAAAACTTATTTTTGGATTAGATCAATTTACTATAATTTCGCAGCAATTTCATAATGAGAGAGCACTTTATTTGGCTAACAAAAACGGAATTAATGCAATTGCTTATAATGCAAAAGATGTCTCAAAACGATATGGAATAAAAGTAAAAATTAGAGAATATTTTGCTCGAACTAAAGTATTTCTTGATATATTTTTTAAAGTAAAACCAAAATTTCTTGGTTCAAAAATTGAAATAAAATAATTAAATATAAAGTAGTGAAAAACATCATTCAAAATATTAATAAAGCCTTTGATCACCGAATTCGTTTAGGAATCATGTCGGTTTTAATGGTAAATGAAAACGCTGATTTTTCAACTTTAAAAGAATTATTAGGCGTAACCGATGGTAATTTAGCGAGTCATGCTAAAGCATTAGAAAATGAAAACTATATTACAGTTGAAAAACAATTTATTGGTAGAAAACCAAACACAAAATATATTGCCACAAAAGAAGGAAAAAAAGCTTTTCAAGAGCATATTGAAGCACTTGAAAAATTAATATCAAACAGTTAAGACTATTTTTTTACTCAACAACTTTGAAATTCAAAGTACTTTACATTAATTATGAAAGATAAAATAATCGAAAAAATGTACGAAATCAGTAAAAAACCATATCAAAAATGGTTTAAAAAAAATGACCCTTGGAAAACAACTCGTGAAGAACTAATTGCGTTACCTAAACAAACATTAGGTTTTCAATTAGGCCATTTCTTAATGCGTTACAATTTTGAAATTCAGGAAAAATTGGAAGATCACGATGTGATTCATGTATTAACGAACACAGGAATTTCTGTAGTAGATGAAATTGGTATGCAATACTATTTATTAGGTAATGGTAAAAGAAGTTTGTATTTATTTATGGTTATTACAACTGGTTTTCTTTTCTATCCTAGACAAAGTCATTATTTCTTAAATCAATATGATAAAGGTAAAAAGGCACATCAATTTTATCATTTAGATTTCCAAAAAATGCTTTCTATTCCTGTTAATACTATTCGAGAATCTTTTAATATTATATAAAATGAAAACGTTATCTAACATCTATTCTACTAATAAAAAACAAAACTTATTTTTACTTTTTCTTTCTCTATATTGCGCTATCTTACTTCTTTTTAGAGCAAAAATTACGCAGTCTATATTCTATTTTTTCTTAATTTGGAATTTATTTTTAGCTGCAATTCCTTATTTGATTTTACAATTTGCCAAACAAAAAATTCAAATATTAGAAAATGTAAAAACTAGGTTTATATTATTTACATCTTGGTTATTATTTTTACCTAATTCTTTTTACATTTTAACCGATTTTGTTCATTTAAAAAAAGGAAAACCTGAATTATTTTGGTTTGATTTGGTTTTACTTTTTTCTTTTGCTGTTCTTGGTTTTTTATTTGGCTTACTTTCATTAAAAGAATTTAAAAATTATTTTTCGCTCTTTTATTCTAAAAAAATATTGCTCATTATAATACCTACTATTTGTTTTTTAAGTGGTTTTGGAGTTTACCTAGGTAGATTTCTACGATTTAACAGTTGGCACATTCTTACCAATCCTTTTTCTCTTATTCTAGAAGCTTTTCAAACGTTATTCACATCTGAAGCATTATTCTTTTCGGCTCTGTTTGGAAGTCTTATTTATATTACCTTCTTAATTCAAGATACTTACAATGGAAGACTATAATCAAAAAGTAATTTCAGATGGAAATTTAGCTAAAATAGTATTCATTCTTTCTTTTAGCATTGGAACTCTTATTCTAGCATTGTTTAAAATTACAAAGCATGAAACTTTTATAGTTATAGGGTTTTACTATGTAATAGCTGCACTCTTTTTCAATTTCATTCTATTTGTAAATTTAGTTTACGATTTAATAGTTTATAAAACAATGCAACTTTTTCTATTAAAACACATTTTATTACTCTTAATTAATATTCCAATAGCTCTTTTTTATCTGTATTCAGTATTCAAATCGTTTACGAATCAATTATTTAACTTTTAAAAACAATAATCATGGAAAATCAAACACCATCACAAAATCCGAACTCTGTTTCAAAATTCTCTTTTTTTCAAAGTAATACTGCCAAAATGATAATGGTAGGAATACTTTCTTTATTTTTATTAATTCCGTTAAATTTAGTTCAAAGTCTTATTAGAGAGCGTTCTCAACGAAAAAATGAGGTAACGAAAGAAATTACTCAATTATGGGGAAACGATATTCTATTCTATGGTCCTATTCTTAAAGTTCCATACAAAACATATTCTGAAACTGCGGTTGTAGATGATAAAACAAAAGTGACAACTATTCAAAAACAAGCACATTTAGAATATGCCTATTTCTTTCCTAGCGAATTAAATAATAAAACGAATATTGAAAAAGTCGATCAATTAAAAAGAAGCTTATATAATCCTATTGTTTTTAAGGCTAATATAAAGTTTAATGGTACTTTTCAAGATGTTTCATTTGATAAAATTTCGGTTAATGAAGAAGATGTTCTTTGGGACAAAGCAACTATATTAATTAAAACCACTAACCTAAAAAGCATTAAAAGTGATTTAAAAATAAATATTAATACAAATGATTATAGTTTAGAGTCAAAAAGTGACGAAGACAATTATTTTGGTACATTAGAAACAAATTCGTTTGTTTATAAATCAAATGAAAAACTTACTTTTTCATTTGAAATGAATTATAATGGAAGTAATAGTTTACAGTTTATTCCTGTGGGAAAAACGACAACTACATCAATCGATGCAAATTGGGATTCACCTAGTTTCATTGGTAATTTTGCTGCAAGCGACACAACTAAGAAAGTGACAACTAAAAATTTTCATGCTGATTGGAAAATATTGCACATTAACAGACCATTTTCTCAACAATACACTGAAAAAATTCCTAATTTAAAAGGGTATTCTTATGGTGTTAAGTTGATTGAGCCAGTAGATGAATATCAACAAAATGAACGTGCTTCAAAGTATGGCTTTTTAGTTATTGGGCTAACTTTTCTTATTTTCTTTTTAATTCAAACTATTAGCAAAAAAAGTATTCATATTTTCCAATACACTATGATAGGTTTGGCTTTAATCATGTTTTATACTTTATTAATCTCTATCACAGAACATTCTAGTTTCACAATAGCTTATATTATAGCTTCAAGTGCTGTTATTATCATGCTTCTACTCTATTCTTTTTCTGTTTTAAAAGAGAAAAAATTTCCATTCTTCATTAGCATATCTCTTTTAATTTTGTATAGTTTCATATTTGTAATAATTCAATTAGAAAATTATGCTCTACTAGTAGGAAGTATTGGCTTATTCTTTATTCTTGGAGCAGTTATGTATTTCTCAAGAAAAATAGATTGGAATACTAATTAAAAACAAATCATATGAATACACTACATTTTTCGAATGCCTTAAAATTTGCTATCGCTGGAGCAGTTTTAGCATTAGTTTTAATTTCAATATTAGTTTTTACAGTACCAAATCCAAATCCTGAATGGGGCAAATATTGGTACATAAAACCTTTACTTATTACACCCTTTATTACTTCTATTGGCGGTGTGTGCTTCTATTTTATAAATACTAAGAAGACCCAATCCAGACTTTTGAATTTACTTATATTTTTAAGTAGTGTTTTGGTACTCTTCTTCTTTCTCTGGATTGGAACAGTTTTAGGTTTAGATGGTACCCTTTGGAATTAAAAAAATCCTGATTACTACAACGTAATCAGGATTTTATATTTAATTTATAAAAGAAATTATTCTTTATCGTCTACAAAATCTTGTAAATAAGCAAATCGTGGTGTTAATTTACCATTCTCAGTTACTTTGGCTCTTGCCAAAACACCATCAGCATCTTCATTGTAAAAAGCTGGAATGACATGTTTTAAGAACATAACTCCAAATCCTTCACTAGCATCTTTAGGTAATTCACATGGAAGATTGTCAACTGCCATTACCCATATAGCTGCTGGATGAGTCAAAGCTACTTCTTTATGTTCACTTGGTAAATACCCATAAACTGGATTTGCTATTGTACTAGGTTTAATAGTACATGCAATTGGTCCATCAATATCACAAGAAATATCGGCTACAACCTTTAATTTACATTTTGATGATCGTAGCATTTGGTTTGATAAAATAACAGGAGCATCATTTCCATAAAAATGTCCAGCGATAAACATATCTGAAACTTCAGCAAAACGCTCAAAATTAGATTCATATTCAGATGAATTAATATAAAAATCTTTTTTATCTAAAATTTGCCCGTCTTTTCTCTTGTTATAATCTAAAACATCAATAAAAGTATATACTGGTTCTGTATATGTTTTAGTTAAGTAATGCTCTACTGCTACTTGTTTAATTTTCATTGCATCAAGCATTTCCTTTGCTCCATGGGCTACTTTCCCGTTTCCTGTCAATACAATTTTTATATTAGGTAAATGATTTCTTTTTAAACGTTCAATCAGAGCTTTTTGATCTGGCAAATCTTCTGCTTTTGCTAAATTAAATAATTCATATTTCATTCCAAAAGCTCTAATACCGTTATAAGCTCCTACAATTCCCGCATAACGACCGAAACCTATTAACCTACCATTATCTTTATCTACAATGGTTTCATGATCATATAATTCAATATTCTTTTCTAAAACTGCTCTTAATAATTTCCTGTTATAAGGCTGCTTTTTTATAGTATGCGAGAAGAAAAAGTATTTTTTATTTGGGATTAATGATTCTATTGGCACTTCTTTTACTCCTAATAATACATCACAATCCTCTAAATTTTCTGAAACATTAAAACCTTTTTCTTTATATTTAGCATCAGAAAACACTCTAATGTCAGAAGATTCAACAATTATTTCAGCTTTTGGAAATTGAGTAATAAAATTAGACAACTCATCTGGTGAAAATACGACACGTCTATCTGGTGGATTTTTACGTTCTTTAATAATTCCGAATTTCATTTGTTAATTTTATATCAAGATTATATTAATAATGTTACAAATATAACTTTATGAATCTCTAAAAACAAGATTGTTTTTTCAAAAAAAACAATGTACTTTTGCGTAACTTTAAAATCATCTTTATTATTATAGATTTTTTTAAATTAAACTTGGGGTCGACTGGTTTTGACAGCGAGTGGAATTGAGAAGTAAGCACGTCGAGAACTGGAACAATTCTCGTTAATAAATGGTTCTAAACTTTTAAACGGCGAAAATAATTACGCTTTAGCTGCTTAATCTGAATTATAGTAAGATTTGCCTAGTCCCAACCAGGTTGGGAAGCTAGATTCACCTCGAAATCCTTGGTTTATGGAGTTTGATTTAGGTGAACCGTAAAAGTAAACCTAGAAACGGTAATGCTTTAAATCCGTTTTGAAAATGTAAAGCTAAGCAAAAAGTGGCTGTTTTTGGTCTTGCTTTTTGTCGAAAATTTAAACAAAAACTAAACGCGTAGAAAGCTCTTCGATTGCTTGTTTGGACGAGAGTTCGATTCTCTCCGACTCCACAAAAAAACCTGTAAAACACTTATTTTACAGGTTTTTTTATTCTCTTCCTCTAAAAAATCATTAACTAAAATCTATTGAAATCAATAACATTATTCTTTTAAATAAAAAACGACATAAACATCAAAAAACTCCTTTTCTCCCCTCAGTTAACTACAAAGAGAAGGTATTAAAAGACTAAACTCACCTTTCAGAAGAGCATTCGTAGGATCAGAAGACCGTAAGAAGCTGTCCCAAGACCATTTTCAGGCTAAAATTGACATACTAAAAGCTTTCCCAATACTTTTAGTAGTGCTAGAAACACAAAAAAATAAGTTTGTATTTTTAATACATAAAACAAATAAGTTTGCACTCACACATTCCTTTTAGAAGAATAAAAAGCAACGCTTATTAATCAATATTCACATTTAACAAAAGATAGAATACCCTTTAAAGGGGTTATTTATATATTTTTAGTGATATTTAATACTTTTATCAGTATTTAGATATAAGAATAAAAACATACTATCTATTTTGCTAAAAAAGTGAAACCAAAATTACAAATAAATTAAAACACTTTTGTATATTTGGGTACAACAAAACAAATAAATACATCATGGCAATAAGCACTACTATACGCATCCAAATTGGAGGCGAATCTCTTACACGATTTTCTAAGTTAGTGATACATCAAAAAATACATACACATCACACTTTTTCATTATTACAACCTTTACCAAAAGAATTTGTGAGTCAAGCAATAGATAAATCACAAAGCTATATTGGTCAAACCATAAAAATTGAGATACAACCTTCAAGTTTAAGAACATCATCACCACTTTTGTTTAATGGGATAATAACAGAAGCACAAATGATTCGTACTTCGGGAGCAACAGGAGGAATCATAATCAATGGCTATAGTCCAACCATTGTAATGGAAGGAACACCAAAAACACAATCTTTTTCAGACGATTCTTTATCAGATATCATAAAAAAAATCACAGGCAGCTATCCTCAAAGAGAGCTGCAACCGACAGTTGATATAAAAAGCGATACAAGTTTGCCTTATGTAGTGCAATACAGAGAAAGCGATTTTGGCTTTGCTTGTAGAATGGCACAAAAAAGAGGACAATGGTTCTATTATAATGGAGAAGAATTAATATTTGGTCAACCAAAATCTAAAAATTTCGTATTAGAATATAGTCGATCGTTACACAGTTTCAATATCGAAATGCGAACAAAACCACTAGGTTTTGAATATTTAGGATATGATTCTAGTAATGGAGAAACACAAAAAGCGAATGCTACAGAAGTAAATTATCAACCAGAAGGCTATTCTAAAGCAATGTATGAGAGTTCAAAAAAGCTTTTTCCAGACGATTCAACGATGCTTTATACACACCCTATTGAAGAAGGAAGTGCACGAACACATTTAATAAATAGAGTAACCACACAATTACAATCTCGAGCAGCCGATTTAGTCACCGCAAAAGGCGATAGTGATGAAACAGGATTGCGAATTGGAGATGTTGTTTCTATTCAAGAACCTGCTTTTTCAATGACAGGTAATCTATTAGATGGTTTACAAGAACAAAATTTCGGAAGCTATATCATTACAGATATTACTCATGTTTGTGAAGAATCGGGCTCCTATCACAACACTTTTCAAGCCGTTCCAGATACAGTTTTAGCACCACCTTATGGAAACGTACACAATCATCCAACAGCAGATACGCAACCCGCAGTTGTTACAGACAATAATGACCCATCAGGATTAGGTCGTGTGCAAGTAAAGTTTGCTTGGCAAGAGGGAAACACTCCTTGGATTCGCATGGTGAACCCACATGCAGGAGGCGGAAAAGGAATGTATTTCATTCCCGAAATTGGTGAAGAAGTATTAGTAGGTTTTGAAGCAGGAAATGCCGAAAAACCATTTGTACTAGGAGCCATGTATAATGGCAATGCAGCTAGTAGTTATGCAACCTCAGGTAATGATAAAAAAGTAATACAAACCAGAAGTGGTTGTAAAATCATCATAGATGATGCTGCTAGTTCCATCTTTTTAGAAGACCCAAGTGGCAATACCGTACTCATGGACGGTAACGGAAACATTAACTTTAATGCACCAAAAAACTTTACTGTAAATGCTGGAGAGAACATCATCTATAATGCTGGAGGAAATATCGTTTCTAGTGCTCAAAAAAATGTAAATACCATTGCAGGAGAAAGCATAACCGAATTAGCCAATGAAGACTATAGCTTAACCGCTAGCAATATATTTGAAACCGCCCAAATGGGACGAAGTTCCAAAGCAAAATCCATTACTGAAAATATGGAAAAAGGAACAGTTGTTAGCAGTAAAGAAGCCATTCATGTGGAAAGTGCAAAAGAAGTCAATGTGAATAGTGGCAAAAAAGTTAATATGAAATAGCCATGAATGAAGGAGGAAACATTGTTCGAACCACTTTCGGAACATCGCACAAAGAAGCCGAAACAATAACAATAAGAGCGACAAAAGAGAACTTAGAATTTACTTCACCAGATGAAGTCCGTTTTAATGGTAAAGAAGGTGGTAAAAAATTTGGTGATTTTGTAGCGCAAAGTGAAGAAGAGCAAAAAACAATAAGAGTCAATTCAAAACTTATTGGTAAAGCACGAAGAGACCCAGGCTATAATTTTGATAAGACACCCGCAGAAGATATGATGAGCGGAGATAAACCTCCTAAATCTGCAAGCATTATGAACGATGCTATGTTTACACACAATAATACAACTTTAGGAGCATATTTAGATCAGTTAATGCAATCGCTCTCAATAGGAAGCATGGAAACTGTTGCTTTAGAAATGTCATCTCTTTTTAAAAGTGGTACTGGTGGAACATACAAAAGTGATACGTTAAATAAGGAAATAGAAAATAACACTGCCACTTTAAAATTTCATGACAATTTTGTAAACCTTTTTAAAGCAGAATTGAGCATTGCAAAATATGACCCAAATCAAATGGAAATAATACCTATGGATTTACTCAATTTTTCTTCATTTTGGGATAAAGTGTCTGGGTTAGGAATAACTATACATCAAGTTTGGAGTGTAAAAGCAGAAATTCAAAACTATGTTTATACTGAATCAAATGGAAAATGGGAATGTGATTTAATCTATACTTTTTATGACCATTTTGGCTTAGATTGGGATGATATTGTAAAACATGGTTCAGATAGAATACCTCAATATCATACAGGAGATTGTTTTAAGGCATGGTATATTCTTCAACATTATAGAAATGCAAAGCCATTTATTACCGAAATGATTAAAAAAATAAAAATAACAAACTAAGAACATGAAGACAAAGATAAATATAATAACAGTATTTGCTTTACTATTGTTTTCTTGTAACACAAATAAAAAAATGCAAAATATCAAAATAGAACCTTTAAGTCCCTATCATTACGAATTTAAAGATAGTGAGAATAACCTAGACAAAATTGATTACTTTTTCTTAAAAGGAGATTTTCAAGTTAATGATAATTTAAAAAAGGAATTACACGATTTTATTACTAATTATAGTAAAACTAATACTAAAAAATATGCTTATAATTCTGTTTACATATACAAAGAAACAAAAGAATTAAACAATGCATACAAAGGTGATAAAAGTTCATTTGATGGTCTTAATAATGAGATAATAGCTTATGTTCGATTTAATAATAATGAACTAGATATCTTCTATATACTAGAAGAAGGAAATGTTGTTTTTGATTTAATAAAAAACCAAGAAACTAATTTTGAATTTGAACAATAATTTTTTTTAAGGAAAATTATTTATATGATTTTTGAAATAGTAGAAAGAATAGACTGTACCATTAACAATTTAGTACAAAAGATAGAAAAGAAATTTAACATTGATTTTTCAATACAACAAAACACAGAACAAGGCAAAGTATATCTGGTAAATAAGTTAATAGAAAAAAAAGAAAATATAAAAGAGAATGTTTTTTTAGAGGTATTGGCAACATTAGAAGCACTCACCTATCCTTTAAAAATTGAAACTGACAGTAATGGAAATTTCAAAAATTTCTTTGAATTTGACAATTGGTTGCAGGAATGGCAAAAAAACTCAGAGTGTATAATAAACGAATTTGAAGATTCAGAAAACGTGAAAAATATTAGAAATCAATATTATGACATCATAAAAAATGAAGCTGCTTTCACAAAAAGTAAATTAAAAGAACCCTATTGGAATTTGTTTTTTTTTAATCCTTCTATAGATGATAAAAATAAACCCGATATAGGCACAACTCTAGTATGGAACATTAAATCTATTGGCTCTCAAGCTTGTATTGGAAGAACCAAAATACTAAATCCAGCTTCTAAAGAAATTATTGTTTCTTTTGAATCTAATCAAGAAATAGAAAAAAATATTCTAGAAAAAATAAGAGGAAAAGCAAATAAAAAAGGAACAGAACAAGAAGAAGTGAAAATAAAATTAGTAACCGAATCTTATTTTGACACCATTGAAAAAAAAATAAAGAAAAAAAAGGCAAATTTCCATCTTGCAATGAAAAATGGGTTTACCTATAAAGAAGAAATTACCATAACGTTAAAGCAATAAGTATGGCAAAAGGGAAAATAATAATAGAAGGAGCAAAAGCATTTTGTTCTAGTGCACAGGTAATTAAAAACAAAGGAACAGCCGTACCCATCAAAGTTACTAGTCAGAAGAATAAATTGGGGAAAAACAAATATTTTGCACAAGACAAACCCATTGCTACTTATCTAGATGACAAAGCCGAAAACTTTAATAACGGTCAAGGTTTTGTGATGTGTCAAGATCCTAAAAATAATTCTACTGGATATTCACCATGCAAAGCAAAATGCAATATAAAGTATAAAGATTATTATGAAAATGTAGATTTCAATAAAAGTATGAAAGTACTTTTAGATGTTTCTACAGGCACTTGTCCTGGTTATGGTGTTCCAGGAACCATTCAATTTGCCGATAGCGGACAAAAAGGAAGTGTCTCACAAATAGATGTTAATGAAGCTGATGCATTTGCTATTGCCAATACTTCTGCTATATGGGAAACGGCTTCCTCATCTTCAACCAAAACCTCTGTTAGCAATATTGAAATCATAAAACCCTTTAGAGAAAAACCTAAAGGAACTAAAAACACCTATTATTTCATAAAAGAACCCGAACCATTACAAATGTTTTGGCAAAATAACATTCAAAATGATAGCATGATTCATTTAGAGGCTTGTGCTTCTGGAGATGCTTCAAAAATTTCATGGGTGTTGTTTAAAGGAACGGGTATAAAAGATAAAATTAAAACTTTTATAGGGCTAGGTACTACTTTTAATTGCAATTTAAACACACTCTTCAAAGACCTAGAAGAAGGAAAATACCGTATAGAAGCCTATGGAAGAAAACCTGGTGATGAGAAATGTGCCATTATCATAGAATATGTCAAAGATCATATCAAAGGGATAACAGTAGCAGGTAAATCTACAGTTAAAAACATAACTGTTCCCATAAATATTTCCTTCAAAGCAGATTCATTTAGTAATTTTTCAAAAATTTTGAACAACAACAAGTTAGTAGATACTTCTCCTGTTGTGAGTTGGCGAGTGCTAAAAGAAGGTGCTGTGCTATACAATAGTCATAGCACAAAAGACACAAGCTTATTAAATGTAAGAATAGCAAACGAAAGTGTTAGAACTACCCCAGTGGCAATAATGACTTTTAAAAATGCTGGTAAATATACTATAGAAGCCTATACCGATGTGCAAGGTACAAACCGTCACACTGTTTCTATAGAAGTGAAAGACTCCTACGGTGTTAACTCCATTTCTCACAAAGGCAGCGGACTCCTACGCTATAATGATATGCTAAGCGTGAGTGTAGCAAAATATTCTGTTGAACTACTTCCAACCAATGCCAAAGTACAATGGTATCTGCAAAAAGACGGAGTGCGATTGCAGCAATTTGAAACTGCCGCTATTGCAAAAAAACCTAACATCAATAAAAGAATAGATGAAATAGTCAATATAGATGCCAAAGCAGGTAATAATTATTTTGGTAAATATGTGATAGAGGCCTACGGAAAAGCCTTAGAAGCAGGTAAAAGTCCAAGTTTTAAAGGAGCAGATGCCTTTTCATTTGAAGTAATTAAAAACGCTGCAGATAAAATTAGTTTGCCATCACATGTGCCCAAAGGCTCTAAAGTAAAATACGAAGCTAACGCTCGAATAATGCCTCTTAGTAACAACGAGCAATTAACGCTTCAATTGCCAGAAGGAGTTACCAATAATAACGATGGTTCGCTAACATTCACAAAAAATGGTGAGTTTAAAATTGAAGCCGCACTTGAAGGAGCCTATACAACAGCTACAAAAGTAAGCACCTCCGTAAAAGTGACCACGCCCCTATTAAAAAGAGCTTTATGGTCCTATAAAACAGGATACAAACGCACCGAAACAGGTTTCAAAGAAGAATCCTATGGTTTTGTAGAAATAGAAGGATTATCCAATGTGTCACTGAAAGCCAAAATATGGCTCAAAGGAGACTATGATACCTACTTGGCAGAACCCGAAAAATATATGCTAGAAGAAAAAACACTTGCATTAAACGACCAAGGAAAAGGCTATTTTAAAATAGCCACAAACGACGAGTATAAGAAAAAAATGGAAGCGGCAATTCCTGCAACTACAGAGAACCCTACTCCTACTTATAGCCTAATTTTCACCATCGAGCTACCCGAAAATAGCTCAGGTGCCACAACTTTAGCCGAAAACCTAGAAATAACACATGCCAATTTAATTGTGGGGACAAAAATGTACAGCGTTTTAGAGCCCAACGAAGTATTGCAAGTTACTAACGAACAAAAAGTAAAATCGATTGTTTTTGCCACAGAAGATGGTAAAAATGTGCAGCAAACCCTAACCTATTATGGGAAAACGCACAAAATATGGGCGCATACTGTTAACATGATCGATGAGGAACTCAAAATAGACGTTTTGAGAGAAGTTCCTAAAGAAAACATGAACGAAGATGCAGCAGGAATCATTGTTACCCATGAAGCCATAGAGACTTACAACGCAGAAAAAGTAGGCCCAGACGGTTTACTAGAAGTAAGTTTCACATTAAACGAAGATTGCAAGATAGAAGGCCAAACCTATGATTATTATATAGCACAAGTTTCTAAAAAAGTAAAAGATGCAGCCGACCCTAGCAAAGAATCCTACCAACTACTCAAAAGCCAAGTAATAGTAAACGATTCCTTGCCAGCCAGTTTAACCCATGATACAGAAATGGAAAAAATGGGTATTAAAGCAAAAAAAGCTGATGGTACACCTTTCACTCCAGAAGAAATGCTAACCCTTCGCAAAAAATTCATCAACTACGAACAAGGAGCTTTAAAAGTAGCACACACACAAGCCACACCAGAAGCCGTTCAAAACAATAATGTTTTTGTAGAAATAGAATCGGCTGAGATAGAAGAACAAGAGAAAAAGAAATTATGCCCAAACTGTGATAAAGATATAACATTAGAAGAAATAAAGAGTATTTGTGTAGATAGCAATGATAAATGTTTGATAGAAAATACAGATATGATTACTAGTGCACTACCATACTTAAATAAGTATCGAAAAAAAATAGGCATAAATACTTGTGTAAGAAAAGCACATTTTTTAGCTCAAATTTCACAAGAAACTAAGTTTTATATGTTACAAGAAGGTTTCATATATAGAGATTCTGAAAGGATGCGAGGAATTTTTAATTCTTATTTTTCAACTTTTGGTACATTAGCAGAACAGCAAGCAGAAGCTAAAAGATTATCCGATTTATCATTAGATAGTTCAAATGCACAAGAAGTAGCTAATGCAATATATGGAAGCACTCATATATATGGAAAAGAGCATACGGAAGCTAATGATGGTTGGAGGTATAGTGGAAAAGGATTCAAACAAATTACATGGAAAGATAATTATAGAAAGATTCAAAATTATTTCAATAAAAACATGAAAATTGATAACGAACCAGACGTAATTTGGTTAGATAACGATAATCCATACAAGTTAAAAGAAAATCCAAAAGATGCTATTACTTCTGCATTGGCATTTTGGGGTATGAAAAACATAAATGCTGTTACTAATGGAAGTACTGACGATAATGTCGAAAATGTAACTCGCATAATAAATTCTAAAAAAGAAGGACTTAAAGAAAGACAACGTTATTTTAAAAAAGCAATAAACATTTTAAAAGTAAACGATTGCAAACCAGGTTTAAATTTAGCAACAAATATTACACAAACATACGATAAAAAACATAAAGCAGATTCTAAAACAGCTTTTATAAATGTAATTGTACCAAAAGATAGAAAGTATCAAGGGCTATTAGTCTTTTTTGACAATACTGGTACTTTATTTAGCAGTTATGTTTTAGCCTACGGAACAGGCTCAGATAAGTTAAAAGCGGAAGGCAATGGGGCAACACCAAATGGATTATGGAGCACTTGGTATACAAAAACCCATATTGGTGAAACAAGTTATGGTAATCATGGACTTATTCACATGACTGGAATAGAAGGAGATGCATTAACAGCTACTAATAAAGGTAGAGCTGGAATTGCCATTCATGCAGGACATACAGTCGGATATGGCGATTTTATTAATGATAAAGGTCATTTAATGGTTACTTTTGGCTGTTTGAGGGTTTATAATGCAGATATAGAAACTTTAGTAAAAAAATATTCACACTATAAAGAAACAAAAGAAATTAAAGTGTATGTAGAAGAAGTAGACGACATTAATAAAGTCTATGAATTTTACGATATAGAACGTGACCCGAAAGAACCCAAAATAAAAGAAAAAAATAAACAAAAAACTCAATAATGAAAAAAATAATTTTATTTCTATTAATAATTAATCTTTCTTGTAAAAAACAAGAAAACAAAGAAGAATTAAAAAACAATACTGAAGTTATTAATTATACATCAGAAAATATTACAAAGACAGATAGTATTACACCAAATTATAGATATAAAGATTTATACAAAATGAGAACAGATATTATTAAAGGATTAAAAAGTAAAGGTTACAAAATACCATCTACTGATTTTTTTAGAAAAAAAATCTTAGATGTTTCAGGAGTTGATATAACAAAAGAAGAATATGATGATCCAGATTTTGGTAAATACCAAACATTAGCAAAAGTAATCCGAGATTTGAATATTTTATTGCCCGTTGATATTGAGAACTATGCAAAAGTTGATGACCAGTATATTGACCATATAATAAATTATAACAACATGGTAATTTATGAACAAATGACCGCTGTAATGTTATTAGAAAATTTCGATCAAGGGTGTAATATATATTCTTATATAGCTGGGACTGGTTATACTGGAAATGATAAATTTTTAATGAAAGTACTGGGTTATTTTCAAAATTATTCTCTTGAAGAAAAATCAAAAGGCTTAGAAGAACTTCTTTTAGGTTATACTCTACAAGGTAATGTCATACCAAAAGGCCCATTTAGGTTTGATATGTTAGAAAAAATAGAAAAATTAAAACCAGGACTGATGAGTAATTTTAGGGTTTCAAGTTTTTCAAAATATAATCTTACAAAAGAAGCTGATGATAAAGCTCGTGCTTATATTTATAATTCATTAATAAATTGTAAATATGATGATGAAGGTGTATATATTGGAGAGTTTGGAGTAAATGGTTTAATAGATGATTATTTCAGAGAACACCCAGAATATTTAGAGAGATTAAAAGAAAACAATTATTATGGATTAGAAAAGTTAAAATATTATGCGACAGTAATCTTTACAACAGAACACGATGACGTTCTCGTAGATTATATTGTCAACGATACTGATGGATATACTAATTTAAGAGAAGAGAAGAATACATCCTCAAAAATATTAGAAAAAATAAAAACAGGTGAATATGTTGGTGTATTAGATAAATCAGGTGATTGGTGGTTTGTAAAAACTTATAGAGGAAAAAATAAAGGTTATATTCATAAAAGTAAATTAAAGGCTTATTAATTTACCATTGATTTTAAGTTCAATAGAAAGGGAAAAAAAGTATAGATACTATACTAAAAAATGTATAAAATATAATTTGAATTTATAAAACCAAACAATTAAACTTCAAATAATAAAAAAACATCTTTATTATAATTAAAATTTAACAAAAAAGAAATAACAGATTATGCAAAAGCTCATTAAAGTCATATTTTGTATATTATTAATCAATCTATTAAGTATTTCATGTCAAAAAAATAATGAAACTAAAGATGATAAATCCAATATCAAAGAAGATATTGTAATCAATAAAAATAAAACAGAAATTTCTAAAATGGTTATTGATTTACTAAAAAAACAATTGAGTTTTGGAGCATATGCGGAAAACGAAGTAACCGATGTACCAACAGGTTACATTATGACAAAAGATGATTTAAAAACTACAAGTTCAATTATATTAACCATTTTGAATGAAAACCAATACAAAGTTCCTAATACAGAAAATTTTAATAAAAGAATTTATAATGTTTTCGGAGATAATTCAAAACAAAAAATTATTTACTTTAATCTACTAGATAAAATATGTGAAAATAAAACATATTTTATTGATAGATTTGATATTGAAGTTTATGATTTTAAAGAATATTATATTTTTATTAGTTTTCAAGACAAACTAATATTCCCTTTGTTATTAACACCAGAGATTCTAAATTATAAAACAGATTTTAAAGATATTGCAAAAATAGAAAGTAGTTTAATTGTTTCTAATAAATACAATGGTAAGACAACCCCTTGGAAAGACATTCCAGACCTAGACCAACAACGTAAAAAAAACATTGAAACCTTAGTAGCTCGTAACATGTATTTGTTCAATGATAGTAAAGCCCATTTCAAATGGCTTATTTTAAACGATGAATACTTCATGCGAAGCCTAGTAACTACTTTTGGCTATTATGACGATAAAGAATTACTAAAGTGGGTTTTGGAAAACACTCCAGTATTCAAAGACGGTGATAGTAAAAGTAAATTTGATGAGTTAAGTAAAATATTTTGGAATAAAAAATGTGACAATAATTATAGCATTAATATCAATCTACTAACTATTATAAAAGAACTAAGTACACCAGAAAAGAATGATAGAATAATTAATGTATTCCAAATAGCACAAGAGTTAGTTTATATGACAAACACAGTCTCCTCTTTTTCTGAAATTCCTTTTAAAGATAGAGCAAAAATATTAGCACATTTACTAGAATTTGGAGAGCAGTACAAATACAATAAAGAATATGATTATAATCAGCTATTTTTAGGTCGTTTTATTTACTATTTAGATTACAAAAAAGAATTTATTACAGAATTCAAAAAAAATAATTACTACGATTTACCCAATTTAAAAAAATGGTATGAACTTGCTTTAAAAGAAAAAAACATCTTCCAAGATGATGATAGCTTAATGGGAGAGCCTGATTATGAAGATTATTTAAGTAAAAGTAGAAGTAATCAATGATAAAATGAAGTTTTATATTTTTATTTTACACATCTGTACTCTTATTTTCTGTTTACTTGGCTTTTCACAAGAAAATAAAATAAACGAAAAAGAAATAGTAATACAACAATTAAAAGCAGGTAAATATACTGGAGGAGATGAGTTTGAATCTTATAAATTTTCGGAAAAAGATGTTTATGCCACTTTTAATATAATTACTAAAGAACTTGAGAATAATGGCTATAAGACAATTACCAATACAGAATTTAATGAAAAAATAAAGAAAATTTTTGGGAGAATAATTGATAATAACACACAAACTAAGTTCCTATCCGTAGATTTTTTTGACAAATGCAATAGGAATCCTATTTATTCAAGATTAGAAATTTTTAACAATATATTTATAATTAAAGAAAAATGTTTTATCACAAAATTATATGCTATCCCAGAATTAATAGATTACCAAAAAAAATATCCTGATTTAAAAAAAATAGAAGATGAGATAATATATCGAAATGAACCAGATTTAGGTAATCAAATTATAATACCCCATTGGAAAGACATTTCAGATCTAGACCAACAGCGCAAAAAAAACATCCAAACCTTAGTCGCTCGTAACATGTATTTGTTCAATGATAGTAAAGCACATTTCAAATGGCTTATTTTGAATGATGCTTATTTTCTTGAAAGTTTAGTTACTAAATTTGGGTATTATGACGATGTGAAATTATTAAATTGGGTTATTGAAGGTAATGTAAAATTTGATGATGACAACCCAGAAGCATTAGATCAACTTTTTTGGAATAAGAAATGTGATGGAACAGTAAAGTTAAATTTAGAAATTTTCCCCGTATTAAAAGAAATCATAACGCCAAAAGATGTTAATTATTTGGAAGCTTTAAAAATGTATGTAATGTATTTGCTAGATGAAGAAAAAAGAAACGAACTTTCGCTTAAAGACAGAGCAAAACTTTTGGCACATCTTGTATATTTTGGAGAACAATACCGTTACGATAGCAATTTTAACGATAAAAGCTACTTTATGCAGCGCATAGAATTATATGACATAAAAGGTGATATTAAAAAAGAAATAATTAAAAATAACTATTACAACTTACCTAATTATCAAAATCTTTATAAAAAATCAGAAGAATATCAAGATGCACTTGTAGATGAAAATGGAGGGTAATAGCAATTTATGAAATAAATTATTCAGAGAAGAAATTCATTAACTACGAACAATGAGCTTTAAAAGTAGCCTAAACACAAGACATACCAAAAACTATTATAACATTCCTGACTTCGAAAAACAATGGAAAGAAGCCAAACAAGAAGGCGATGGAGTACCACTTCCTGGGGAGTAATAATAATTTAATTAATTCAAAATGATCAAAATATTCGGTTTTTTATTCTTCCTAACTACAATAAGTAGTTTTTCTCAATCTTTAAAAGATAATACATTTTTAAAACAAGATGTATATATCCGTGGTTATTTAACTGCAAAAGATTATAATTTAAAAGGAAGTCCAAAGAAAGTAATAAACACATCTTATACATTTAATAAAAAAGATGGATCAAAAAGTAAAATTGTATCATATTATGTAAAGTTTTTCTCTAAAAAAGGACTTTTAACAAAAGAAGAAACATACAGTTCTGATAATCCAAACGATAAATCCATCTCGAATTATTACTACACAGATATTAGGTTAGATAGTGTTAGTGGTTTTAGGAGAAGAAATTATATTTATGATAAACAAAGTAGGTTAAATAAAATAGTTTACTATCAAGAAGATAAAAATGATATAGTAAATGAAGGAACTTTTTCTTATGATACTAATGGTTTTATTAATAAAGTTTCAGATATCGCAAATAAGACAAATACATTATATTACTACAATAAAAAAGGCAACATTTCATTAATAAAATATATCAATCCCAGTGGAAAAACAGGAAATACTACTGAAAATTTGTATGATATTAATGGGGATGTCTCTAGCATTATTTTAAATGATATAGATTATGGTTCCTATACGAGAATAAACTACATAAGAACAAAAGATAAAAACAATAATCTAACTACTTTACAATATTCTAATAACTCAAATAAAGGCAAAAAATCAACCACGAACAGTACTTTTGAATACGATTCATTTGGTAGTTTAATTAAAATTACTACTTATGAAGAAAATAAAAGAAAATATGTTTACGAAAGCAAAATAGTCTATTATACTGAAGAAGAATTAAATCAAAAAGAAACTATTGAAAAAGAACCCATTCTTTTTCTAGAAAACATCCTCGAAAAACAATTAGAATATGGTCAGCCAAGTTTTGATAATCCCTATAAATATACTTCGCAAGATTTTGAAGTCATACAGCCAGAAGTCAAAAAAATATTAGCTTCTAACGGTTTTAAATTTTTAAATGATTTAGAGTTCAAAGAGAGAATAAAAACAATTTTTGGTAGAACAATTGATTTAAATTCAAGTTCAAAATATCTATATGTAAACTTTATCGAAAAATGCAACAGAACACCTGTATATTTTCCAAACAACATCATTGACTACTTTGGGAATTTTATAATTAAAAACGAAAATTTCATTACAGATAGTTACGCAATCCCTCAAATAATTGATTATCAAAAAGAGTTTAATGACTTATCAATAAAAGAAAATAGTTTAGATCAATATTATAAAGACGAAAAAGGAGAGATCGTTTCTAAAAATTTATGGAAAGATAATAAAAGCCTAGAATATGACCGCAATAATAACATCCAAACTCTTGTAGCCCGCAACATGTATCTATTTAACGATAGTAAAGCCCATTTTAAATGGCTTATCTTGAACGATCAATACTTCATGCGAAGCCTAGTAACTACTTTTGGCTATTATGACGATACCGCATTAGTAGAATGGGTAGTCGAAAACACCAAAATGGATGCTCAAAACTTAGAACCACTAAACGAAATCATTTACAATAAAAAATGCGATGGAAAAATCGGCTTTAATTATACTTTCTTTCAAATTATTTCAGAAGATGAGGAGAAAGCAACTGAAAAATTCAACTTTTTGAAATGGTATTATTTTGATTGGCTTTTAAATCCAAAAAACACCCTTGAACTCACTTTTTCTCAAAAAGCAGAAATTATTGCCCGTATGCATAGTTTTATTTATAGTAACATGAATGACTACAGAACCTATGAATTTATGGGAACTTTTGCAGAACATTATGATTATGACAATACCTACAGCAAAGAGTTCAAAGCTAAAAATTATTATAACATTCCAGACTTCGAAAAACAATGGAAAGAAGCAAAATTAGAAGGAGATGGTATAACTTTACCAGGAGAAATGGAATAAAAAAACTTTATAACTTATATGCCAAACTGTTAACCTTGGCTTTTAACATATCTTACAAAAGGTTTAGAAATCCTAAACTCACAACAAAAAACGCTATCCCATTCCCGAATTACTGACTAAACTAAAAGAACACCAATCTAGTCCACTAGATTTTTTTCACCTACATCCCTCCTACCCAAAAATGACTCCCAAAACTAATAACTAAAAAAACATCCTCAAACTCGTTATCCAAACAACGGACTTAACCCTCAACAAATTCCACAAACAAAATTATTGAACATTAATAATTCACCATCAACAATTAGCCTTATTCTACTATCTCAAAAGGCATACCAAAAACTAATAAAAACCTTTTTTTGACCGGTTTTGACTGGTTTTGACTTGATTTGACCGGTTATGACGTATACTGATGTATTAAAAGCGGTTAAATAAGGGTTTTGTTCGGAAGTTGTTCGGAAGCGCTGCGGACGAGTAGTACTAAACAGGCACTTTTTCGCAACAATCTCCGAACGAAACTGCTACCAAACTGCTACCAAACCTAAAAAAATAGCGATTAGTGATAGTGAAAATTAGGAATTAAGAGTTAGAAACGCCTCAAAATAGTGTTATCGATTTTAATGAAAACTGAATGCTTTGAACTTTTCAACTTTGAATTAGAAAAAAAATACCCTCGAATACGGTTTCCCATAAGATAACTATTTTTATCTATGCTAAATTTTGGCTTGGAATATATATTCAATTATTCATTTGAAAATAAAAAATTATTTATTAAGAATCATTATAGTTCAGAAAAAGAAAACAGAGCTGAAATTTTAAATATCACTTCTATTATTGGTCAAAATGGAACAGAAAAAACTTCAATATTAAATTTTAAAAAAAATAATTTTGCTGAAGGTTTAGAGTTACATGAACCTATAATTTTTATTTGTAAAGAAGATTCTGTAATTACAATTTATCATACAGAAGAAATTGAGTTTAAAAATGATTTTAGTAAATTTGATTTTAAATTAATAGAATTAAACTACATAAAGAAAAACTTAAAGGTAAAAGTGTAATAGGTAAATTTGGATTACGAAGAAGAGCAAGTAAAAATACATCATAAAGCGATTATAGAAAAATAGCATCAAAAAGAGAAAAGGATATTTGCAAATACATTTCTTCCCATTCTTGGTATAGTATTCCAATCTGCAAAAGTGGTATACTCACTATCTAATATATTTTCAATTCCCATTTTTAAGTTGAATCTATAACTATTAAAAGTAAAAGTATAATGAGATCCAAAATTCAAAATGGCATAATCAGGCTTTTTAATTTCTCCATAATTTGGTGCATAATGGGTATGCATCAGGTTCCCTTGAACACCTAACTCTGAACTAAATTTTCTTTTCTTAAATTGCATTTTACTCGTATAGGCTAAAGGACTTATAAATGGTAGGTTTTCATTATCGCTCCCCTTTCCATAACTATATACAATTTGATTGATCCATTTTAAATCATTTGTAAGATACATTTCATAATCAAAAACCGATTTTATTAAAGTGGCATAATCTAGAGCATTATACATTTTCACACCACTTGCTCCAATTGTCATAGGTAAAATTGTGACAGCTGTTGTTCCTATAATGTAATTTGAAATATGAAAATATGAAGTTGATAATGACGTTTTCAGTTTTGATGACTTATAACGAATAGCAAATGAGCCTTCAATAGATTGTTCGTTTTTTAAATCTGGATTTCCTACATAATCAAATTGATCAAAACTGTTAAACAAATAGAAGCCATATCCTTCTGAAACTGATGGAGCTCTTTCTCCATAAGCTAACCCTAAATTAAATGCAAGCCTCTCTTTTTTCCAATTGTAATTTGAAGCAAAGCTTTTTAAGATTCTGCTTTTAGCAGCATTCATGTTTGGATAAAAAATTCGCAAACTTTCTAATCCAAATGTGCTTTTAACTTCATTAAAGTGATTGCCTAAACTTCCTGAAATTTTTAGAGATGAATGACAGTTAAGCTCGTAGGTATTATCCAAATAAATTCCATTATAAAAAGTAACAACATCGGGCCAAGTAAGCATGAACATTATGTTTTCATTTGGATCACTTGGGTACATTGTCATTTCTGCTTTAGAACGATTGTAAAACGAATTAAAAGTGGCAGAAAAGGTATTCTTTTTTACTTTTCCATTCAAATTTAAATACATACCATACGTATCACTCCAACCCGGCATATCCATATGAATAGGCACATTAGGACGCTTAGTATCATCCATTGTATGTGTAATAGTATTGTAGTAGACTTTTGTTTCTAGTTTGTTTATAAATGAATCTAACGGATTATATTCAAATTTTAATGATGTAATTAAAGCTTCTGCCAAAGACACATCCATAGGTAGCGCAGGATAACCTACATCTGTAGCTTTATCATAAATAACAGCCGTTTCAATGTATTTATTTTTATTAAATTGATAGCCAATTGTATTTGAAATATTTAGTTTTCTAAATTGTGAGAACAGTACCTCGTTTTTGTTACCAGATATATAGTTTTCTGCTGTTCTAAACATAACATTGTTGTCTATAAAAAACAAACTATCTGTATAATTCAATGCTGCTCCGAGTATCTTTTGTTGGTTATTAAATTCATATCCAGAATGAACATAACCGTTTATTCCTTTTTCTCCAAACTCACTTTTACTTCTTTTTAAATCAATTGAACCTCCAATAGTTGGACCATGACAACTTCCACTCTGCCCCGAAGAAATTGCAGCTTCAGAAAGGTTGGAAATCTCAACGTAGGAAGTAATTGGATCCATTTTATCGGTACAAGCTCCAAATATTCTCATACCGTCTATAGTTATCACAGTACGTTCTGAACTCATGTTATTAATATTGGGTTCCCAAGCATAGCCGCCTCTTTTTATCATTTCCACAGCACCACTTTGCTGCAAATATTCATCTAGTGTAGCCAATGCTTTAAATTGCTTTTGTTCTAATGTTGCTTTTTTCCCAATAAGGAGTATCTCTTTTAATTGCACAGAAGAAAGAGTGTCCTTTTCTTGGGCAAATAAGTTGGTTAGCCAAAATAATAGTAAAACTAAATAATATAATTTTTTCATCTTTTGAGAATAAGAGTTTCTGTTTTACTGTCAAAAACAGTAAAAATTGAAGAATTAAAAAGGTTAAGTGGTAATTCCTAACCTTTGTTAATTAAAAAGATTTTTTAGAATTCTAATTCTAAATAAAGGCTACTAGCAAGGTTCGTTTCAGTAACACTTTCCCCTTTTAATACTGTATTAGTAGAGTTTAAAAGTTGAAGATTTATTTTCCAATAACCAGTCATGGTTAACGATAATTTTCCATGATACAATGCGTCAGTTCCTTGAATTAGATCGACATTATTGGGTGAACCATGATTTCCCATACTAGGCATTCTTGGGTCTATTTTTATTGTATAATCATCTACAATTGGAAAATTCATCATGCTTTCCATTTTAAATAATCCGAAAGTAGCATCATTAATAGCAACTTTAGGTAGTTTTGGATCAATCAGTGCAATAATATAACGTGTCCCATCAGCACCCATAAAAGAAGTTACTCTTTGTTTAGTAGAAGCGGGTACATCAATTAATGCAGTTACAGTGTAGTTAATTCCATCTATCGAATAATTGATTTTTAAATCCCAATATTCAGCACTATTCTGAGCCATTTGAAAAACAATATATCCATTATATAGAGTTTCTTTGGATGCTGTTTTAACAATTCCTGATTTCGGACACGAATGCATCATCGATGTCATATGCATTACTGGACTCCAACTAAGGGTTGCATTTTTTTCATATCTTCCAGTCGTTTTATTTTTTATACGAAGTGAAATCGCATTATAACCTTGTTCTAATGCTCCATTGGCATTATATAATTCAATAACATGTGTATCATTTGTTATTTCTTGAATTTTATTTAGACCACTTAATTCAGTTACAGTTGTCGCTGTAATATTTTCATCATCAGACGAGCAAGAAATTATAGTTACAAGTACAAAAAGCAATGCATATTTTAGATTTTTCATCTTTAATTTTAATTTATTTTTAGACATAAGAAGTTAGTATCAGTTATAAAATAACCAATAGATTGATAAAAATATCAATGTTGTTTTTTATAGTCTATACTAAAATTGGAGGATGAAATATTGAAGTAATATTTATTCGAAAGTATATGCAATTATATTGATTTAATACCTTTTTATTAAGCTGTTTTATAGTTCTCAAACCATTTTGAATGCTATTTTGAAAAAACAATATTTCTAATGATAAGGTTGTATACTTTTTTTTATTGGAATCAGTCGTATCTTTTTTAGCTTCATTAGCCAATTCACTTTTAAGGTGACATTTACCATTACATCCTAATTCTGGCCTACTCGTATTTTCACATAATTCAGTTGCTATAAAATCATAATTAATAATATAATCTAAAATTGGAAAACCAGGTTTAAACAATATTATAACCATTAATATGTATGCGATTTTTTTCAACTTATAAAATTTAATTCCACAAAACTAATAGCGAAAAATGAATTTCAATATGATTACAATCATAAATATAAAAGTAAATCATCCTGAAATTTGTAGTATAAATTAAAAAATGAATTTATGACTAAACTAACTTTATTATTAGCGGTTTTTGCTTTGACAATTTCATGTGGAAAAAGTAAAAAAGAAGAGGGTGAAGATTTCATGCCTTCTTCAACAACAGAACAAACAACGGAACAAACAACAGATGCATCTTCTTATGATCCTAAAAGAGGGGAAGGAAAATATGAAAATGTAGATTTAGGTGCTTCCTTAGATAAGGAACTAGCTGCAGCGGGTGAAAATGTTGCAGGAGTTAAATGTACTTCATGTCATAAAATGACAGACGAACGTTTAGTAGGACCAGGATGGAAAGGTGTAACAGAACGTAGAACACCAGAATGGATATTAAACTTCATTACTAATCCGGATCCAATGATTGATAAAGATCCAGAACTACAAGCGCAATTAGAATTGTGTTTAGTACGTATGCCTAATCAATCCATAAACGATGACGAAGCAAGACAGATTCTTGAGTATATGCGTAAAAATGATGGCGTAAATTAAAACTAATTTTAATATGAAAAATAGATTTTTAAAAACAAGTTTTATTGCTGTTCTTATTGCTTCTTTCTTTGGTTCTTGTAAACCAAAAAACACAAACGATGCTGTAAGTGGTGATGCTGCTCAAAAAGCCTATGTTGCCCCTGGTAAATATGACGAGTTTTACAACTTTGTTTCGGGTGGTTTTAGTGGACAAATGAGTGTTTATGGATTGCCAAGTGGTAGAATGTTAAAAGTAATACCTGTATTTTCTGTTGATCCAGAAAGTGGTTGGGGATTTAGTGAAGAAACAAAACCAATGTTAAACACTTCACATGGTTTTATTCCTTGGGATGATGCCCATCATCCAGAAATGTCTCAAACCAATGGTGAAGTAGACGGTCGTTGGGTATTCATTAACGGAAACAATACCCCACGTATTGCCCGTATAGATTTAAAACGTTTTAAAACAGCTGAAATTATTGAGTTACCTAATAGTGCAGGGAATCACTCCTCTCCTTTCATTACAGAAAATACGGAGTATGTGGTTGCTGGAACACGTTTTGGAGTACCAGGAGATTATGAAGATGGAAATGTGCCTATTAACACTTATAAAGAGAATTACAAAGCACATATCAGTTTTGTAAAAGTAGGTGCTGCAGGTGAAATGGATATCGCGTTTCAATTACGTTTACCTGCTGTAAATTTTGATTTAAGTCATGCTGGTAAAGGTAAATCACATGGTTGGTTCTTCTTTTCTTGTTATAATTCAGAACAAGCTAACACGCTTTTAGAAGTTAATGCTTCGCAAAAGGATAAAGATTTTATCATGGCAGTAAACTGGAAGAAAGCAGAAGAATATATCAAAGCAGGAAAAGGGAAAAGAGAAAAAGCAAGATATGCTCATAATTATTGGGATGAAAAAACGCATACAGCAATTTCTGAAATTAAAGAAGATGTATTAGTGTTGGATGCAATGGCATTAAAAGACATTTGTTACATGATTCCTTGCCCAAAATCGCCTCATGGTTGTGATGTTGATCCTTCTGGAGAATACATTGTAGGTTCTGGAAAACTAGCGGCTTTAATACCTGTATTTAGTTATACAAAAATGTTAGCTGCTATTGACAAAAAAACATATGAAGGAGACTATAATGGTATTCCTGTTCTTAAATATGATGCGGTACTTCATGGTGAAGTTCAAAAACCAGGTTTAGGTCCTTTACATACAGAATTTGATGGAAAAGGAAGTGCCTATTCGACAATGTTTGTTTCCTCTGAAATTGTGAAATGGGATATTGCAACACTAAAAGTATTAGATAGAGTACCTACTTATTACTCTGTTGGTCACTTAATGATTCCAGGTGGTGATAGTAAAAAACCTTTTGGTAAATATATGGTAGCTTATAATAAAATTACGAAAGACAGATATTTACCTACTGGACCAGAATTAACACAATCTGCACAGTTATATGATATTACTGGAGATAAAATGCAGCTAATATTAGATTTTCCAACCATTGGAGAACCTCATTATGCACAAGCAGCACCCGCAGATTTAATTCGTAATAATGGACAATACAAATTCTATAAAATAGAAGAAAACAACCATCCCTATGCTACAAAAGGTGAAAAGGAATCAAAAGTAGTTCGTGATGGTAATACGGTTCATGTTTACATGACAAGCACACGATCTCATTTTGCTCCAGATAATATTGAAGGCATAAAAGTTGGTGATGAAGTCTATTTTCATGTTACTAATTTAGAACAAGATTGGGATGTACCTCATGGATTCTCTATAAAAGGAGCTAAAACAGCTGAATTGTTAATCATGCCAGGTGAAACAAGCACTTTAAAATGGATTCCAGAACAAGTTGGAACAGTACCATTCTATTGTACCGATTTTTGTAGTGCGCTACACCAAGAAATGCAAGGTTATGTTAGAGTTTCTCCTAAAGGAAGTACAACTCCAATTACTTATAGTGTTGGTACAAACTTTCCAGCAACTAAATAAAATAAATTTAAAAATAAAGGGAACAGTGTGTTCATTGTTCCCTTTTTAAATATAGTAATTATGAATACCTCTAAAATAACAGTCTTCTCAAGAATAATCCTTGTACTAATAAGCGGATTATTCATTTTCTCTCTTTCTTTTCCAATGTGGCAAATAGAATTAGAAGCTCCACAATATCCTGAAGGCCTAATTTTAAAATTACATGCAGACAAAATTGGAGGTGATGTTGAAATTATAAATGGATTAAACCATTATATAGGGATGAAAACATTGCACACAGAAGACTTTATTGAGTTTAAGATACTTCCATATATCATGCTATTTTTTAGCTTTATGTCTTTACTAATGGTATTTGTGGCAAAGAGAAAAGGTGTCTTACTATTATTTGTTACATTTATTCTTTTCGGAATTTTAGCAGGAGTCGATTTCTATAGATGGAATTATGAATATGGACACAATTTAGATCCTAGTGCAGCAATTATAGTTCCAGGAATGGCTTATCAACCACCACTTATTGGATACAAACAATTATTGAATTTTGGAGCCTACTCTATTCCAGATATTGGAGGATGGATGTTAATAACAGTTGGATTATTATTAGGCATTATTTTAGTGAAAGAGTTTAACTTATTGAAAAGGTTTAAAAAAAATAAAATTGCTCTAGTACTACTAAGTATGGGATTTATGTCTTCTTGTGGAAGCACTGAACCAGAATCAATTAAATTAAATGTAGACCAATGTAGTTTTTGTAAAATGAGTATCTCAGATGGTCGATTTGGTGCTGAAATTATAACTAAAAAAGGTAGAGTCTATAAATTTGATGATGTTGCTTGTTTGTCTAATTATGTACATGAAAATACTGTTGATGCAGAAAAATTTTACGTACATGATTATGCTACAGAAAACACATTAATTCCAGCAGAAACAGCCTATTACATTAATGGTACACAAATTTCAAGCCCAATGAGAGGAAACACAGCTGCTTTTGCTTCAGAAAAAATAGCAACCGATTATATGAATAAACTAGATTCAAAATCTATAACTTGGAATGATGTTCTAAATCCGTAAAATATTTTTCAATGAAAAATAAAATACACTTACTTCTTATACTCTTTTTATCAATTTCAGTACATTCTCAAATTATTGAAGTCGGACCAAAAAAAGAGATAAAAAGTATTAAAAAAGCAATAGCTTTAGCAAAAGCTGGCGATACTATTCTAGTACATAAAGGAACTTATAGAGAAGGAAATATAATAATTGATAAAAAAATTATACTTCTAGGTAAAGATTATCCAGTACTAGATGGTGAAAAAAAACATGAAATACTTTCTATTAAAACAGATAGCATAATTATAAAAGGTTTAAAATTCATCAGGTCGTCTTATGCTTCAATGGAAGATCCTGCGGCTGTAAAAGTATATAGTAGTAATTTTATAACTATTGAAAATAATATTTTAGATGATAATTTTTTTGGGATATACATTCAAAACGGAACAAATTGTCTTATAAAAAATAATAAAATTAGAGCTTACGGTAAAGAAGAGCAAAAATTAGGAAACGGAATTCACTGTTGGAAAAGCAATGACATTCAAATAATTGCAAACAATATTCAAGGTCATAGAGATGGTATTTATTTTGAATTTGTATTTGATTCCGTTATTTGGAGAAATATCAGCCAGAATAATATTCGTTATGGTTTGCATTTTATGTTTTCGCATAACGATTCCTATATAACCAACACATTTAGAAATAACGGTGCAGGAGTTGCAGTAATGTATAGCAAAGAAGTTAAAATGATGAACAATTTATTCGATCAAAATTGGGGTCAATCCGCTTATGCTTTGTTATTAAAAGAAATAAATGATAGCTATATTTTAGGAAATAAATTTACTAAAAATACAGTTGCTGTACACATGGAAGGTTCTAACCGAATTAAATTTGAAAAGAACTTATTTCAAGAAAACGGTTGGGCAATGAAAGTTCAAGCAAGTTGTGGTGATAATGAAATTACCAGAAATAATTTTGTAGGAAACACTTTTGATATGGGTACTAATGGTAGTCTTGTTCTCAATTCTTTTAATGAAAATTATTGGGACAAATACGAAGGCTATGATTTAGATAAAAACGGAATTGGAGATGTACCTTATCATCCGTTAAGTTTATTTGCAGTTCTCTCCGAAAATACTCCTTCAACCATGTTGTTGTATCGAAGTTTTATGATTACTCTTTTAGACAAATCAGAAAAAATTTTACCAAGTATAACTCCTGATAATTTTATTGATAATAAGCCTCTGATGAAAATGATTCCAGGTTGAAAAGTTGCTAATTCATGGGGTTAAAATTTTAAGAGATTTATCGTAATCTTACTTTCAACAACACGAAACCCACAACGCATTATGGATTGAAAGTCAATAAGTTCAATCAAAAACCTGTAACTTAAAACCTTTAACTCGAAACTGGAATAATGATAGAAATAAAAAATATAAACAAGAAATTTGGTAAACTAGAAGTATTAAAAAACATTAACATTTCTTTTAAACAAGGGGAATGTATTGCACTTATAGGACCAAATGGATGTGGAAAAACAACTTTAATAAAGTCTATTCTTGGTATGGTTTTACCAGATAATGGAGCAATTGAGTTTAACGAAAAATCCATAAAAAAAGAATTTCAATATCGAGATAAAATAGGATATATGCCACAAATAGGACGTTATCCAGATACGATGACAATAGGTCAAATCATTGAAATGATTAAAACCATTAGAAACTCAAATGCAATTTTAGATGAAGAATTAATTCAGGCATTTGAACTGGAAAAAATGTTCGACAAACAAATGCGAACGCTTTCTGGTGGAACTACTCAAAAAGTGAGTGCTACTTTAGCTTTCTTGTTTAATCCAGATGTACTTATTTTAGACGAACCAACAGCGGGTTTAGATCCTTTAGCTTCAGAAATTTTAAAAGAGAAAATAATTAAGGAAAAGGAAAAAGGAAAATTAATAGTAATTACTTCACACTTATTAAGCGAATTAGACGATTTAATTACCGAAATAATATTTATGCAAGATGGAGAAGTATATTTCCATAAAAAAATTGCTTCACTTTTAGAAGAGACTAATGAAACTAAAATCTCTAAAGCCATTGCACAAATTTTAAAGCAAAATAAAAAATGAACAGAATTATAAAAATCATACTTTCTGATATTCTAAAAAACAAAATTGTATTGGCATACACTTTAATTTTAGCCATACTATCTTGGGGATCCTTTAGTTTAGAAGATAACTCGTCCAAAGGAATTTTAACTATTTTAAATGTAATATTATTTACAATTCCTTTAGTTTCTATACTATTTGCAACCATTTATTTATATAATAGTTCAGAATTTATTGAACTTTTACTGAGTCAACCCATAAAAAGAGTAAAAATTTGGATGAGTTTATTTATTGGACTTTCCTCATCTATGGTTATTTCTTTTTTTGTAGGAGCAGGAATTCCGTTACTAATATTTGCACCAACTGCTATAGGTTTAATGATGGTTTTAGTAGGAAGTTTAATATCAATTGTCTTTGTAGCGTTAGCTTTTTTAAGTTCTATTATAACGCGTGATAAGGCAAAAGGAATTGGTATCTCCATTATGACTTGGCTTTATTTTGCCTTGCTTTTTGATGGAATAGTTTTATTCTTATTATTTCAATTTTCAGAGTATCCAATTGAAAATGCTATGGTTGGTATTACTGCATTTAGTCCAATAGATTTGGCACGCATTCAAATATTATTACAATTAGACGTGTCTGCAATGATGGGTTATACTGGAGCAATTTTTAAAGATTTCTTTGGTACTTCACTCGGATTATTTCTATCCTTTTTGTTACTTTGCATGTGGGCTATAATTCCTTACTTTATATCCCTTTGGAAATTTAAAAATAAAGATTTATAATATTTCATTATGAAATCGCCATGATTCTATAACACGAACACTAATAAAGATTTTCATGGTGATACATATTTCCAAAATTTAAATATTATCTATATATGAAAAATGATATTCAAAACAGAAACGACATAATTCTCTTGGTAAATACTTTTTACGATACTGTAATTGCTGATGACGTTATTGGTTATTTGTTTACTGATGTAGCTAAAGTAAATTGGAATTTGCACCTACCTAAAATGTATGATTTTTGGGAAAACATATTATTTAGTACAGGAAATTTTGAAGGAAATCCAATGATAAAACACAAGGAATTAAATCAAAAAAGCAAATTAAGTGAAGATCATTTCAATCATTGGAATAAATTATTTAATGCTACGGTTGATATACTTTTTAAAGGAGAAAAAGCAGATGAAATTAAAAATCGTGCTATGAATATTTCGCAAATGATGATGCAAAAAGCGGTAGATTAATTTTTTATAAATCCACCTTTGTTTTCTGTTCGCTTTAAAGAATGAGAAACTACTAAAAGGGAAACATCTATCATGTTTTCTAATTCGTATATTTCCTTAGTAACTTTATGATTTAATTTTAAACTATCAATTGTATTTTTCCATAAATTCAACTGGTTTTTAGTTATTTCTAAATCAAGGTTATTTCTAACAATACCCACATTTTTTTGCATCATAATTTGCAATTCTTTTCTCGTTGAAACAATCCAATTTTTATTAAAATATTGTTTATTTTGATCTTTCTCTATTGAATAAACTTCAATTGAAATTGAATTTGTAATGGTGTTTTCTTTTAAATAATTAAAAATTCTATCCGAGTACACTATTGCTTCTAGTAATGAATTAGATGCTAATCTATTAGCACCATGTAAGCCTGTTTGTGAACATTCACCACAAGCAAATAAATTTTCAACAGAAGTTTTACCATTTGTGTCTACTACTACTCCACCACAAACATAATGTTGCGCAGGAATAACCGGAATCCAATCGTTTTCAATAACAATTCCAATAGATTTACAACGATCATAAATCATTGGAAAATGCTTTTTAAACTCTATTATATCTAAATGGGTACAATCTAAATACACACATTCATTACTCGATTTTTTTAATTCTTGCTCAATACATTGCGATACAATATCACGTGATGCTAATTCACCACGTTTATCATAATCTAACATAAATCGATGTCCGTCTTTATTACGCAAATAAGCTCCAAAACCTCTAACTGCCTCCGAAATTAAAAAAGTAGAACTTAAATCGTTATTGAATAAAGCTGTTGGATGAAATTGAATAAATTCCATATCTTTTATTGAAGCATTTGCTCTTTTTGCCATTGCAATTCCATCTCCTGTAGCAATTACTGGATTAGTTGTATGTCCGTAAACCTGACCAATTCCTCCTGTTGCTAATAAAGTAAAATCAGCTTGAAAAGAGAGTAACTCATTTGTTTTTTCATCTAAAACCCTTGCCCCAAAACAAATATTGTCTTTAATAATTAAATCTGTACCAAAATGATAATCAAATATTTCTATATTTTTTTGAAGATGCGCTTTTGCTAAAATAGCACGTTCAATTTCATAACCCGTTTGGTCTTTATGATGCATTACACGATTGCTTGTATGTCCGCCTTCCCTACCCAAATCAAAAGACCCTTCTCTGTTTCTATCAAATTGCGTTCCCCAATCTATTAATTCTTGCACACGTTTTGGACCTTCAGTTACTACAATTTTTACAACTTCTTCATTACATAAACCATCTCCACAAATTAAAGTATCTTCAATATGTTTTTGAAAATTATCTTCAATTTGATTCATAACAACTGCAATGCCACCTTGTGCATATTTTGTATTCGATTCTTCTTCGTTGGCTTTCGTAACTATTGTAACCTTCTTATTTGGAAAATGTTCTGCAATTTTAATTGCAAAAGTTAATCCAGCAACGCCAGAACCTAGAACTAAATAATTGGTTTTTCTCATATTTACGATAATTCGAGCATTCGATTAATTGGTAATAGTGCTTTTTCTTGAATTTCTAATGGTACTTTAATTTCAGGAGATTCATTCAATAAACAATCATAGACCTTTTGTAAGGTGTTCATTTTCATAAAAGCGCATTCACTGCAAGCACAAGTATTATCTTCGTGTGAAGGAGCAGGAATAAGTATTTTATGCGGTACTTGCTGTTGCATTTTGTATAGAATTCCAGCTTCGGTGGCAACAATAAACTTATTTGAAGAAGATTCTTTTACATAATTTATCATTCCAGCGGTTGAACCAATGTATTTTGCAGTTCTTAAAATATGTGTTTCCGATTCTGGATGTGCTATAATTTCAGCATCTGGATGTAGTTTGCATAAATCTAACAGCTTTTCTATTGAAAAAGCTTCGTGCACAATACAAGAACCATCCCACAACACCATTTCTCTTCCTGTTTGTTCCATAATGTACTTGCCTAAGTTTTTATCGGGTGCAAATATTATTAGTGTTTCTTTAGGAACTGAATTCACAATTTTTAACGCATTGGAAGACGTACAAACAATATCTGACAGTGCTTTAATCTCAGCCGAACAATTCACATAGGTTATTACAATATGATTAGGATGTTCTTCTTTAAATGTCTTGAATAAATCAGGCGGACAAGAATCGGCTAACGAGCAACCTGCTTTTAAATCAGGTAGAATAACTTTTTTATTCGGATTCAAAATTTTAGCTGTCTCAGCCATAAAATGAACTCCTGCAAACAAAATAATGTCAGCATCAACATTTACTGCTTCTTGAGATAAACCTAAACTATCACCTACATAATCAGCAATTTCTTGTATGGCCTCTTCCTGGTAATAATGCGCTAAAATTACCGCGTTTTTCTCCTTTTTTAATTGAAGAATCTTTTCTTTTAATATATCCGTATTCATTTTCTTCTTGTATTAAAAATTTAATGCCAATCTAATAATCGTTGTTCCCCTTCTATTTTTTTAATATCGGTAATATCTTGCGACATTTCAATTACACCTCTGTATTTTTTATCGTTATCTCTAACCGCAAAATAGCGTATGTAAATCAATCGTTCCTTATAATTTATCCAAAACGAAGCTTCATTTTTATTTCCTTTTTTAAATTCTTCTAAAATTTTTAAAACGGTATCTACACTTTTTGGTGGATGACAAAATTTTACTTCTCTACCAATAATTCCAGCACTTCTTGGAAAAACTCTTTCTTCTCCACGATTATAAAAAATTACCTTATCATTCTCATCTACATAAGTAATATCTAAAGGCATGGTTCTAAAAAGCAAATTAACTTGCTCCACTGTCATGTATCCTTCATCAAAATGAGAAGCCTCTTTCGAAGTAAAATCCAAATTCCGTTCCGTTAAATCTTCTGAAGGATGTATGTATTGATTTTCTGGATAATTTGGAGGAGTTTCTTTTAGCATCCAACCAATCTCTTCTTCTCCTTTTCGCATTGTAATCCAATCTTCTTCTTTTAAAAGGTTTAACGCCATTGGAAATAACATTGTTTCTTCTATTTCCATTAATCGATAAATACCATTTAAAAGATATTCTAAATTTATTTTTAATTTTTCAAAGTTTTTTGTTACTACATAACCTCTTAATAATCGAAATTGCTCTCTTAAAGTATCATGAAAAGACCACATTCCTTTAGATGGACCATTCCAATTGTATTTTTCTAAAAAAGGAAATAGTTGATTCTCTTTTCGAACAAAACGTTTTTCAATTGTTTCTAATTGATTAAAAACATTAAAGAACTTTTGAAAATCATCTTCAGGATCTGATTCTACTAGTTCATTTATTAAATCATTTATTAAATCATTCTCTTGAAAATAAATACTAACTGGATGTCCTTTTTCTAAAGTAGAAATTATTTTTTCTTCCATTTATTTGTCTTTTTTAATACATCATTTTTCTTCTGCAAAATAAAAGTGAATATTTAGTTCTGGTTATGACTTCAATCATAAAAACTAATATGCTTTTGATTGTAATATTGTTACAGATTATAATTTAAAAATCAAGTTACAAAAACGAATAAAACATAGAAATTATGAATATATTAGAAAAACAAACCATCGGAGAATATGTTGCAAACGATTTTAGAACAGCTTCTGTATTTTCTAAATATGGCATTGATTTTTGCTGTAAAGGCAATAGAACTATTGAAGAAGCTTGTAGTAAAAAAGGATTGGATGCTGAACTAATTCAAAAAGAAATTGACAAAATAGTAAAATCCAAAAATAGTAATCACACAGACTTTCAATCTTGGCCAATCGATTTCCTAATTGATTATATTAAAAAAAATCACCACCGTTATATTGAAGAAAAAACACCTACTCTATTAGCTTATTTAGATAAACTATGTAAGGTTCATGGAAGCGCACATCCAGAATTATTGTTGATCAATGAATTATTCAAAAGTAGCGCAGGTGAATTGGCACAACACATGAAAAAAGAAGAATTAATTTTGTTTCCATTCATCGAGAAAATGTCGAATGCAATTCGTGGTAATTTTAGTTTAGAACCTCCTCATTTTGGAAAAGTAGAAAACCCAATCGCTATGATGAAAGATGAACATGAAAATGAAGGTGATCGCTTTGTTAGAATTTCTGAATTGACTAATAATTATACACCTCCAACAGATGCTTGTAATACCTATAAAGTTACGTTTTTAATGTTACAAGAATTCGAACAAGATTTACACAAACATATTCATTTAGAAAATAACATTCTATTTATTAAAGCAATTGAAATGGAAAAAAAACTTTTCGCTTCATAAAATAGAACAACAAAAAATCTAAAGAAATATATAAATGGAAATATATGTTATTAAAAGAAACGGCGATTATAAACTTTATGAAAGTTATAAAATAAAAGATGCAATCGAGAAGAGCTTTAATAGTGTAACTGTTCCGTATGATGAAAGTATTTATAAAACAGTAATAAACCAAATTGAACAAAAAGAAGTTTGGGCGGTTGAAGATATTCAAGATTGCATTGAAAAAACGCTGTTTGAAAAAGGATATTTTGATGTAATGCGTTCTTTTATGTTATTTCGTCATACTCGAAAACTACAAAGAGAACATATAGATGGTTTAAACGATGACACTACTTATGTAGATAGTACACAAACTATTGAAGAATACATTTTTCAAACTGATTGGCGCATAAATGCAAATGCAAATACTTCCTATTCAAATGCAGGATTGGTAAACAATACTGCGGGTAAAATAATAGCTAATTATTGGTTAGACAAAGTTTATACTAAAGAAGAAGGCTACGCACATAGAAATGGAGATATTCACATTCATGATTTAGATTGTCTAACTGGTTATTGTGCAGGTTGGAGTTTGAGAGTGCTATTAAATGAAGGTTTTAATGGCGTTAGAGGTCGTGTAGAAAGCAAGCCTCCTTCTCATTTTAGAGAAGCACTCGGACAAATGGCTAACTTCTTAGGAATATTACAAAGTGAATGGGCAGGCGCACAAGCTTTCAGCTCATTTGACACCTATTTGGCTCCTTATGTTTTCAAAGATAATTTATCTTTTGATGAAGTTTTAAAAGCAGTTAGAAGTTTCGTTTATAATTTAAATGTTCCAGCTCGTTGGGGACAATCTCCTTTTACGAATATTACCTTAGATTGGGTAGTTCCGTCTGACTTGAAAGAACAAGTTCCAACTAAAAATGACATTCATCTATTTAGAGGAATTAACAAACAAGTTTTATTAGAAAAGGCAAAAGAAAGAGGTATCTCTAACTTAGAAGAAATGCGTTACGAACATTTTCAAAAAGAAATGAACCTCATCAATAAAGCTTATTATACGGTTATGACCGAAGGCGATGCAAATGGGCAACCGTTTACTTTTCCTATTCCAACAGTAAATATCACAGAAGATTTTGATTGGGATGGAGAGAACACTGAAATCCTTTTCGAGAATACTGCTAAAATTGGTTCATCTTATTTTCAAAACTTCATAGGAAGTCAATACATTTTAAATGAAAATGGAGAAAAGATTGAAAACGAAAGTGCTTATAAACCAAATGCTGTGCGAAGTATGTGCTGTCGTTTGCAACTCGATTTACGTGAATTATTAAAACGTGGAAACGGTCTTTTTGGAAGTGCCGAAATGACAGGAAGTATTGGTGTAGTTACTATTAATATGGCTAGACTCGGTTATCTGTACAAAAACAATAAAGAAGGCTTATATCAACAATTAGATAAATTATTAGAAATTGCTAAATCTACTTTAGAGAAAAAACGTGTCTTTATTCAAGATATGTACGAAAGAGGTTTGTTTCCTTATACCAAACGTTATTTACCCCACTTTAGAAACCATTTTTCTACAATTGGCGTAAATGGAATGAACGAAATGGTTTTAAATTTTACCGATGGTATGTACGATTTAACTTCTGGTTATGGCAATGATTTTTGTTTAGACGTTTTAGATTATATCCGAAACAGAATGAAAGAATACCAAAAAGAAACAGGTAATTTGTATAATTTGGAAGCAACACCTGCCGAAGGAACTACCTATCGATTTGCAAAAGAAGATAAAAAACGTTTTCCTGAAATTTTACAAGCAGGAATGGAAGACAATATTTATTATACGAATAGTTCACAAATACCTGTCGATTTTACTCAAGACCCATTTGAAGCTTTACTAATGCAAGATGAATTGCAATGTAAATACACTGGAGGAACCGTACTGCATTTATACATGAATGAACGAATAAGCTCTTCAGAAGCTTGTAAAAACTTTGTAAAAACAGTAATAACAAACTTCAAATTACCTTATATAACAGTCACACCCGTATTTAGTGTTTGTCCAACTCATGGTTATTTAAATGGCGAACACGAATATTGTCCGAAATGCGATGAAATTTTAATTGAGAACCTTAATAACACAACTTATGAACACAAAAACTAACGAAGTACTAGAACAAAATCAACATTTAAGAACAAAATGCTTGGTTTATACTAGAGTAATGGGATATCACAGACCTGTAGAGAGTTTCAATATTGGAAAAAAAGGCGAGCACAAACAACGTGTTCATTTTAAAGAAAATGCGTGTTAGCAAAATCCATTTCAAATATAACACCTTTTACTCTTTTAGACTATCCACATAAATCAGCTTGTATATTGTGGTATGCAGGCTGTAATATGAGATGTTTGTATTGTTACAATCCTGAAATAGTTTTAGGTAAAGGAACTATTTCTTTTACCGAAGTAATTTCATTTTTAAAAACAAGAATCGGATTGCTAAATGCTGTTGTTTTTAGTGGTGGAGAATGTCTTATTCATAAAAATATACTAGAACATATTGAACTAGTTAAAAAAATGGGTTTTCTTGTCAAAATAGACACAAATGGAAGTAGTCCAAAGGTTTTAAAGAAACTATTAGACGCTAATGTAATAGATTATGTAGCCTTAGATTATAAAGCCTTACCCAATAAATTCAAAACAATTACAAAATCCAACTTGTTTGCCGAATTTGAAGCGTCATTTGAACTCTTAAAAGCTTCTAAAATTCCATACGAAATACGAACAACTTACCATTCTGAACTTTGTACCAATGCTGATTTAATTGAAATGCAAAATTATCTTAATAACAAAGGATATACAGGTAATTTCTATGTCCAAAATTTTAGTAACGGAAGCGAAACACTTTCTCCTTTGCCTAGATCAGTCAACTTAAAAAAGAAAGATTCAGCTTCTATTCAAAATTCAAAAATTATAATTAGATAAAAAAATACCGAAAACAATGTTTCGGTATTTTTTTATGCACTTCTATTTCCTTTTGGTAAATAATACAACCAACTAAACCCTATTAAAAACAACACTAGTGATGCTATAAAGGCAGGTATTAATATTTCCCTATTATCATCTAAAGCATTGTTTAACGCTGTATAAAGCAGCCAAATTTGCAAAGTAACATTCAGTATTAATATAAATATTAATGTTGATAATATGGTATTCAACTTATTTGGATTCGCTTTGTTCTGACTTGTTCTGAAATTACTCATAGTTTTACTTTTTAAATTAGCTTATCGCTTCTTGGAATGATTTTACAAAAACACCCGTTTCTTTAAAAAATACTTCTAATCTTGGTAAAGCTCTTGGCGGCGGACCTTGTAGAACTTCTCCTGTCATAGCATCAAAATAACCTTTATGACAAGGACATTCAATTTTTCCAGAACCAGGTTCATAAAACACAGAACAAGATAAATGTGTACATTTTTGTTCGTACGCTCTAAATTCGCCATTTTCTAAATGAATAAGAATATAGGGAACTGTGCTTCCTTCAATAACAAAACCTCTAGTTCCTCCAACAGGTATTTCCTCTTTTTCACATACATAATGTTCCCCTGCTACTTTTTCTTTAGGGTCTAAATAGGCTTTTGCAGCTACTAAACCACTTCCAACCATTAAACCACCAGATACTAATGTTAAAAATTTAGCAAAATCACGACGGCTAACTTGTGTTGCATCTTGTTTATGAATAGGAAAATCTTTTTTCCAATTTTCATGATTATTTTTATCAGGCATAACTTAAGTTTAATATATTATTAATTCATTACTACCTTTCGGCATCATGATATTTACTTTTGTATTGACAACTTCTTTTCCAAAAACAAAAGTGTTTACTGGAGAACTGTTTGGACGCATTTCTTGAATTTCTTCTCTTGTACCATAAAATAAAGCACCACTTGGACAAACGGTAGCACACATTGGTTTTTTACCAACACTCGTTCTATCGTAACACATAGTACACTTCATCATTAAGTCATATTCTTCTACTTTTTTTGGTACTCCAAACGGACAAGCAATTACACAGTTGGAACAACCAATACATCTTTCTGTATTTGCAGTATGTACAATTCCGAATTCATCTTTAGAAATAGCATCCGCAGGACAAACACTTGCACAAACAGGATCATCGCAATGCATACAAACTTGCACTGTTGTTTGAATCGTTTCAGAACGTTCCACATAATTGACATGAATCATAGAATCTTGTCCATTTGTTTCACATTCCGCACAAGCCATTTCACAAGCTTTACAACCAATGCAACGTTGCATATCTACAAAAAATTCTTCATTTTTATTAAAATTGGTATAATTCATATTTTAATTTTTTATAGATTAAATACTAGCGTATGCTTTCGTTTCACTTGATGGTCTTGCTTGTTGTCTTAAAGGTTCTAGTTTACAAGCAGAGACTTTAAATTCTGGAATTTTTGAAATAGGATCCAAAGTTCCAGGTGTTAATAAATTAGCCGATTTTAATCCAGACCAATGGTAAGGAATAAATACCGTGTCTTTACGAATAGTTTCTACAATATTTGCAGGAAATATAGCTTCACCTCTTCGAGTACTTACTTTAATTAATTCATTTTGTTGAATACCATATTTTGCAGCCAATTCTGGATGAATTTCTAATAATGGTTCTGGATATTGATCCACTAATTTTCCAATTCTACGTGTCTGTGTTCCACTTAAATATTGTGAAACTACACGACCAGTTGTTAATGTTACTGGATAATTTTCATCTGTAACTTCACCTGGTAATTTATAAGGAGCTGGGTTAAAGTGTGCTTTACCATCTGGTGTTTTAAACTTTTTATCTTCCCAAAGTCTTGGAGTTCCTGGATGATCTTCCGTAGGACATGGCCAAAACATTCCCATATTATCTTCAATTCTTTTATACGTAATTCCGTTATAATCGGCAGTACCTCCTTTAGAAGCAACTCTTAATTCATTAAAAATAGCTTCATTATCATTATAAGTAAACTTATCTTTTACACCTAATCTTTCTGCTAATTCTAATAAAATAGAAGTATCTGTTCTTGCATCTCCTGGTGGAGTTACTGCTTGACGAATTCTAATTACTCTACCTTCGGCAGAAGTTGTTGTTCCTTCTTCTTCTTCCTGTAATGAACCTGCTAAAACAATGTCAGCATGACGAGCCGTTTCGTTTAAGAAAAAGTCGATACATACATAATATTCTAATTTTTCTAAAGCTTCACGAACGTAATTACTATTTGGTAAAGAAACCAATGGGTTAAAACATAAAGAAATTAAACCTTTTATTTCACCTCTATGAATGGCTTCAATAATTTCATAAGCAGATAATCCTTTTCCAGGCAAATCTTTTTCATCTATACCCCAAACTTCAGAAATATATTTTCTGTGTTCTGGGTTTTCAATATCTCTATTTCCAGGTAATTGATCACATTTGTGTCCGTGTTCTCTACCACCTTGACCATTTCCTTGACCAGTAATGGTTCCATAACCACAATAAGGTCTTCCAATTCTACCAGTTGCTAATACTAAATTGATACAACCTAAAACATTATCAACTCCTTTAGAATGATGTTCAATTCCTCTTGCATGTAATAAGAAACTTGTTTTGGCTTTACCCCAAAGTTCAGCAGCTTCTTTAATTTTTTCTTTTTTAATTCCTGTAATTTCTTCTGCCCATTCTAATGTGTAATCTTTTACAGCATCAATAGTCATATCAAATCCTGAAGTGTAATTATCAATAAAATCATGGTCTAACATATCGTTATCAACCAAATATTTTAACATTGCCCCATATAAAGCTGAATCTGTTCCAGGTTTTACATTTAAATGCACATCAGCAGTTCTTGCTAACGGAATAACACGAGGATCAACAACAATAAGTTTTGCACCTCTATCACGTGCTTTCCATATCCAATGTGTTAATGTTGGGAAAGTTTCACTAATATTTGCACCAGCAACAATAATAACTTCAGCATATTCTAAATCTGCATACGTATTAGAAGCTCGGTCTAAACCAAAAGCTTTTTTGTTTCCAGCACCAGCACTTACCATACACAAACGACCGTTATAATCTAGATTTTTTGTTTTAAGTGCTATACGAGCAAATTTACCAACCAAATAACTTTTTTCATTAGTTAAAGAAACTCCAGATAACATAGAAAAAGCATCATTTCCGTATTTTTCTTGAATACGTTTAATTTCTGAAACCGTTTTATCCATAGCTTCATCCCAAGAAATTGGTTCAAAACCTTTACCTTCTACTCGTTTTATAGGACTTAAAAGTCTGTCTGGATGATTATTTTGTAAGTAACGTTGCACACCTTTTGGACACAGTCTTCCTTCGTTAAAAGGAAATTCCATCCATGGTTCAAAACCTACTACTTTATTGGTTTTTACTAATAATTTTATTCCGCATTGCATACCACAAAAGCAACAATGCGTTTCAACCACTTTATCTGGTTCGTCCCTTCCTTCATATCCATCTTTTGGTGAATAATTTAAATGAGGTCCAAATTCTTCTATAATTTTTTCTGCTGAAACAGGTAATTTTGCCATGTCTTTATATTTTCTGTTCTTGTTTTTTTAGTGTTATGATTAAATCTCAACTGTAAACTATATTCACAAACTGTGTCTGAACATTAAAAACTGAACACTGATTACTTATAAACTATCCAAATAATTTTCCACCCTCTTGTCTAGCTTTCAAATGTGCTTGAGCTAAACGCGATCTTTTTCCTTCTGGGCTTAAATCTAAATGTGAACTCCCATCTTCTCTATCGAAATTGAAACCTAATTCTTTTGTAACAATTTTTAAGTCATTAACATGAAGATTTGTTGTAAACTCTTTACCAGTATGTTCACAAATTGCCATTCCTTGCTTCATTCCTTCTTTCTTGTAAATATGAGCACCAATTTGTGCTGGTCTTTGAATAATATGAAAGAATTTTCCAAACGGAATCCAAATAAGAAACATAATTACGGTAACCGCATGCGTAACTGCAAGAAAATCAAAGGCAAAACCTTTCATAAATTGGTATGAATAGGTTAATCCCAAACCTGTTACTGAGATTGCAATTAATAAAATTAAAGGAAGTAAATCTCCTTCAAAAGTTTGTGTTGCAATTAAACCAGGGTTTGTAAGACGTCTTCTCAAATAATAAAGAGAACCTAAAATTACCAACCAAGAAGACCAATTTAAAGCATGGAATGTTAAAAACGCAATAACTGAACCCAACTTAAATGACATTATGTGGAACCCAAAAAAATGAGCTTCATAAATATCAATTCCTCCTGGAGCCAACGTAAAATGAATCCATCCAAAAGTCAAAGGAATTGTAATTAAAAAAGCAGAAGTACAACCAACAGCTATCATAAAATGGGCAATCCAACGGTACTTTCCTCTAGGATAAATGAATTTTTGGAAAGCAATATTTTCAATCGATTCTTTAGAAACAAACCAAAGATGAGAAAACACTTTTCCTGTTACTAAGTAACTAATTCCTCTTTTAAAATATATCCATGTTGGTGGTCTTTGTAACCAAACAGAATAGCGATATACAATACCAAAAAAAGCAAATAGTGTCCCAAATAAATAGGTAATTAATGCAGCATCGAAGTTTTGTAAATTTCTAGATCCGAAAAACACCAAAGAAATCATAAAAACAGATAAAGCTGTAGCTATGAGCAATGCTTTTGTATTAAATGTTTTGTTCTTCATTTGTATACTATAATTTGTTTTAGTGAGATAAAATTTATCTTCAAAAAAGACAAATTTTACCATCATTTAAATATAATAAAAATTTATAACTTATTCTTTCACAAACACTTCTGTTATGAAAAGAATTATAATTGTTTATGGATTATCCACTTCTCTTTTAGGTCCTTGATAATACCACCAGTTCAGAATTAAGCAAATTAAATAATAAACTGCAAAACCATATAACGCATATTCAGGCGTTCCAGCAGTTACTTGTTGTCCAAATACATTAGGAATAATAAATGCTCCATAAGCAGCAATTGCGGCTGTCCAGCCTAATACAGGACCTGCTTTTTCTTTACTAAAAATATAAGGAATACTTCTAAAAGTAGATCCGTTTCCAATACCAGTTGTTAAGAATAAAACCATAAATGCACCGAAAAATGGCCACCAATATGATTCTGGAGTTTCAGAACCTCTTGCTTGTACAACATAATAAGCAACTGTTAATGCAGCTATAATTTGAAAAATAGTACTCCACATTGTAATTTTTGCTCCACTATTCACTTTATCAGAAAGAATTCCTCCAATTGGTCTAACTAAAGCGCCAAAGAGTGGTCCTAAGAATGCCCAAAGCATAATGTTAGGAGCATTAGGGTTTACCCATTCTGGATCAACTGGATTTGAATACACAAATATATCTTGCGCTAATTTTGGAAATACCATTGAAAACCCAATAAATGAACCGAAAGTCATGGTATAAATAATTGTCATTATCCAATTGTGTTTGTCACCCAATATTGAAAATTGTTTATTAAGATTCTCTTTTATATCAGCAGGAGTTCCATATTTCATTAATAAAACAGTAAGAACAATTACTATGGGAAGTACTATCCACATTGCAGAATCTTTCATTCCAAATGATTCCCAAGGAATTCCAACTAACATAAAAGCACCAATACCAGCTGCTATTAAACCTAACATTATCATATATAATGTTTTTGAAATTCCTTTTGCAGTATTTGGCATACTTGGAGTTCCTGTAGATACATTATTCATTCCGAAAAATGCAGCTAAAGAAGCTAATATAATAAGCGGAACCCAAATCCATGCTGCATTTTGCATCCCTTCAAAAGGAGCTCCTTTCGCTGTTGCAATTGCACCAGCTGTTCCACCAAATAAAGAGAATGTTACAATAAACGGAATTGTTTTTTGCATCACTGCAACTCCCAAGTTACCTAGTCCTGCATTCATACCTAATGCATATCCTTGTGCTTTTTTAGGGAAAAAGAATGAGATATTACTCATTGAAGAAGAGAAATTACCACCACCAAGTCCAGATAATAAGGCCATAATAGCAAAGAATAAATATGGTGAATTTACATCAGACAAGGCTATTCCTGTTCCTACTGCTGGAATAAGTAATAATGCGGTTGTTATAAAAACTACATTTCTACCACCACCTAATGAAATCAAAAAAGAGTTAGGTAATCGCAAAGTTGCTCCTGCTAAACCTGCAATTGCTGGTAACGTATAGTAAAGATTATTTACTTCTTTTAATGCGTTTACATAGGCTTCAGTTCCTACCACAAGTCCATCGGTCATTCCGAAATTGAAACCAAATTCTTTCATGTACTTAATAAGTACGCCCCACATAATCCATACAGAGAATGCAAGTAATAATGCAGGAATAGAAGTCCATAGATTTTTATCGGCTATCTTTTTCCCTGTAGACTTCCAAAAGCCTTCGTCATCTACGTTCCAATCTTTAATATTTACTGACATAAAATTATTATTAAATTTATAACTAATTAGGTAGCATTAATTGTACTATTATTTTTGTTCGATTTGCGTTGTAAATTCAGGGTTGTTTTTACGAATTGCTTTAATAATGGTTTTATGCATCCATATTAAACAGATTGTTGATACTGCAAAAATGAAGAACCAAGAACTTGTCCAGAATCCTGTGGAAGTTAACAAGTAACCAAAAACAATTGGTCCGAAAAATCCACCAAGTCCACCTATAAGTCCAACCATTCCTCCAACAACACCAATTTCATTTGGAAAATATTCAGGAATATGTTTGTAAACAGCAGCTTTACCAATTCCCCAACATACACCAATAAGGACAACTAAAACTAAATACACCCACATGTTTGCTTCAAATTGAATATGAGTAACACCTTTTGCTAATAATTCTTTCTTTTTAACTGTTTGGTTTTCTGCAACAATTACTTCTTGCCAAGATGATTTTACAGGAAAAATTGGTTTATTTGTTATTTGTTTTTCTGTTTTTGGAGTAATAACATATTCTTTATCATTAACCATTAATTTCTCTGAAGAAACATTGGTAACAATACCATTATTTCCTGCTAAAACTCCAGGACCAGCAGTAAAAACTTCCATTTTAGGAAACATTAATAGGAAGCTGATAACCATTGAAGTTCCTAAAACCCAATACATTACTTTTCTTGCCCCAAACTTATCTGATAAATAGCCTCCAAATGCTCTAATAATACCCGATGGTAAACTGAATAAGGTTGCAAATACGCCTCCCATAACTAAAGTAGTATGGTAAACGTTCATGAAGTTTGGTAATAACCATTGCGAGTAAGCTACAAAACATCCAAAAACGAGGAAGTAGTACATTCCAAATCTCCAAACTCTCATCGATTTTAGAGGCTGTAAAAGGGTTTTGATATTTTTTGTTTCTCCTTGAACAATTTTTTCTTTTGTCAAGAAAACAAATAAGAAACCTATAACTACAAGTACAATACCGTAAGTAATTGGTAAAAGTTTCCAACCATTTTCTGGGTCACTTTCTGAAAAATAATTTAATAAAGAAGGAGCTAAAAAAGTAGTTAATGCTGCACCTGCATTTCCCATTCCAAAAATACCTAAAGCTCTTCCTTGCCATTCTTTTGGGTACCAAATAGAAGTATATCCAATTCCAACAGCAAAACTAGCTCCAACAACTCCAAACAGTAAACTTAAAATGGCAAATCCCCAAAATGAATCTGCAAATGGAATTAAAAATAAAGGAATGGCACATAAAAACAACAACCATGTAAATACTTTTTTACCACCATATTTATCAGTTAAAATACCTATTGGTAATCTTGTTAAAGCTCCAGATAAAATAGGAATTCCCATTAACCAACCTGCTTCAATAACAGTCCAATTGAAAATTCCTTTGTCTATTAAATAGGTTACTAAAACACCGTTTAGTGTCCAACAAGCAAAACACATTGTAAACGCGAGAGTGTTTATAAATAATATCTTGTGTGATTGTGATAAATTACTCATACCATTACCCTTAAATAATTAACTTTGTGTAAAATTAGTACTCTAGAGCTGTAAATTTTATGACAATTATCAGTAAATGTTAATTTTTTCTTAACCTCCTATTTTTATCATGCTTCTGTTTTTAGAAAAAAGCTTCGGGTTCTGAAATTCAGTATCATTTTCCATTCCACCTCTTACTGGAAATTTAGATTTAATATTTTCTTCTATAATAGGAAGTATGCTTTCTCCATTTCGTAAAGCATCTAAAAGAGAATTTTCAGTATTGGAAAACAAACAGTTTTTTAATTTTCCATCCGCAGTTAAGCGAATTCTATTACAAGTGCTACAAAACGGATTAGAAACAGAGCTAATTACGGAAAAACTTCCTTTAAAGGACTCTATTTTATGATTTCGAGCTGTGTCATTTATTTTATCATTTATTCGGAGAATAGTTTTCTCTTCAAAATGATTATCTACTTTTTCTAAAATTTCTGCATAAGTTACCAATTTCGATTTGTCCCATTGGTTTCCGTTAAAAGGCATAAATTCTATAAAACGAATTTGGATATTTAAGACTTTGGTAAGGTTTATAAAGTCAATAATTTCACAATCATTAAAACCTTTTATTAAAACAACATTTAGTTTTACTATGAAATTATTTTCTAAAAGCAATTTGATATTTTTCCAAAGTACCTCAAAATGATCGCGTCTGGTAATTTGTTTGTATTTTTCTTTTTGTAAAGTATCTAAACTTATGTTTAAAGATGTAATTCCTGCTTCTTTAAACGTATCTATATATTCATGAACTAAAAGTCCGTTAGTAGTAATATTTAAATCAATATTTAATTTTCCAAGACGTTCAATAATATCTCGAGCATCTTTTCTAACTAATGGTTCTCCTCCAGTTAAACGAATTTTTTTTACACCAAGTGACACAAATGTTGTGGCAATAGTTTCAATTTCATCAGCCGTCATTATATGTGCTTTTGGAGTTAAGTTTATTCCTTCAGCAGGCATACAATAAGTACAACGAAGGTTACAATTTTCAGTAATTGAAATTCGCAAATAATCATGCACTCGACCTTGTAAATCTTCTATTTTCATGTATGTTTTTTTTTAATGGTCACATGGAATCGCTTATATTAATTATTTTTTATGATATGCAATCAAGGTAATTTCAACATATTATTTTCCGTGGTTAAAACCATTAATTATTTTGAATAAATGCAATACAGATGGGAAAATAGCGTCAATCGATTCGCTTGCTCCATTTGTAGAGCCTGGTAAAGCAATTACTAAAGTAGTTCCAATGAATCCAACCACACTTCGAGATAACATTGCATAAGGTGTTCTTTCTTGTCCATACGAACGAATTGCTTCTTCAATACCAGGAATTCTTCTGTCTAATAATGGAATTAGTGCTTCAGGAGTTACATCTCTGTTCGATAAACCAGTTCCTCCAGTCAAAATAACTAAATCCGTTTTACCGTCTTTTAATGTGTTTACTGTTTTTTGAATATCTGTAATTTCATCAGGAATGATACTATAATTTGAAACTTTTAAACCCAATGTATTCAATTTAGAAGTGATTACTTTCCCTGCTTTGTCTTCTTTTCTCCCATTAGAAACACTATCGGAACAGACAATTACAGCTACATCTAAGTTTAAACTTTTAGCATCATTAAAGTCAGATTTTCCACCTTTTTTATGCAGTAATTTAACCGTTGAAATTTCTACATTTTTATCGATAGGTTTCAGCATGTCGTACATTGTTAAAGCAACAATACTTGCTCCATGCATGGCTTCTACTTCAACTCCTGTTTTATAAATCGTTTTAACTGTAATTTCAATATGAATTTCCATTTCTTGAATATCATAAGCAATTGCTGTGTATTCAATAGGTAATGGATGACAATCTGGAATAGCGTTTGAAGTATTTTTCACCGCAAATAAGCCAGCAGTTCTTGCCACTTCTAAAACATCTCCTTTTGGAACGGTTTTATTTTTGATTGCTTCTATAGTTGCTGCACTTCCAACTTTCACAATTGCTTGAGCCGTTGCAGTTCTTTGCGTGATTATTTTATGCGTAATATCGACCATGATTAGTTATTTTTTTTCCAAGTATAGGTTTCGTCTTCCAATATTTCTTTACCAAAAATGGCTACTTTCTCTTTAATTTCTTCTACCAAATAGTTCAATGCTTCATATACTACTTTTCTTCTTGGAGCCGAAACAAATACAAACAGGCAAATTTCACCAGCTTTTACGAGACCTAAACTATGGTAAATATGTAAACATGTTAGATCGTACTTTTCAAAAGCAGCTTCACGAATTTCATAAAAATTTTGCTCTGCCATTTCTTCATAAGCTGAATAATCAATTGCTACAACTGTTTTTCCATCTATTTCATCAGCACGAACTTGACCTAAAAAAATATTATGTGCTCCAATAGAAGTTTTAGTTTGGTGCTTAGCAATTGAGTTACCAATAAATTCTGCTGAAATTGGTCCTTGAACAAATGATTTTTTTTTAGGTTTTGATGTTTCCATTTTTCTTTGTTTAAATAACTTCTAATTGTATGTTTTGAATGCCTTTTTGTAAATGTGCTATATTTATAAATCCGTTTTCTAAAAATAAGTCTAACGCTTTTTTACTGCGAATTCCACTCTGGCAAAAAAGAACAATAGGTTGATCTTTATTAAATTTATTAATATGTTTTTCTATTTCAAAAAATGAAATATTGATGACGCTTTCATTCTTTAATTTTGGTGTTTCATGTGCTTCACGTAAATCGATAATCGTATAGTTTTCATTCGAACAAAGATCTAAAAAAGCCTCTTTACCAATTTCATGATTCTGCTTTTTTGAACTTTCTAATTCGATACCTTTTTTAGTTCCAATACGAATTTGTTCTTCATTTCTACTAAATTCTAATTCGTTAAAAGAAAGATTCAAAGCGTTATAAATAAGTAGTTTTCCTGAAAGAACTTTTCCAATTCCTAAGATAATTTTCAATATTTCCGTTGCTTGAAGCATTCCTAAAGTATTAGGTAAAACACCTAAAACACCTGTAGTTACACAATTTGGAACTTCTTGAGTGTTTTTCTCAGGAAACAAACATCGATAACTTGGTCCACTTTGGTAATTAAAAACACTTATTTGTCCTTCAAATTTATGTATAGAAGCATAAATCATTGGCTTACCCAAATGAATGCCTATATCGTTAATAAGATATCGCGTTGCAATAGTATCGGTACAATCTACCAATATTTCATAATCTTTTGAAATAATTGCAATATTACTTTCGGAAATAAATTCTGGATAAACATTTACTTTTACATCTGAATTTATTTTTTGAATTGCATTAGCTGCTACATCCACTTTATTTTTCCCACAATCATTAGTTGTATAAAGCAATTGACGGTGTAAATTCGTTTCATCCACAACATCACCATCCACAATTCCAAGTGTTCCAACTCCAGAAGCTGCCAACATTTGTAAAACAGGACAACCTAAACCACCAGCACCAATGACCAACACTTTTGCGTTTAGTAATTTTTGCTGACCTAGACTTCCTATTTCTGGAAGAGCCATTTGTCGTGTATATCGTTTTGAATGTTCCATCATTGTTTTTTAACCACCTGCAAAAGGAGGTAATAATGCTATTATGTCGTTATTGTTTAAATTAATTGCTGTTGTTGTAATTGATTTATTCACCGCAATAGCAAAAGAAATATTCTGTAAACCTATATATCTTTTATTTAATTCTTTTATCAAATCGTTTGTTGTAAAATCTGATTTTTCAAGACTATACAACTCTTCGTTTGTGTTTGTGATATCAGCTATTAAGCCAAAATATTTTAGTGTTATCGTCATTTTATTAAATTTTGATAGTCCTCTTTGGTATTTATATTTTGTAATAAAGCACACCACTTATCAGGAACTTCAATTGTTTTATGTGGAATTGCTTCAACAACCATTCGTAATCTTAATTGCTCACTTTTTAAATGTTCTTCAAAAACAGTTACTGCTTTTCGATTATAAACCGCAATTAGCGGACTTGTTTTATCTGCGATTTTTACTTGTGTAATTAGTTTTTCGTTATCTATATTATTAATCAGCCAAGTAATAATTTCTGCTGAAATTAATGGAACATCAACACTCAAAATTATATTTTGTTCTGTTTGTGAATGCGATAAAGCTGTAAAGATTCCACCAACTGGTCCTTTATCAGGATAAATATCTTCGATTCGATTACAGTTTAAAAAATCATAATCTGAATTGGTTGAAACAATCGTTATATTTTGAATAGTGGCTTCTTGTAATGCTTTTACAATATGTGCAATAAATACAGTTTCGTTTAAAAGTAGCATACCTTTATCAGAACCCATTCTAGAACTTTTTCCACCTGCTATTATGTATGCTGATATAGTCGCCATTAAATAGTGTAGAGTTTAATAATTGCTATTCCTAAAACGAAAGCCAAGACATTTCGCAATACAATATTGTTGAATTTTTTACTTCCGTAATATGCTCCCAATAATCCACCGATGAAAACAATTCCAATTAATAGAGTTGATGAACTTGGTATTTCGCCTCCTTTTGATAGAAACCCAAAGATTCCTGAAATTGAATTTACAAATATGAATAATGCAGAAACTGCAGCAGTTTGTTTCATGTTTGCCCAACCCAATAATAGTAGTACAGGACTTAAGACAATTCCACCACCAATACCAATTAAGCCAGATAAAAATCCTATTATTGCTCCAATTAATAATGCGTATTTTATGTTTATTTCTTTCAAATCAGCTTTTTCTTTTCCGAGGAAACCTAATAATCGAAAAACAGCAAATAGCAATAAAGTTCCTAATATGATTTTGTAAATTTTAGAATCAACAGTTAAAAATCCACCTAAAAAAGAGAATGGTATAGATGTAATAGCAAACGGATAGAATAAGTTCCATTTAAAATTTTTCTCTCTGTAATAGAAGTAAAATGAAATTCCTGAAACTAAAATATTCAAAATTAAAGCTGTTGGTTTCATGAATGATATTGGCAAAGCAAACAAACTCATTAAAGCTAAATAACCACTTGCTCCACCGTGTCCAACACTTGCATATAAAAAGGCAACTATTGGCAATAGTATTAATAATGATGGTGCATTTAAAATTTCGGTTACTAACATAAAGAATGTTTTTTTAATTGTTCATCTAGAAACTGCCAGCAATCTTTATTTATCGTTTCGAAAATAATAATTAAAGATTTTCCATAAGGTGTTAATGAAGTTCCACCTCCTTTTACTCCACCGATCTTGGTTTCAATAATAGGTTTCTTTGTGGTTTTACTTACTTCATCAATTAAACGCCAAGCTTTTTGGTACGAAATTTTTAAAGTCTTAGACGCTTTATTAAGAGAACCTGTTTCATCAATCATTTTAAGTAATTGCACGCGACCTTCACTTAAAAGAATTCCGTTATTAGATTCTATCCAAATTTTACTCTTGATTCGCAAAATAAACTTCTTTCGTTATACTTTTACAAAGATAACGAAATGAGAACATCATAAAATATGATAAATATCAACTTTTGAACCTTTTTCTAATTCGTAATTTCCTTCTGGAAGATGAATTAGACAATTTGAAAGCGCAAAAGTATTTAACATAGAGGATTGCTGGTGCGATAATACTGAGACATCATTATCTGAAAAAATAGCTTTTAAAAATTGACTTCGCGTATTATTTACTGCTAAATTATGCGTCAATTCTTTTTGAACAAGATTGTTTTTAGGATTTGTCTTTCCTGTAATACTGTGTAAAATAGGTTCTACATATATATAATAACAAGTTAAACTTGCAGCCGGATTTCCTGGTAAAGCAAAAATCAACTTATTCTCTATTCTACCTGCTAATAAAGGTTTTCCTGGCTTTTGATTAACTTTATAAAATAATGTTTCCACCTTTAACTCTTCCAAAGCGCTTTTAACAAAATCATAATCACCAACAGAAATTCCACCAGAAATTAATACTATATCATTTTCATTAAGTGCTTTTTCAATACTATTTTTTGTATTTGAGAAATCATCATTTACTTCGTAAGTGTTAATTTCATCAAAATTAGCATTCAATAAAGCAGCTTGTAACATTATTGAATTACTCTCAAAAACTTTACCGTGTTCTAACACATTTCCTGGTTTAATTAATTCATTTCCTGTTACTAGAATTCCAATACTTGGTTTTTTAAATACGGTAACTGTTGTAATTCCTAATCCAGCTAAAAAACCAATTGCTGCTGCATTTAAAATTGTACCTTTTGTAAGCGCTATTTCATTTTCTTTAATCTGTTCACCAATAGGTCGAATATTAGTATGTAAAGCAACACGTTCGTTTAAAAGAACTGTTTCCTTTGTACAAGTAGTTTTTTCAATCTGAATAACTGCATTTGCAGAATCTGGAACTGCAGCACCAGTAAATATTTTAATAGCTTCACCTGGTTTTAAAACCATTTTATGTGCATCTCCAGCTTTAATTTCTCCTATTAAACGATACGATAGAGAATCGCATAAATTTAAAGCATATCCATCCATCGCAGATTGTCTAAATGGTGGCATATTTATGGAAGAATACACATCATTTGCTAAATAATAATTTAAGGCTTTTAGCAAAGGAAGTTCAACTTCTTTAGAATTAGGAATAGCATTATTTAATATTGTTCTAGCTTGATGTACAGAAATCATAATGGTGGTTTTGAATTTCAAATTTAAGATAAAATGAGGACAAAATTGAAAAAGTTATAAATCGAAAAAAGACTATGCCTTATGAATGACATAGTCTTTTATCTCTAACAACCAATTAACTATTTTGAAGAATTAAATATTCTTGGATTGATATTAATCATAACAAAAACCCAATTATTATCTAATCCTTTATTTCCAGCTTTTAAAACTTCTAAAGTTTCTGAACCAAACATTTGTGAGTATCCTGCTGAAATTCCGATATTTTTATGTAATTCATAAGAAGCAACTAAATCAATCTCTGTCCCTAAATAACTATCCATTGTTCTTGTAATATAGGATGGATCAATTACATCTGCTGCGGTCATAAACATATGAGGTGTTACACTAAATTTCCATTTATCTGAAACATAATTAAATTTTAAGAAAAAATCTTGTAAACCAACCGTATTTTTATGATTTCCAACATAGAAGTAATCCATTAAACCATTGAAAGCGTGGTTTGTTCCAAAAATAGGATTGAATGATTTAATTTTATCATCAGTATCCGTTTGATCTTTACCCGATAATAATTCGTAACCAAGACCTGCTTTTACCTTTTCTGTGAAGGCATAATTTACATTTAACCCAATATTATAAGCACTTACAGAAGTATTATTTGTAGCTAATCTGCTTTTACCTGTTTGTGCATAAATACCTAAATCGGCATCTAATTTATTTTTTTTGTATTTTAAAAATGTTCCAAAAGTTTGCATATAATCTACTTTCAAATCGGTAGTGATAGGCTCTTCATATTGAAACCCAGTATTTAATGCTAACAAACTCATTTGCAATTCATTAAAATTTGTATGGTACCAAGCATATTGCATATTTTTATAATTAGTAACATATAAATCACGATATAAACCTTCTGTATCGGCATTTAAAGCAGCTCCTAAGTCTAATTGATTTTTATCTTTTTTATAAGACACAACTAGCGCATCATGACTTTGTCCTTGTTGGATCCAATCAATTTCTCCGAAAATTCTTTGATTATCGTAGGATATAACTTGTCTACCTAAACGAGCATTCCAAGAATCATTGAAGCTATATTGTCCCCAAGCTTCAAATAGCATTACACCATTTTTGTCATTAGTTGCCGTTGTTTTAACATCTCCCCAAGTTCTAACGTTTTGTAATGTAAGTTTTGCAGATATTTTTTCTTGTTTAAAATTAAAATTTAATCGAGTTCTTTGCGAAATAAATGAAGTTGGTAATTCATTATCTAGCATTAACCCTTTAAAACCATTTCTATATTCGTAACGTGGTCTCATTTGTAAATTTACATCAATTTCTTGCGCAAATGATGTTACACCCATTAAGACAAATATAGATAATGAAACCTTTTTTATATAACTTGTTTTCATATGTGATTATTTATTATTTTAATTCCTAAGACAAAATTAAAGCTAAGAATTATGCTATTTGATGACATTTATCAGGCATTAGGATATTTTATTTTTTTTCATAAAATGCTGATTTATATTATTTTAAAAAAAGAGTTTTTTACTTTTAAATATTAAAATAAAACTTGTTTAAATAGTTCCTAAGCTTGATATAAATTCATTTAAACTATCAACCTCTACATGTTCCATTAACACAATTTTATACCATTTGTTATCGTTATTATGCGATTCGGGAACCAAACCAAATTTAGATGCTATATCTGTTGAAATAAATTCAGATTTTATAGTAACAATATTCATAAAAGGTTCTCTAAAATAGGTTATGTTCAAATGGTCTAGTTGCTTGCACAGCCAATCGGTTCTCAATTCCAGAATCTTTACTTTTTCAAACCAACCATTTTTACCATAGGTTTTTAAAATCATCCAAACAGCAACAGCGTTTGCTCCAGAACGGCTACCACTTAATGTTAAATCCATGCCTTCAACGTATGCCGCTTCTTTGGTTAACACATTTTCAATCAAATTTTTTCTACATATAAATATTCCTGTTCCATAAGGAGCTTGAAGCATTTTATGTGCATCAATGGTTATCGAGGAAACATGTTGATTAGTAAAATCTAAATGATTTTTAGGAGTCAAAAATGGATATACAAAACCACCATAAGCAGCATCAATATGAAGTTTGAAAAGTTGGTTGTATTTTGCTAAGAGATTGGTATATATATCGGGATTGTCTACTGAACCAAACATGGTTGTACCCATGTTTGCGACTATTATAAAATATTTTTTACCTTTTGAAATCGCTTCTTGTAATAGTGTCTCTAATTTAATTTCATCAATAGTTCTATCCTCAAAGTTAACTTCAACTCTTAACCAGTCAATCATTAGCAAGTTAGCACCTTTTGCAATTGAATAATGAGTGTCCTCTGAAGCTAAAATACTGATTTCTGATAATTTTGCTTGATAGGTATTCATGAAATAATTTCTATAAATCCATAAAGCTTCGATATTTGCTTCTGTTCCACCAGTTGCAATATAACCATCATAATCATCAGTTGTGGCATTAAAAATATCAACTGCAAGAATTTCGAGAACTTCTCGTTCAATTTCTTGTGTTCCTTTAAAAGCTTTTTCGGAAATACCGATAGTATGACAGCCAATATTGTTTGGATTCGCTACATAGGTCATTAAAACGGGAGCGTCTTTTAAAAAAGAAGCATCATCATAAAATACTTTTCCATCTAATTTTGAAGCTGGGTAACCTAAGGAGACATCTTTTGAAAAGTTAATATTTTCATTTAAAGCTTTAGTAATACGTTCTAATCTATCGTTTTGTGTGGATTTATGCCAGTTGCTCATATTAATAAGATATTGAGTTAATTTCTGTTTTATAAAGATTTAACTGCTGATTAATTGTGTCTTGATTATTTTTCAAAAAAGAAGTGTTTTTGAATAAATTTTGATAATATTCTATACCTTGATTAATGTTATTTCTGTATAAATTCCATTTCTTTATTTGACTTGCTGTTACATCATTAGTTAAAGTATTAACTTCATTTCTCAAATAATCTACATACATTTTTAATTCTTTGATGAACAAATTAGGTCTATCTGATTGAAGCATTATATTCGCGTTACCGTAAATATGTTGCACCATCTCTTTTAGTGAAACTTCTTTGTTAAAATAGGCCAAATTTGGTCCTGGACAGATAACTACTCCTTGTTGTTGCCCTTTTATATCCATACCATTTTCCAAATAGGAAGCATTGGCTAAGCCAACACAAAGACAGGCTTTATCGGTAATCAACGATTTTTGATTTATAAACTCATTCAATGATAATTTCTTTTTGTTTTCTTCTAGTTCTTTTAACTTAATGTCTTGGTATTTTTTGGAAGCAGTACAAAGTCCAACGTCATCATATTGTTTGTTTAGGGCTAAGAACTTCTTCGGACAAGAGCTTCCTGCTTTATTATCGCTAATTCTTTTTTCTTTCCAAAAATCATTAGAAACGCCTTTAATAGAATTAAATGGAACACCAAGCGGAGAAATATTACTCAAATAAAAATCATCTTCTTTTGCATTTGCTAACAATTTTCGAGTTTCTGTATCTACTGAAGTAGCTTCTGGAACTAAAAGAAAAGGAGAACCCCAACCCACCGATTCTAAATTGTAATTTTCTAATAAAAACTCGTGTTCTTCAGCCGTTCCAACTCCACCTTGAGCAGTAATTTTTAAAGGCAAAGGTTCTTTTGGAATTGGCATTTGTTTTATTTCTAATGCTTTTACAAATAAATCGTGAGTAGCATTAATTAATTCGTTTTTTTTTGTTTTAAACTCTTCTAAAATTGGTCCTAATAATAAGCCATCCGTAGCAAATGCATGTCCGCCACAATTTAAACCAGATTCAATTCGATATTCAGAAACCCAAAGTCCTTTTTTAGCTAAAAAACTACCTTGGATTAAAGCCGAACGATAATCACTTACTTTTAAAATTATTTTTTTCTTAAGAAATGCATTTTTATTTGGAAAGAAATCTGGGAAATTTTCAAAATAACTATATAATCTAGGATTCATTCCAGCTGAAAGTACAACTGAAGATCTTAAATTACTGTTAGCAAAACCACGTAGAGCAGCATGTGCATCATTAAATTCTGTTGGTAATTTTTCTTTTCCTTCATAATTGTCTTTATCAACTTTTGTCATGATATTGACATCTATTTCACCTAATGAACTATTTTTTTCTAAAAACTTCCTTAAGGCATCTTTAAAACAGATACCTTCATCTATAAATTTTTGCAACGTTTTTTTTACGTCTGATTTATTAGGAAGCAAAGCAATGTAGTTTTCTAAAGCTGATTTACTTTCTGTTAATTCGGTTTTAAATTTTTCAAATTTATCATTTACAATAGTATCCATTAAATTTAGATAATGGGTAATTCTTTCAGCACGATAATCATGAAATTTTTGCGTAATTTCTTGATAAGGAAGGCTGAATTTTTTGCTATAAAAGGCACGCATTTTTTCTATTAAATCATCGTCAGTTATAGAGACAACAGAAGAGATACCGAAATGTGCAATTCTAATTGGACTGTCTATTGTATACGCCAAGCCCATTACTGGAATATGGAAAGTATGATTGTTTTGTATTTTCATATAATTGTTCAATTTTGAAGCTACGAAAGTTGTAAAAATCATTGGAGTAAAGAATGATAATTATCATACTTACTGCGCAAAAGAGAATAACTTATATTATTTTCTAGATTTCTATTCAAATTTAAAGGTAGGATGTACTAAAACTTCTGTTTTAATAGAGTTTGAAATCAAACAAGCTTTTTCAGATTTTTGCAATATGCGTTCTGCTTTTTCAGTATCGTTTGGATCGCTAATTGTAAGTACTGGCTTAATAATAACTTGTGTCATTAAATATTTGCCTTCTACTTTCTCTAAAATTCCGTCTGAACTACATTCAAAATCTATAAAGTCAAATTTTGAAAATTCGGCAATAGCCAAAAAAGTAGTCATAAAACAACTTAAAATGGACGCTGTGTATAAATGCTCTGGTGACCAAATATTTGGAATTCCTTTGTCAAATTCTGGTGGAGTTGCGACTTCTATTATAGTTGGTAATTCGTTTGATGATAAAGTTCCTTTTCTATCTGAATTCCATTTTAAATTTACATTATAGCTATGCTTTTCCATTTTATATGTGTTAATTTTTGAATAACACAAATGAACGAATTAGTATTTTTTTTGATTATGATTTAAATCACAAAATATTAAATTATTAATGTTATAATTCCAATCAAAACGAATAAAAACAGACTTAAACTTACTTTCCAAGCTGAGTTTGCCTTTTTTAATTCCATAAACTGAAAAGTTACAACTAAAAACTTGATACTTGAAATTAGTAAAATTGCAATTGTTATAATTTTAGAGGTATTATTATTGGATAAAAAAGCAGTAAGTACTGTAAGAATGATAAGTACTATATATACTTTTGTTAATTGTTTTTTCATATGTAAATATTTATTTTTTTATTGGTCATATGCAATTTACAAGTCTTCTTTTGTGTTTATGACCAAAAACGTACATGCTTATTTCATTACTAAAAGATTAAATAAAGGATAGGAAAAAGCAATAACCAAATGATATCGCACATATGCCAAAATGTAGCTGAAGCTTCCACATCTTCAAGTTTTGCATTGTTTTTACGAATACTTTTCCCTGTTATAAAAAGAATTATAAGTCCTATTAAAAGATGAATAATATGAAAACCTGTTAGCAACCAATAAAAAAAGAAAAAAGTATTTGTTTCTAAAGTAATTCCGTTTTCAATTTTTGTATAGTATTCAAAGCTTTTAAGTAATAAAAACAATACGCCTCCTAACATAGCAAGTTTAAAAAACAAATTCGTTTTCTTAGTATTCCCATCTTTATAAAAACTTACAGCATTTGCAATAAACAGACCGCTAGTAAGTAAAAATAAGGTGTTAATTGCTCCAATAGTTGTGTTAAGTTGTAATTTTGATTGATGAAAAACTTCTGGTTCTTGTGTACCATAATGTACAAATGCAATAAGTGCCATTCCAAAAGTAATTAGCTCTAAAAAGATGATTATCCACATTAAAATTCCTCCAGGAGGATAATAAATATTTTTATAATCAATTGCTGTTTTATTCATTATTTAATGTTTAATTTTTTCGTAAAGTTTTACTAATGATTTTAATAAATCTTCTGGATGTGTTAATATTTGATAATGATTTTGTCCAAACATTAAAGGCAAATAATATTTTGCTTGTGCTTCTATAGCTAAAGCATACGTGTTTATTTGCTTTTGTTTTAATTCTTTTAGCGCTTGTTTTACATCGTGAATACCATACTTTCCTTCGTATTTATCATAATCGTTTGGTTTACCATCTGAAAGAAAAATAATCCATTTATTTTTAGAATCTCTTTTCTCTAACAAAGCACTAGAGTGACGAAGCGCAGCTCCAATTCTTGTATAACCTTGCGGTTCTGCAGCACCAATTTTATTTTTGGCTTTTTGCCAATCTTCATCAAAATCTTTTAAGGTTAAATAAGAAGCATAATTCCTTGTTTTAGAGTAAAAGCAATTGATAGAAAAATCAATATCAAATTCATTTAAGATTTCCCCAAATAGAATAGAAACCTGTTTTTCTACATCAATAATTTTATTTCCAGCAGCATAAGAGTCACTTGAAAGACTAATGTCTAAAAGCAATAAAATAGAAATGTCTTTTTCTTTTTTTCGGTTAGATAAATAGATGTTTTCAGAAGGTGTTCTTTTTGATAACACATCGATAATCATATCAGTAGTTGCATCAATATCAAATACATCACCTTGTGATTGCCTATGATGTTGTTGCATTTTATTATTAACATTGGTCAACATTTTACGCAAGCCATTTAAAACAGAAGCCTTCTCTGTGATTGTTTTTTTATAATAGTTAACATCCGTTTTTACTTGTGAAATTGGATATACTTTACAAAAGGAGTCTTTATATGCTTTTGAAGAATAATCCCATTCATTGTATTTTATATGATAACCTTTCTCATCTCTTTCTGCACTTTCAGAAATGGTTGTATTTTCAATGAAATCAGCTTGATAAACAGAATGTGTAGTATCATTTACACGAACTGTAAATTTCATATTTAGTTCTTCTAAAGCTTCTTGGTGTTTTTCTAATTCATCTGAACCATCAAAATCTCTCCAATTACCATTAAATTCTTCAGCTGTTTCTACTTTTTCGAAACTATGTAGCAATACGTAATCTTCTTGTTGTTTTTTATCAATTGTAAGACTTTTTATTTCTTCAACCGGATTTGCTTTTAAAACGGTTGGTTCTTTTTCACCCGTTGCCTTTTTTGTTAGATCAGAAAAATTATTTAATGTTTTATCTACTTCAACTTCTGTACTATTTCGCATCCATTTTCCATACAACCAACTATAATCAATTTCTTCTTTTGCAGCATAAAAAGTATAAAAATCATTGTGAAGAGAATTTGTAATTGGGAATTCTTCAAATAAACTTTTTAAAACAATTTCAGAACATTCTAAAGCTTTAAGTTGCGAATTATCAAGCGTTTCATCTTTGTTTTCCTTCCAATTAAATCCTAACTTTCTTTGTTCCGTTAAGTACAAAAGTCTAAAAAAGTAAAAAGAAAGGTTTGCTTCGTAAGTAGGAAAATCTCCGAATGAAATAGGAAAAAAAAAGTTATTATTTTTATAACCGCCTTCGCGTTCTGCGGGAAATATTTCAATTACATCCGCAGTAATGGCTCTTGCTAAAATGGTTAAACGTGATTTTATATCTTCTAAATGAACCGTACGATTAACTAAATCAGCATCAACCTTTTTATTCTTTTTAAAGAATTGCAAAACCTTGCTATATACTATTTCGTCAAGTTCCATTAAATCATCAAGTTACACAAATCGGTTAAGGCTTCTGCTATTTCCAAATCGTCTGTTAAAGGTTCTACGATAGCTACTTTTACAGCTAGTCTTTTAGGCAAATCGGTATGTATTAATTTTGCTGCGTCTACTAATAAACGCGTAGAAACGGTTTCTGCTAAACCTAATTCGGTAAGATTTCTAATTTTATTACCAATTTTAACTAGTTTTTTAGCAATATCTGGGTCAATATTTGTTTCCTGAATAAGAATTTCAATTTCCTGAGAAGCTTCTGGATAAGCAAAAGACAAAGCAGTAAATCGCTGTTTTGTAGAAGGTTTTAGCTCTTTAAATCCTCTTTGGTATCCTGGATTAAAAGAAGCAACCAACATAAAATCTTCGTGCGCTTTTATGGTTTCTCCTAGTTTATCAATATAAATTTCTCTTCTATGATCGGTTAAGGAGTGAATGGCAACAATAACATCTGGGCGTGCTTCTGCAATTTCATCTAAATATAAAATAGAACCTTCTTTTACTGCTTTTGTTAATGGTCCGTCTATCCAAATAGTTTCAGCACCTTTAATGATAAATCGTCCTATTAAATCTGTTGAAGATGTTTCTTCGTGGCAACTTATTGTAATTAACTTTTTATCTAATTTATGTGCCATGTATTCTACAAATCGCGACTTTCCAGTTCCTGTAGGACCTTTTAATAAAAACGGAATCTTGTTTTGGTATACATTTTCAAAAACCTCAACTTCTTTGTCTATTGGATGATAAAATGGAATATTTACGCTCATTTTGTTCTTTTTTGGATAAAATGGATTTAGTTACTTTTTAACGGTTTCTAATATTTTATCTATCGTTTCTTTATTATTTACACCTAAACCTTCTTGTTGATGAATCAATTCTCCTTCTCTATTAAACACACTTATAATATTGGAATGTGAAAAATCTATAGGAGTAATTTTTTTATATTTTACAGCTAAAACGTTAGCAAATTCTTGAACTGTAGCTGGTGTTCCTTGTAAGAATGTCCAGTGTTTATCATCCATAAAATTATCTTTTGCAAACACTTTTAATCTTTTTGGTGTATCGGTTATTGGATCTATACTGACTAAAATGAAGTTTAAATCTTTTAATTGTTCTTTAGGAATTTTAGATTCAATATCACGCATATCAGCTACTAATCTCGGGCAAGCAGCTTTACAACTAGTATAAATCATAACCATTACCGAAACTTTTCCTCTGAAATCTTTTATTTCAACAGTTTTGTCGTCTTGGGTTTTCCATTTACTAGATAAATTAAAGATTGACTCTTCAGAAATTGGTGCTTCTTTAACTTCCTTTTCTTCTTGTTTACAACCTAATAGAAGTAAACTTGTAATTACGAGTACTATTCTATATTTTTTCATTTTTCAATATCTTTTACACATCTAAAACCTAAATTTTGTATCGAATAATTTGCCTTAATACTTCCTCTAAAAGCATATCTCATAAAAGCAGCATAGTTCATTAAATCAGTAGCATTTAAAGAACCACTTCCACAGAATAGATTATTGTTTTCTGCTGAATCACTTCTAGATTCGCCTGTAATTAAAATAGAGTTGAAATCGGAAGTCCATTCCCAAACCAAACCATGCAAATCATAAATTCCATAATAATTTTTGAAGGTATGACCAACTTCATTTTGGTAGGTTTTTGGTTTTTCGTACCAATCTAAAATATTTTGGTTATAGGATTCAATTTCTCTTGCATCTGCCTTTGTTTCGTTTGCCATTGCTACATATTCCCATTCATCTACTGTTGCTAATCGTTTACCTTGGCAATCGCAATAGGCATTTGCTGCATACCAAGATACGTTTGTAACAGGACTATTTGGTTTTGAATCTGTACTTAACAAAGTATCATTTTTCCATTTTACAAGATAATTTCCATCTGCAAATATTTTTTTAACTTTTGATTTTTGCCATTTTTTATTTTTCTTTACAAAATCAAGAAATTCTTCATTTGTAACAGGATATATATCCATAAATAAATCATTTACAATTACTTGCTCTTGATTTTTCCCATATAAAGGAACATAACTTCCACCTTTTACTAAAACCATTTCAGTTGTAACTTTAAAAGAGCTATATTGTTCTTGTTCTATAATTACATTTGAAATAGGATTAATTTCAGTAGTTGTTTGTTCTTTACTTTTTTGACAAGAAACGATAAGTGTGAAGATTAATATGAATACTATTCTATACATTAATTTATGTTTTTTCATTATTAAAAAATAACCATGATAGTCACAATCAAGTACTATCATGGTTAATAATAGTACTAACTATTTATTCTCTTGTCTTATTTTAGCTACCATTTCTTTAGTAACTTCTTTTTTACTGTTATCCCAAGTACTATATACATACGTTAAAACGTTTGCAATTTCCTCATCTGTTAATGTTTGTGCCGTCATAACACTATTGTATTTTTTACCATTAACTGTCATTTCTCCAGTTTTACCTCTAAGCACTATTTCAATTGCTCGATTTACATCTGCATTTAAATAATCTGATTTAGCAAGAGGTGGAAAAGCATTTGGTAAACCTTCTCCATTTGGTTGATGACATGCAAAACAAGTTGTTGAGTAAATTGATTTCCCTTCTGCAATTCTTTCAGGTAAAGTGACAGCTATTGTAGGAGAAGCAGATTTATTTCCTGGCATTGTTTGAATTGTTCCTCCTTCTGGTAAATACACATTATCTGATTGTGTTCCAGAATAAATAGTTTTATTTTCATCTCCAGTTACTTTTAAAATTCCTAAACTACCTTTGTTAAATGTTCTAAAAATAGAATGATCTACAATTACTAATGATCCAGGCACATCTACTTTAAAGTCTACAATTACTGCTCCTCCTGCAGGAACTAAAGTAGTTTGCACATTTTTATTAATCATGGATCCTCCTTCTATATGTACATTGTCGAAAATTTCACCAATAACATGGAATGAAGACACTAAGTTTGGACCTCCATTACCTACATACAAACGTACAGTTTCTCCAACTTTTGCTGTTATTTCATTATCTCCTGTTAGTGATCCTGTTTTTCCGTTGAAAACTACATAATCGGGTTCTTCTTTAATTGCTTTTGCCATATCGAAAGGTTGTAATCCTTTTTCGCCATAAGCACCTTTTGTATAGAAATCTCCTTGCATAACGTAGTACTCTTTGTCTACTTTTGGAAGTCCACCTGCTGGTTCAACCAAAATTAAACCGTACATACCATTAGCAATATGCATTCCTACTGGAGCAGTAGCACAATGATACACAAATAGACCTTCATTTAAAACTTTAAAAGAAAAAGTAACTTCGTGCCCTGGAGCAACAAATGAAGATGCTGCACCACCACCTGGTCCTGTTACTGCATGTAAATCAATATTATGAGGTAATTTATTGTCTGGGTGATTTTTTAAATGAAATTCAACTTCATCACCAACTCTAGTTCTAATAAAACTTCCTGGAACAGTACCTCCAAATGTCCAATACATATACTTAACACCATCGGCCATTTCGCCTTCTTGTTCTAATATTTCTAAATTGACAATTAATTTTTTAGCTGGTCTATCCCCTACAGGTTTTGGAACAAATGGCGGAGAAGTTAATTCTGCAATAATTGGTGCTCCTTCTGTTTTTATACTTGAAGGATCAATGACTACTTCGTTCTTCTCATTTGATTTACAACTTGCTAATAAGGTAATTACTGTAATAGCAAGTATTAATTTCATGCTTTTCATATATAAATTTTAATTAGTTTCTAAAGCTTCGTCTGTTGGTAAGCCGTATTTTATAAATTCGTAGATATACATTCCTATACCTACAGTAAACATTGTTGCACAGATTAATAAAACTACAAAGTGAATTGCAATCTCATTTTGAACATCCATGAAATCCATTTTTAATTTTCTTTCCATATACACTTGTGCAACTCCAGCTACACCAAAAGCTACAGTCATTCCAAGTATACCAATATTGGAAATCCAAAATGCCATTTGTCCTGTTGTATTGTTATAGCGTTTACGACCAGTTAAGTTTGGTAATGCATAACTAATAATAGCTAAAACTATCATTGCATAAGCTCCCCAGAAAGCATAATGACCATGCATTGCTGTTACTAAAGTACCATGTGTGTATAAATTAGTTTGTGGTAAAGTATGTGCAAAACCTAATAAACCTGCACCTATAAAAGATACAATTGCTGCACCTATTGTCCAGAATAATGCTAATTTATTTGGATGACTTTTTTCTCCTTTACGATACATATTTACTGCAAATAATGCCATGGCTAAGAAAGCTAAAGGTTCTAATGCAGAAAATATACCGCCAACAATTAACCAAATTTTGTTTACACCAATGTAGTAATAATGGTGACCCGTACCTAATACTCCAGATAAGAAAGTTAATCCGATAATTACATATAACCATTTTTCAATAACCTCTCTATCTACACCAGTAAGTTTAATTAATAAGTAAGATAAAATACCTCCCATAATTAACTCCCATACACCTTCAACCCATAAATGAACAACCCACCATCTAAAGAATGAATCCATTACTTGACTATCGAACCAAATCATTCCTGGAATGTAAAGTAAAGCTGCAAATACTAATCCCATTGTTAGTACTAAAGCAGTAGTTGTTTTTCGTTTTCCTTTAAATAAAGTTCCTAAAATTAATCCTAAGAAAACTAATACGTTAACAACTACTAAGAAATCTAGTTCTCTTGGAATTTCTAAAAATTTCCTTCCTTCCCAATGATTAAAATGAAATCCTGCTATTGCAATTACACCTACAACTGCAAGAGAAATCAATTGAATATACGCCCATTTTATACTTATTAATTCGCGTTGCGCTTCTTCTGGAATTATATAATATGCTGCACCCATAAATCCAGTTAAAAGCCATACTACAAGCAAATTTGTATGAACAGCTCTTGCTGTATTGAATGGAATTATATCGTGTAAGCCTTGTAATCCTATTCGATCAAAGCCCATTATAAAGCCATAAATAATTTGCAACGAAAACAAGAGCATGCATAATGCAAAAAACCAATAGGCTACTTTTTGTGATTTATATTTCATATTCTTATTTTATTTTATGTTGATCTTTCATTTTATCTTTTGCTAATGGAGAAACAATTCTGTCGAATCCATTTAAATCAATATTGCCTATCCATTTAAAATAAGCTACCATTGCATCTGCATCTTCAGCGCTCATTTTGTATGCAACCATTTTTCTACCTTTTGGAGCCCAAGGTATTGGAGACATTAGGACTGCTTTTATGTAACCTTCTCCCCTCCGTTCAATTACTTTAGTTAATTCAGGAGCATAATAGCCACCTTCTCCCATTATACTATGACAACCCATACAGTTATTGGATTCCCATATTTCTTTCCCCTTAACAACATTTTTATCAATGTCTTTGTAGTTGGTTTGGTCATTTCTAGGCATAAAAGAATAAATAGTCAATCCAATAAATATTAGAAAAGTAACTACTGTTCCGCCTAAAAAAAACGCTCTTGCTTGAGATTTTGAAAGCATAGATTTATAGTTTTAGTTAGTATTTTATATAAAGGACTTATCTGTCTTTTATATAATCAAATTTCCCTATTTTATTCATTAAAAAATATGATTAGAATCATAGTAACAGAAAAAACAGGTACAAAAATTGATTTTATGAAATTTATTTTTATGGTCGTGAAGCTAAAATGAAAAAAAGCATAGACTACGACAATCTATGCTTTTCAACTAAAAAAGAAGAATTGTATGAATTAATAATTAACTTTTTTATTTAGGTAATAGAACATCTCCAATTACATGGATTAAACCGTTTGAAGTTTCAATTGTTGCTACAACTTCTGAACCATTTACGAATGTTTTCTCTCCTTGTTTTGTGATTTTTACTTTTCCTCCATAGACCATATCATACTCTTGACCGTCTTGCATGTATTCTGTTTTTAAATTCCCTACATAAGTATGATAACCTAAAATGTTTTCCAAATCACTTTTTTTCTCTGGTTTTAAAAGTCCTTCAACTGTTCCTGCAGGCAATTTTTCAAATGCTGCATTAGTTGGTGCAAAAACTGTAAATGGACCAGCATTACTTAATGAAGTTACCAAATCCGCAGCTTTTACGGCTGCAACCAATGTTGTATGATCCTTACTTCCTGAAGCAACTTGAACAATATTTGGATTAGAAACATCATCTTGCACTCCTTCTTGACCAATACTTAGATCGACTGCATTTTCTGAAGATGGAGCTTCTTGTGGAGTTTCAATATTTTCTTTACAACTAGAAGAAAGAAATATAAATGCTAGTGCTAAAAAGGAAAATGTTTTTTTCATAATAGTAGAACTTTAAATTTTACTGTACAAAGTACCAACATAAAGACTACATATTTTATGAGTCAAATCATAAGAAAATAAGAATTTTATTTTTCTTTACGATTAAAACTAACTATTGCCAAAATACCTATAAACAATATAAATGCAATGCATAATAATACTTCATTTACATAAGAAAGTATTATATAACTAAACGAGGTTATACCTTGAATTGCTAAAACAAATTCGTTCAAAAAAATTCCAATTATAAAAATTGCTAATCCATTTCTTGTGAAACGATTTAATACTAATAATTTGTTTGTATATATATAGACTAATAAGAATGATGAGATAATTGCTAATAAAACTAGGTGTAAATAGGCAATAACTATTGGTCTAAATCCGAATGCTAACTTTCCTATTAATGGAACAGTTGAGCCCAATTGAAGAAACAGTTTAATAAACACACATAATAAGATGCCTACATATATATATTTAAAAAGAGAAGAATGTGAAAACTTCGAATTAAATGAATTAACAATTATTTTATAAAATTTTATAAATGCTACAATTTGTAATATTGCAGCAAATATTGCAATTAAATAAACCCAAAATGGAAGTTTTATCCAAAGAATAGACAGTAAGAAAGCTGGAATACAACTAATGAAAAACCAATTAAATGTTGTTCTATTTGCTTTTTCAAGTTGAAGATCAGGAACTAATTGTCCCACAAAAAGACCTATACATGCAAACCAAAACCATCCATTATATTGAAAGTGTAAATAAAAATATATGGAAGACAAATAATAATCTTGTTGAATATTTTTAGTTGCCATCATGAATGCCAATGCAAAAGTTCCAAAAGAAGAAATAATATTAAAAAATAACGAAGCCTTAAACCAATCTTTACTTAATGTTGACTTCTTTATTAATTTTAAATCTTTTAAAAATAAATAGGCAAACCAAAAAGAAACGAAAAGAGATAGTGTAGAAAATGCAATTGAAATAAAGTTATATCCATTAAAGATAAAACTAAAAAGCATAATATAAGAACATACCAAATTGGATATTAAAACTTTATTATATTTATTACTATCAAAATCGACACTGATTTTTGATAGAAAATGTACCATCAATACAAACAATGTTTGAGTAACCCAACCTGAAAAAGCAAAATGAGAATGAGAATGTTGTATATTTTTTTGATGTATAAAAGGCAATTCAAAAACTATTTTATATCGCATTAAGAGTCCTAAAATTGCAACTAACAATAAATTTAATAATGAAAATTTAATCCAATTTGAAATTCGAAAATTCATATCAATAAAATAATTTATGATTAGTTATCTCTACTTTTTTATCTTTCTTCATCTTTGTTAATGTTCGGATTACTGTTTCTACTCTTAAGCCTGTAAAATCTGCAATCTCTTGTCGAGTAAAAGGAATTTGCACTTTAACAGTTGGAGTTGTACAGCTTTTTTTATAATTGTCTAAAAATGCATTTATTCTAAATTCAGGCTTTTGATTAATAATCTGTCTACTCGTAACTGCTTTTCTGTAGGCTTTAAATGCTAAAAGCTCTAATATTTTCTGATTAATTGCTGGATATTCATGAATAATCGTTAGAAATTTGTCTTTTGAAATTTTAATAACAACACAATCTTCGATAGCAATTGCTGTGCAAGGATATACTTCATTTATTAAAAGTGGTGGTTCACCAAAACTATTTCCTTTATAGAAAAGACCTTGAGTAAACTCTTTACCATCTTCATTTGTATTAAACATCTTTACCGTACCTTGAATAATTTGGTAATAAAATAATGCTAAATCTTCCTCATAAAAGATAACTTCATCTTTTTGATATTTTTTGGAAACTGCTCCCCATGTAAATAGTAAATCTAAATCTATTTGCATTACTAAACATTTTTTTGTCAATACAAATATTATTTTCCTTCTTAAAATAAAAAATGATATTTATCATATCTAATGTCTCAAATAAGAAAAATATGTTAAATAGAAGCAATAAAAGGAGTAAATAACAATTCTACTAGTATCAATACCTCCTTTCTTACGAGCCAAATGACCATCTTGGGTTTTGTAAAAAATAATATCCTCGATAGTACCTTTCAATTTAATTATGCCTTTTTGTCTAGTTATAACATCGAAAAATTTAATAAATAAATCCCTTAATCATAATCCATATTGCAAAATTTCCGATTGATTATAAAGCAAAATTAAGATGAAATTAGAAGCAAAAATTAAGCACCTACTCAGATGTCACCCAATAAAATAAATGTCATTATAAGCCCTAAGAATAATTAATAAACGAACTTATAACCATTAAAAACCAATTGAAAAGTATAGGTTATTAGTATTTATAGAGTTCTGTAAGTATATTGGTTTAAAAGTAAAACATGTAGAACCGTATATTATATAAAAAAGCTAGTTTAAAAATTAAACAATTTACTTTCAATTCTCTAATATAATTCGTCAATTTATCCCATATAATTTAAGTCAATTTGAATACTATAATGAGGTAATAAAATTGGTTACCCTAAAAAAACATTGTAAAGTATTATAAAATATGGATCAATTAGAGTAGACTGTTTCTCTCCAACTCCACAAGAAACCCTGTAAAGTATTAATTTTACAGGGTTTTTTATTAGATAAATGTATTATTATTCTATAATTTATCCTTTTTTACCTTACTATTATTCTCCTATAATCCGTTTTATTTCCATTAGTGACTTTAACTAAGTACATTCCTGATGTTAAATCTAAATCTAAATTAGTTTCTTTATTAAATACCTTTTCTAAAACTAATTGTCCTGTAAGAGTATATAATTGAACTTTTGATTCATCTTCTAATCCAGAAATTATTAAATAATCAGTTGTAGGATTTGGATAAACTTTAATCTTATTTTCTGTAAAGTTTTGATTAGATAAAGTAAATGACCATGTGTCTCCATAATTTGCTCCAAAAATATAATCTGCTAATTCTGGATAGTCTATAAATGGATTACGATTTACTTGCCAAGTATAAATATAATTGTTACGATTCATTTCAAAGTCATCTGCTGGATCTTGTGTGTTCCAAGTTAACAATGAAGCTAAATCTCCTAATTGATTTGCTGTATTATCTGGAGGATTTCCGTTTACTAATTCCAAACCATTATAACGAACTGCCATATAAAACAAAGCTCTTGCAACATCACCATGCCAACTTCCCTGACTTCCAGAAGGACCATTATAATCTAATCCATAATCTTTATTACTTCTACTTGAATTTTCTGCACCATCTTCTGCTCTAATATGATGTGCATCTCCATGACCTGATTGGATATCATCTGCATTTGTAGGCAACCATACATTGATTCCATCTGGAGTAGAATCTGTTCCTCCAGAAAAGCCACCTCTAGATTGTGGAAAAATATGTTCCCTATTCCAAACTCCAATATTACTTGAACCTGTTTGATAATCTAAAATTGGTTTTGGACTTTCAACATACATTTGCCAAACTTCATTTGAATTTTTTGGATTTTTATCAGATTCTTTTAAAATATATTCAATATCTCCATAATTATGAGCATGAACTGTATTCGGATCTGCAATAATATCTTGTAAAGCTTGTCTTAATGCATCACCAGACAAACCTTCTAATGAATCATAATAACCTGCAGGAATTGTTGGTGCAACTAATCCGTATGTAGGATTAAGCGGTGTTCCATAAGATTGAACAATATAATCGTTATCATATATTCTTATTATGATATTATCATTTGCAGAAGCATAACCAAAAGGTAATGATTGCACATCAATAAGCATTTCTTCATCTCCTTCATCTGTAGTATCGTCAAAAATATTAATATTCGTTTGAGTTGTTGTTTCTCCAACTGGTATTAAAACGGTTAAACTACCTGATCCAATATAATCATTTACCATAAAATTTCCATTAGTAAGTGTAATATTGATTTCCAAATCTTGATCAGTTACAGGTGTATCTGTTGTAAAAACAATGTTGAAATTTTCTCCCTCAATATAACTATTTTGGCTAGTTGAAATAGTTAGATAATTAATTACAACTCCTGAACCATCATTATTAATACCAGGTGTAGGCGTTTTTGCTTCGTAAGTTCCGTCATTTTTTCTTTGAACAGACTGTGTAGTATTTTCTCTTGTACAAATAGTTACATTTAAAATGGACATTAAATTTGTAGGTTGACTTGTACTATTAGAATAAGCTAAAGCATCAATTAAATTTGTAGTTGTAGCTAAGGTTCCTGTTGATGTAGAAGCATTGTAAGGAAAATCATCAGAACTTCCTTGATATAAGGCAACTATATCAGGACCATTTTGAATTGTATTATTAGGAATTGTACCTATTGGAGAAGGATTAACCATACTATTTCCAAAATGTATTATTCCATTAATATCAGTAGTATAACCATCTAAATCGATAGTAAAATAGCTTGAAACATTGGTCTCATTAAAAAAAACTAATACATATCCGTCCAAAGGAAAATTAGGATTTGTTGATTTTAATTCTATAAATTCAAGTTGATCTGAACCTGCTGTATCAGCATCTATTTCATTAATCACAATTTGTGAGAAAGAAAAATTAAAAAGAAAAAGAAAAAAAAGTACTTTTTGAGTCATAATAATTACCTTTAACTTCAAAGGTAGTTCATTTATCATTCAAAGAATAGCTCAATTAAGTTGTTTTATCAACAAATCTTCAAAAAAAAGAAAATTGTCAAACTAATTTTACAATTTTCTTTTTTTATCTGGAAATTATGATATAATTTAACGCAACTTTTTGTTAAAATTACAATCCTAAATAAAACATCATTTTGAAAATCAAAAGTTTAATTCTATTTATAATAAGTTCATTTGGTTTTGCTCAGCACACTTCCTTTCTTAATGTTAGGGCAAACACTAATGAAAATACATTGCTAATAAAACAAGAGTTAAATTATGTAAATAATACGAATGATACTATATATAGTATTGCTTTAAATGATTGGAACAATGCTTTTTCTTCAAAAAATTCGGCATTAGCTAAGCGATTTTCAGATGAATACATCAGAGCTTTTCATTTAGCAAAAGATAATGATAGAGGTGCTACCACAATAAATACGATATTAGACATTAATTTTCAACCATTAAGTTGGCATCGAAATGAAAAACATGTTGATATTGTCCATGTAAAATTATCAAAACCAATCACTCCTTTTTCAAATCAAAAAATAACGCTTTCATATACTGTTAAAATTCCGAATGATCGATTTACTAGATATGGGTTTAATAATGATGGAAGATTATACTTAAAAAATTGGTTCCTTGCTCCTGCCCGTTTTGAAGATAAACAATTTATTATTCAAAGTAATGAGAACTTAGATGATATTTCAAATGCTCTTTCTGACTATGAAATTATATTTGAGATTCCAAAGAACTATTTTATTACTTGTGATTTAAACACGGATAATGAGATTGAAGTAACAAACAAAGAGTATAATACTTATAAATTTACTGGAAAAAACAAATCTGATGTCACAGCAATTATTTCTACAGAAGAAAAATTTATAAACTACAAAAATGAAATTATTGAGGTAAGTTCAAATTTAAATACAAAATTAGAAAATGTACAAAAAGCAATAATAATTGATAAAATAACACATTTTATTAATGACAAAATTGGCAAAAGTCAAATAGAAAAAATTATAGTATCTCAAGAAGATTACAATCGTCAACCATTTTATGGATTAAATCAATTACCCACATTTTTAAGTCCTTTTTCAGATGAGTTAATGTTTGAATTAATGTTTTTAAAAACATATCTAAATAATTATTTAAAGTTAACATTACAACTAACACCTAGAAAAGACCAATGGATTTATGACGGAATTCAAGTTTTTTTAATGATGCAATATATTGATGAATATCATTCTAATGTGAAAATGACTGGAAATTTAGCCAATCTAAAACTATTAAAATCTTATCACTTCATTAATATCGATTTTAACGAACAGTATAACTATTTATACATGTTGATGGCTAGAAAAAACTTAGATCAACCTCTAAATGAACCAAAAAATAGGCTAATAAAATTTAATGAACAAATTGCTAATAAATATAGAGCTGGTTTAAGTTTCAAATATTTAGATAGCTATTTAGAAAATGAAATTGTTCTAAGTTCTATTAAAGAATTCTTAGAATTAAATGAAACCTATCAAACAAATAAAACCGATTTTGAAACAATTTTAAAAAGTAAAACAACAAAAGATATCAATTGGTTTTTCAAAACTATAATTGAAAGTAGAGATTTAATTGATTTTAAATTTGGTAAAATTAAAAAAACAGAGAATGAGGTAACGGTTAAAATTAAAAATAAAACTAAGACAAATGTACCTATTTCACTCTATCAACTAAAAAACGATAGTATTATTTCAAAAACTTGGCTTGAAAACATAAAAACAGACACAACATTTATTTTACCTAGAAATGATGTAGATAAATTAGTTCTAAATTATAATAATGAAGTTCCAGAATACAATTTAAGAAATAATTGGAAATCATTGAGAGGTTTCTTATTTAACCATAGACCTTTAAAACTTAATTTTTATAAAGACTTAGAAGACCCATATTATAATCAGTTATTTTATGTTCCTGAATTTGAATTTAATTTATACGACGGAATTGCTTTTGGAGTACGATTCAATAATAAATCATTACTCAATAAACCTTTCTCATTTAGCATTGCTCCTTTTTACTCTACAAATACTGGAAAAATAATTGGTAATTTTTCTGCTAACGTTGATGATTATATACGAGATGATGGGAAATTATACAGGATCATTTACTCTATAAGCGGTAATCAGTCTCATTATGCACCAAATGCCAAATACACACGCGTTATTCCATCTATTCAATTTGTTTTTAGAGATCCTAATTTTAGATCAAACAAGAAAGAAGTTATTCAAATTAGACAATTATTTATTGATAGAGAATCAGCGCCAAATACAACAATAAACAAAGCCGAATCGAAATATTCTGTTTTTAGTGTTTCCCATTTAAATAGTCAATCTGAAAGTACTAAACTATTTAGTTTTTATAATCAAGTACAAATCTCAAATTCTTTTGGAAATATCACAAGTGAAATAAATTATAGAAAATTATTTGAAAACAATAGACAATTAAGTTTAAGATTTTTTGCTGGAAACTTCATCTATAGAAGTACAAAGTCTGATTTATTTACATTTGGATTAGACAAACCTGCTGATTATACATTTCAAACAAATTTATTAGGTAGAAGTGAATCAACAGGCCTATTTAGCCAGCAGTTTGTCAATGCAGAAGGTGGTTTTAAATCTATCCTTGATACTCGCTATGCAAATCAATGGATGACAACTGTAAACGCTTCGTTTAATATATGGAATTGGGTACAAGTATATGGCGATATTGGAGTACTAAAAAACAAATTTATACCCGCAGAATTTGTATATGATTCTGGAATACATTTAAATTTAGTTCCTGATTATTTCGAATTATTCTTACCTGTTTACTCTTCAAATGGTTTTGAATTAAATGATAAAAATTATGGGCAAAAAATCCGATTTATTGTAACGTTAAGTCCAAAAACACTTATTTCATTATTTACTAGAAAATGGTTTTAATCATTGAATATGATTTTTTATTGAATTATCATCAACAAAAAACCACATAATCCTCTATTTAATGTTATATTTCTATAAAAAATACGATATTAATAATAATTTTCAAAAAGATAAGTCTTTCTCTATTGCATTTTAACTCCTATTTAATTACATTTGTTGCAATAACAACATTTACATTATGAGTAATTCTGTCGCTAAAGAAACTTTGTCTTTTCAAGATTTCAAAACCGAAGTTATCAATGATTATAAAATAGCTGTAACAAGTAGAGAATGTAGTCTTTTAGGACGTAGAGAAGTTCTTACTGGTAAAGCTAAATTTGGTATTTTTGGTGATGGAAAAGAAGTACCTCAATTAGCATTAGCAAAAGCATTTAAAAATGGTGATTTCCGTTCAGGATATTACAGAGACCAAACCTTCATGATGGCAATTGGCGCAATGAATATTGAACAATTCTTCGCTGGATTATATGGTCATACAGATATCAATCATGATCCTATGAGCGCTGGTCGTCAAATGGGTGGACACTTTGCAACACACAGTTTAGATGAAAATGGAAATTGGAATAATTTAACTGCTCAAAAAAATTCTAGTGCTGATATTTCTCCTACCGCAGGTCAAATGCCTCGTCTTTTAGGATTAGCACAAGCATCGAAAATATATAGAAATGTAAAAGGATTAGAAAATAAAACCCATTTTTCTAATCAAGGTGATGAAATTGCTTGGGGAACAATAGGAAATGCTTCTACATCTGAAGGATTATTTTTTGAAACCATTAATGCAGCAGGTGTATTACAAGTTCCAATGGTTATGAGTGTTTGGGATGATGAATATGGAATTTCGGTACATGCAAAATATCAAACTACAAAAGAGAATATTTCGGAAATTTTAAAAGGTTTTCAACGAGATGAAGATAATAATGGTTATGAAATTCTACGTGTAAAAGGATGGGATTACCCAGCTTTAGTGGAAACTTATCAAAAAGCATCTCAAATAGCAAGAAAAGAACACATTCCTGTTTTAATTCACGTAAATGAATTAACACAACCTCAAGGACATTCAACATCTGGAAGTCATGAAAGATATAAAAGTACTGAACGCCTTGAATGGGAAACAGAATTTGACTGTTTAGCACAAATGAAACTTTGGATAATTGCAAACAATATTGCAACTGAAGAAGAACTAACAGATATCAATTTAACAGCAAAAAAAGCCGTTTTAGAAGGAAAAAAAGCAGCATGGACTGCATTTACTTCACCTATCAAAACTGAACAAGAAGAGCTTATTACCTTGCTAAAATCAATTGCTGAAACAAGTACAAATAAAGTTTTTATAGAAAAACATATTAATGATTTAGCTGTTTTAAAAGAACCTATTCGAAAAGATGTCTTAACTACTGCTCGTAAAGCCTTACGTTTACTAATTAATGAAAGTGGAAAAACAACTTTAGGAAATTGGATAACTACTTATCAAGAAAAAACCCAACCTAAATTTAGCTCACATTTATTTTCTCAATCTGATAAAAATATATTTTCAGTAAAAGAAGTAAAACCTACTTATGATGAAACGGCTGAAGATGTAGATGCACGTTTAGTTTTACGTGATAATTTTGATGCTATATTTTCAAAATATCCTGAAACCTTAATTTTTGGAGAAGATTCAGGAAATATTGGAGATGTAAATCAAGGATTAGAAGGCATGCAAGAAAAATATGGTGAATTCCGTGTTGCAGATGCTGGTATTCGTGAAGCAACTATTTTAGGGCAAGGAATTGGAATGGCAATGAGAGGATTACGCCCTATTGCTGAAATTCAATATTTAGATTACTTATTATATGCCATTCAAATAATGAGTGATGATTTAGCAACTTTACAATACAGAACCAAAGGAAGACAAAAAGCACCACTAATAATAAGAACTCGAGGTCATCGTTTAGAAGGTGTTTGGCATTCTGGTTCTCCTATGGGAATGATTATCAATGCTATTAGAGGAATTCATGTACTTGTTCCTAGAAACATGACAAAAGCAGCAGGATTTTACAATACTTTATTAGAAACTGACGAACCTGCTTTAGTAATTGAATGTTTAAACGGATATCGATTAAAAGAAAAAATGCCTACCAATTTAGCTGAATTTAAAACACCTATTGGTGTTGTTGAGACTATAAAGGAAGGAAATGATATTACATTAGTATCTTATGGTTCTACTTTACGTTTAATTGAACAAGCAGCTAAAGAATTACTAGAAATTGGTATTGATGCAGAAATTATAGATGTTCAATCTCTTTTACCTTTTGATATCAATCATGATATTGTAAAAAGTCTTGCCAAGACAAATCGTCTTTTAGTTATTGATGAAGATGTTCCTGGTGGAGCTAGTGCTTATATCCTACAGGAAATTATCGAAAATCAAAAAGGTTACAAACACTTAGATAGCGAACCACAAACATTAGCTTCACAAGCACATAGACCTGCTTATGGAACAGATGGGGATTATTTCTCTAAACCAAGTGCTGAAGATATTTTTGAAAAAGTATATGCAATTATGCATGAATCCAATCCAACTAAATATCCAAGTTTATATTAAGATTTCAATACTATATTAAAAAAGAGGCTTATAGAGCCTCTTTTTTGTTTTTTTATTAAATTTAAATATTTCAAAACACTTTTATATTGTTTTTAGCGCTTCAATCAAACCATCAATATCTTCTTTTGTATTGAAATGACTAAATGAAATTCTAATATTAGGTTTTTGTTGATCTTCTAAGGATAAAAACTCAGCCAAAACATGAGATGGCTTACTACTTCCACTTTGGCACGCACTTCCTCTTGAAACTGCCACACCTTTCATATCTAATAAAAATAATAACATTCCTATTTTACTACTTTCAAAAGGCAAAATCACATTAACTATATTATAAAACACCTGTTTTCCTATAATTTTAATATCTGGAAAAGTTAATTGTAATTGCGAGATACAGTATTCTTTCAAGTCAGTAATATATTTTCGTTCTTTTTCTAAATAGTCATAAGACAACTCTAAAGCTTTCGCCATACCAGCTATTTGATGCACTGCTTCAGTTCCAGCACGAAAACCTTTTTCTTGTTCTCCTCCATAAATTAGTGGTTGCAATACAATATTTTTTCTAATAAAAGCGAAACCAACACCCTTAGGACCATGAAATTTATGCGCACTTCCTACTATAAAATCAACAGGAAGTTGTTGTAAATCTATCTTAATCTTACCTACTGATTGCACCATATCACAATGAAAAAGTACTTTATTCGATTGACACAATTTCCCTACTTCTTCTATATCCAAAATTTCTCCCGATTCATTATTCACATGAATTAAAGAAACTAAAGTAGAAACCTCGTCTTCAAAAAGACTCTCTAAACCAGTAATATCAATAACTCCATCAGAAAGAACAGGAAGATATACAATTTCAACACCAAACTCCTGTTCTAATACCATAATAGTATGTAAAGTAGCATGATGTTCAATTTTTGATGTAATAATTCTCTTTACTCCTAAATTTTTCACTGCACTACGCAAAATCCAATTTGTAGCTTCAGTTGCACTTGACGTAAAAATAATTTCAGAAGCTTGAGTATTCATTAGTTTTGCAATACTCTTTCTCGCAGATTCTAATATTGTTTTTGTTTCTCTTCCAAAACTATGAGACGACGATGGATTTCCATAATTCTCTAACAAAATAGTTGTCATCGTTTGCACAATCTCTTTCCTTAATGGTGTTGTAGCAGCATTATCTAAATATATCTTTTTCATAAAAACAATATTAATACAAAGATATAAAAGTGAGCTTGTATAACTATTTATTTAAAACAAAAAAACAGTTGTATAAAGATTTACACAACTGTTTCAATATAGATTAATATCTAAAAATTAATTCTTAACAAACTTCTTAATGATGTTTCCATCAAGAGTATTAAAAAAATATTAAACAAAACGTAACTTTTTATAAATATGTTTTAGATAATAAATAAAAGTCAGCTAAAACTAATGCTGCCATTGCTTCTACAATAGGAACTGCTCTAGGAACTACACATGGATCATGCCTTCCTTTTCCTTGTTGCTCTATCAAATTACCTTTATTATCTAATACTTCTTGTTTCTGTAAAAGTGTGGCAACAGGTTTAAATGCTACTTTAAAATAAATATCCATTCCATTGCTTATTCCTCCTTGAATTCCTCCCGATAAATTTGTTTTTGTTGTTCCATCTTCATTAAAGGAGTCATTATGCTCACTTCCTTTCATTTTTGCTCCATTAAATCCACTTCCAAATTCAAATCCTTTTACTGCATTTATAGACAACATTGCTTTACCTAATTCCGCATGAAGTTTATCAAAAACAGGTTCTCCTAAACCGATAGGAACATTTTGAATTACACATGTTACAACTCCTCCAACTGTATCGCCTTGTTTTTTTATTTCTTTAATGTGTTCTTCCATTTTTATAGCCAATTCCAAATCTGGACAACGAACAGCATTGCTTTCTATTTTTGAAAAATCTATTTCTTGATATGGTTTATCTAATGTTATTTCTCCAACAGCAGATACAAATGCATTAATTTTTATTTGAGGAATGATTTGTTTTGCAACTGCTCCTGCTACAACCCTACTTGCTGTTTCTCTTGCTGAACTTCTTCCTCCTCCTCTGTAATCGCGAATTCCATATTTTTTTTCATAAACATAGTCTGCATGACTTGGTCTATATGTATCTTTAATATGAGAATAATCATTTGATTTTTGATTAGTATTAGGAATTATAAAGCCTATTGGTGTACCTGTAGTAACTCCTTCAAAAATACCTGATAAAAATTGAACTTCATCTTCCTCTTTTCTTTGAGTAACTATACTAGATTGACCTGGCTTTCTTCTTTGCATTTCTTTTGTTATAGCCTCAACATCTAATTCAATACCAGCCGGACAACCGTCAATAATTCCTCCTAATGCTTCTCCATGCGATTCTCCAAATGTTGAAAGTCTAAATAGTGTTCCAAATGAATTTCCTGCCATAATTATAATTTTACTCCAAGTGTTTGATTAATAGCCCCGATGGAAGTGATTACCTTGTAAAAGCGTACAGCGGGACATACATTTAAAAAATACCAATAGTTTGGCTTCTTTAATTTAAACAACAAATTTAATTATTATTTTAATAAATTATTACTTAAAGATTTATAGTTATTTATAAAAAACACAATTACTTGATTATCAATTGATTGCATTTGTAACGTTTTAAAATTTGAGTATTTTACACCTTTTTATGCAATATTGTAATCAAAATATCGTTAAAAGGTTTAATTTTGCTTAAAACAATTAAAATAAATAAAATGAGAAAAATAATTTTATCGGTTTTTATGCTAATAGGATTAGCACTAAGCACACAAGCTCAAGAAATTTCTAAAAACGCATTAGGGCTAAGATTAGGAGACAATGATGGTTTTGGTGGTGAAATTTCTTATCAAAGAGGTTTATCTGACAACAATCGTTTAGAATTAGATCTTGGCTGGAGAAATAGTAATCATGTTGATGCTATTAAATTGGCTGGTTTATACCAATGGGTTTGGAATATTGACGGTGGATTTAATTGGTATGCTGGAGTTGGTGGTGGATTAGGTAGCTGGAGTTATAATTATAACCAAAATGGTTATAAATATAAAGATAACGGTGCTTACTTTTTTGCTGCTGGAGATATAGGAATTGAATATTTATTTGATTTTCCTTTACAATTATCATTAGACTTTAGACCAGAAATTTATTTTAATTCTGATGATTTTAGAGAAGATAACTTCGGTCCAGATATCGCTTTAGGTATTAGATATAGATTTTAATAAAAAAAGAGGAACTAATAGTTCCTCTTTTTTATTTTTTATTTTACATTGTATTTTTCGACTTTTGGAATGATTGATATACAATATGGATTTGTTAGTGCCATTGTTACATATTTTTCTTTTGATGTAATAATCTTTGAATAAACAACCAACTCATTTTCAAGTAACTCTATCTTATCAATATCTATTGAAAATCCTCCTGTACTTTTTTGTCCTAAATGTAATATTATAATATTATTTTTATTAAAATTAATCTCTGAGATATTTGGTACAAATTCTGTAATTTCAAGTCTTTCTAACTCTTTAATAAAATCATCTTTATTATCTATTATAAGATATCCTTTTTCTTCATTTCCACCGTAAGAAGCACTGTAAATTGTGTTAAAATCCATGGTAATATCTTTTTTACTTGAACTACAAGACATTGTAAGTAGTAATAGTGTTGTGAATAAAATTGTTTTCATTTACTTATATAGATTAATTGCACTTTGATATACTTCTTCATAAAGTGGTAATATTTTTTTAATATCAAACTCACTTGCTCTTTTTAAAGCATTTTTCTTGAATGTATTTATTTTTTGATCATCTTGAAGAATTGTAATTGCGTTTTTACTCATATCTTCTATATCACCTACATCACTTAAATATCCTGTTACTCCGTTTATGTTTACTTCTGGCAAACCTCCAGAGTTACTAGAAATTACAGGTACTCCACATGCCATTGCTTCCAAAGCTGCTAACCCAAAACTTTCTGTTTCTGATGGCAATAAGAATAAATCGGTATAACATAAAATTTTATCTATTTCATTACTATTTCCAAAGAAAATTACTTTGTTATGAATTCCTAACTGAACGCATAAATTTTCTGCTCCTTCTTTCTCTGGACCATCTCCAACCATCATTAATTTTGCAGGTATCTTCTTTTGGATTTCATAAAAGATTCTAACAACATCTTCTATTCTTTTTACTTTTCTAAAATTGGAGATATGAGTAACTACTTTTTCTTCTTCGGTTGCCATTAAAGATCGATGACATGGAGTATTTTCATCCATTCTTTCTTTATTAATTTCAATAAAATTAGGAATTACTTTGATATCATTTGTAATATCAAACAATCTGTAAGTATCATCTTTTAGACTTTGTGAAACACTTGTAACAATATCTGATTTATTAATACTAAAACTTACTGCTGGTTTATAAAATGGATGATTTCCTACTAAAGTAATATCTGTTCCATGTAATGTTGTTACCATTGGAATTTTTATTCCTTCTTCCTCAAGCATTTGTTTTGCCATGTAACCAGCATACGCATGTGGAATTGCATAATGCACATGTAAAACTTCTATTCCATACAATTTTACCATATCAACTAACTTACTTGATAAAGCTAACTCGTATGGCTGATAATGAAATAAAGGATATTCTGGAACGTGTACTTCGTGATAATAAATATTTTGACTTAATAAGGCTAATCGAACAGGCTGACTATATGTAATAAAATGGATTTCGTGTCCTTTTCTTGCTAACTCAAGTCCTAACTCTGTTGCAACTACTCCACTTCCGCCAAAAGTAGGATAACAAACTATAGCTATTTTCATTGATTTTTTTTAAACGTTAAAAGTACCATAATTTTATTATCTTGATTTTTAAATATTCGTTAAATTATTACATTAATTCTATAAAAATACAGATTAAAAATATAGATTGTGACTAAAAACCAGATTAGAAACTTACTTCTTTATAGTTGTTTCATAAGTATTAATCCAATTTTGAACTGTAATTTTTGAGGTTAATTCGCCTATTAATTGAAAAGGAATATCTTCTGCTTTTTTAAATCTTATACAACTTTTTCCCATATCTAATTTTTTCTTAGAGTACTTTGGGTATTCAGAAGCAAACCAATTATAGAGTTCTTTATTTGCATATATACCCATATGATAAAAGTTAATACTATTTTTTTGAGAAGCAAAACTCATAAACGGTAAAGGTAATTTTGGATCGCAATGATAACCAGAAGGATAAATTTCATGCGGGACAATATATCCAATCATACCATAACTCATTCTTTCTTCAAATCCTTTTGGAAGATTTTTTAAAATTACTTCTCGAAGTTTTAAAAGTGTACCTTTTCTTTCCTCAGGTGCTTCTTTTATATATTCTTCAGGAGTTTTTGCAGTTGATACCATAACTTAGTCCATTATTGCTTCGTAAATTACTTTCTGAATATTTTCTCTAATATTCTCCCTTGACAATACATTCGTTGTTGCTTCTGGATATGTTCTATTTGATAAGAAAACATATACTATTTCTTTTTCTGGATCTGCCCAAGCCATTGTTCCTGTAAAACCTGTATGACCAAAACTAGTCATTGAAACACAACCACATGTAGGTCCTGATTCTCCTAATTGAGGTTTATCAAATCCTAATCCTCTTCTGTTTTTATCTTTACAATAATAACACGTATTAAAAGCGTTAAATGTTTTCTCAGAGAAAAACTGATCTCCTCCATAATTTCCTTTCTGCATAAACATTTGCATTATTTTTGCAACGTCTAAGGCATTTGAAAATAATCCTGCATGACCTGAAACTCCTCCTTGCATTGCAGCTCCCATATCATGAACATATCCTTGTATTGCTTCGTATCTATAATAATTATCTATTTCTGTAGGAATTATATCATTCATATCGAATTTCTGCAAAGGATTATACATTGTGCTTGTAGCTCCTAATTTAGAATAATAGTTCTCATTCGCCAAAACATCTAATTTTTTACCAGTAGATCTTTCTAAATACTCTTTCATTAAAATAAATGAAAAATCGCTATACTTATATTTTACTTTTGGTAACAAATCACTATCCGCAATAGCTTTTATTATAGAATCATTATAATCTTTTCTTAAATATAAATTTTCAGAAACTTGAATAGGAAATTCTTTTGAATATGCTTTTCTGTAATACTTTTCACTTGGTTTTCCTGTTGTTTTATCCAAAGTTTCTTTATAAAAAGGAAGCCATGCTTTAAATCTTGCTTGATGTGTTAACATATCTAATAATGTTGCATTTGCTTTATTTGTTCCTTTAAAAACAGGCAACATTGTACTTAATTTAGTATCTAATTTTACTTTTTCTTTATCAAACTGAATCATTAAATTAGGTAAAGTTGATAAGATTTTAGTTAATGAAGCTACATCGTATAAATCTGTATTTTTAACATTTATATTTTTATCATACGTGTGATAACCAAATGATTTTTGATATACTACTTTCCCTCTTCTTGCAACAATTATTTGTGCTCCTGGCGTCATTTTTTCATTGATTGCATAATTTGCAATAGAATCAATTTTTGATAAAACATTAGAATTAAGTCCTACATTTTCAGGAGATTCAAATCCTAATCTTCCAATATTATTTGTATTAATTCCATCATTAGTATAAAAATCATTATTTATTGAAACTGGAATTTTTCCTTTTGTTCCAATGGCTCCAAAAATAGCTTCTGCTGCAACTGTTTGAGAAAAATCGTTATTTTGATAAGCTAAAATTAACCCCTCAAAACTATCAAAATTAGCTATTCTTAACAATGAATATGGTTTTGTAAAAAAAGTAACAATTACTTTATTTTGTTTTGCTATTTTATTAAGCCAATTTACATCTTCTTGATTTAAATTATGATTTTTCCATGCTCCATCTGCTCTATGATATCCTATAATAACTTTAGAATACTTTTTTAATTCAAGTAGTGTTTCATTTAAACCTTTAGTTGTAATCTCGTCAACTCGCGCATACTTATTAAGTACATTTAAAAATGTTTCAGAAGTATCATCCCCTAATTTTAAGTAGGCAATTTTTTCTTCTTCTAAATTTTTAATTGGAATAATTTTATCTTTATTTTTAAGAGTTGTTATAGCATTTTCATACAATGTATAGTTCATTGCATCATATTCTGATTTATTCAAATCTTCATAAAGATTTTCAATTTTTATTGGTTTATAATTATTTAAACCTACTTGATATTTATATTTTAGAATCTTTTTTACAGAAGCAGCTAATCTTTCTTCGGTAATTTTTTTATCATCAAATGCTTCTTTTATTTTTTGAATAGCAACAGGTACATTTTCTGGAAAAAGTAAAATATCGTTCCCTGCTAAAAAAGCTTCTAAATCTATGTCTCCTGGTTGTTTAAAATTACTAGCTCCTTTCATATTTAAAGCGTCAGTAATTACCAATCCATTAAACTTTAATTCATTCTTTAAAATATTAGTAATAACATTATAAGAAATAGATGTAGGGTATCCTTTTCTAGATTCTATACTTGGAACATCTAAATGTGCAACCATAACACTTGCCAATCCTTTTCTTATCATTTCTCTATATGGATACAATTCAATAGAATCTAGTCTCTGTTTACTGTGTTTTACAAGTGGTAATGTATGATGTGAGTCTGCTTCTGTATCTCCATGTCCTGGAAAATGTTTTGCTGTTGCAAGAACGCCTTCACTCTGTAATCCATCCATTAAAGCAATAGCTGCATTGGTTACATTAATTTTATCTTCTCCAAAAGATCGATTTCCAATAATAGGATTTTTGGGATTTGTATTTATATCAACAACTGGAGCAAAATTGAAATGAATTCCCATTCTTTTCGATTGTTCTGCCATTTGCTTCCCCATTTTTCGTATCAAATTATGATCTTGAATAGCTCCAAGAGTCATATTCCATGGATATCTATACGTTGAGTCTAAACGCATACTCAATCCCCATTCTGCATCAATTCCAACAAATAATGGAATTTTTGATTTAGATTGATATCTATTTGTTAATTGGGCTTGTCTTATTGGTCCTCCTTGAAAGAATATAACTCCACCTATTTTATGTTGTGTTACTAAATCATCAATATCTTTATAATGCTCTTCATTTTTATTAGAATAAGCAGCTACCATAAACAACTGACCCACTTTTTCTTCAAAATCTAACTTATTATATACACTATCTACCCATTTTTGCTGAAAATAAAGTGTGCTATCTACTTTAGCATTAGAATGATGTAGATTTGTAATTAATCTTTTCGGTTTAATTATTAGTGAAAATATTGATAGAAATATGAAAGTTGAATATTTTAACATCTGAATTTTATTTAAAAAAAATCATCATTAAGTTGGTCTAATGATGATTTTCAAATATAGTAAAAAAAAAGTTTAAAAAAATCGATTGTGCCAACTATCACTAGCTGGAACTTCCCAAAAATCTTGCCACTCTTCTATTGTATTTACTAAATTATTAAAAACTATCGTGTTAGCAGAAACAGCTTTTTCTTTGGCCATTTTTTTAAACTCAATTAGTGGTTTGTGTGCTATATGTTCGCCTAGTTTAAAAGTAACATTCATTTTATCAAGTAAATCAACGTTAAACTTCTGTTCAAGGCTTTGAATAAATTGTACAGATGCATCAATTGAACATCCTGTAGCTGCTTGAATATCTTGATTTACTGCGATTATTATAAATCGATTGTATTCTAATTTAAAAGAAGCCTCTAAACTTTGACCATGTGCAGACCAGCTTTCAATAAAAGTTTTAGTTTCCTCCTCTATTTGAGCGATTTCTTCATCTGTAAACTTTCTATTAGATTGATAAATCCAGATTCTAGAATGCAATGGTAGTGTGTCAAATGGTATATACATTTTATTGTTTTATAATATCTAATACAACTTTAAAAGGAACAACTTTGTTACTTTTTGCATCATATAAATTTGCTTCATAATAAAGCACTTTCACATTATCTGTTGGTTTCACAACTGCATCTTTTAATAAAAATAAATTTTCGAAATTTTCTAATATTAAAAATGAATTTGTTTTACCTGAATCTTCTTTAAGTGTAAATGTTAAAAACTGTTCAGATTTTGTTGCAATAATTTTTCCTGAAATTGATAAATCATCTTGAAAATCATCAGAACCAATATTTTCTTCTTCCATTTCACTTATCAGTTTTAAAAAACTTGGACAATTAAAAGCTAATTGCATACCTACGCTTTCTGCAATTTCTGTCATCTTTTCTTCATTTCCAAGAATATCTTTTCCGAAATGTTTTTCAACATCTTTTTCAAATTTATTAATCGATTCAATAATACATAACCCTAAAGTTATATCTAGATTATCTTTATTAATGTTTTTTTCCTGCGAACATTGACATGTTTGATCTGAAATTTTCTTTATTAGCTCTTCTTTCGAAAGCTTTTGCGCAAAAATTGATTGCGTAATCAATAAAAGGACGATTATTTTTTTCATATTATAAATCTTGTGCGTTTGCAATTAATTCTGCTATATCAAGTACTTTGACTGTACTTTCTTTTTCTTTAAATTTAACTCCATCTGTCATCATAGTGTTACAAAATGGACAACCAGCAGCTATAATATCTGCTTTTGTCTCAATTGCATCTTCTGTTCTTTCAACATTAATGTCTTTATCTCCTTTTTCTGGTTCTTTAAACATTTGTGCTCCACCTGCTCCACAACACAATCCATTTGCTCTAGATCGCTTCATTTCAACTAGTTCAGCATCTAATTTTTGAATCAAATCTCTAGGTGCTTCGTATACATTGTTTGCTCTTCCTAAATAACATGGATCATGAAATGTAATTTTCTTACCTTTAAATTGTCCACCTTCAATTGTTAAACGACCATCATCTAATAATGATTTTAAAAATTGTGTATGATGAACCACTTCGTATTGACCTCCTAATTCTGGATATTCATTTTTTAATGTATTAAAACAGTGTGGACAAGCAGTAACGATTTTTTTTACTTCATAAGCATTCATGACTTCAATATTTGTCATGGCTTGCATTTGGAATAAAAATTCATTTCCAGAACGTTTAGCTGGATCACCTGTACAGCTTTCTTCAGTACCTAAAACTGCAAAAGGGACATTTGCTCTATTTAATATTTTCACAAATGCTTTTGTAATTTTTTTTGCTCTATCATCAAAACTTCCAGCACAACCAACCCAGAATAGAACTTCAGGTTGTTTGCCTTCTGCCATCATTTCAGCCATTGTAGGCACTATAATATTTTCAGACATACATTTTATGTTTAAAGTTTAAAGTTTATATTTTAAGATGAAATAATACAAACTTCAAATTTTTTATTTTTAATTATTTATTCGTGATGTTCGTCATCAAAAACTTGAATGGTAACTTCTTTATCTACTAAATCTGTAAATTTACCTCTATAACGAGTTGCTTTTACTAAGTGATTATCTATCCAATGGTAATTTCCTCCACGTGGTTTCCCCATCAACATTCCATGATATTTAAATCCATACTTTTTCAACCAAGTTTCAGTAACTTCTCTATGTGCTTCTGTCCTTGAAGTGAAAAAGAAAATTATATGTCCTTCGTCATACCATTTATTCAAAGTAGCCAAAGCATCTGGATATACTTCCGCAGTAGCCATTCGTTCTGGCTCTTCATTAGGAATATCATCACAAATTGTTCCGTCAATATCTATAAGGTAATTTTTAATTCCTTCGGGTAAAATTGGACTTAAATGTTCTCCATTAATTGTTAAGGTTTGTAATTTCCCTTCTATTTCTTCTTTCTTCATTTTTTAATCTTCGTTTTTCCAGTTTAACCTATCCATTTGATTATATTGCCAAGGCGCTCCATTGTTTTCAATGTTTGTCATCATATTATTCAACTCCATTGGAGCTGCACTTTGTTCCATTACTAAATAACGTCTCATATCCATAATAATAGATAAAGGACTAATATTTACAGGACATTCTTCAACACAAGCGTTACAAGAAGTACATGCCCAAAGCTCTTCTGGCGTAATAAAATCATTTAATAAAGACTTTCCGTCTTCAACAAAAGTTCCTTTATTTGCATCAATATTTTTTCCTACTTGTTCTAGTCTATCACGTGTATCCATCATGATTTTTCTAGGAGAAAGCTTTTTCCCTGTTTGATTTGCAGGACAAGAAGAAGTACAACGTCCGCACTCTGTACAAGTATAAGCATTTAACAACTGAACCCAATTTAAGTCTTGCACATCAGAAGCTCCAAATTTTGCAGGCACAGCATCTGGATTTGCAGGAGCTGCAAACGGATCAACCGATGGGTCCATCATTAATTTTACTTCGTTAGTAACACTTTCTAAATTATCAATTTTTCCTTTTGCATTTAAATCTGCAAAATAAGTATTTGGAAAAGCTAATAGGATATGCAAATGCTTAGAAAAATATAAATAGTTTAAGAACACTAAGATTCCTGAAATATGTAGCCACCATGCTGCTCTTTCAATTAGAGCCACAACATTATTATCAATACCATTAAAAATTGGAGCTATAAATTGTGAAATTGGAAATGAACCTGCTTGATGGTAATGACCAAATCCGCCTTCAACAAATTGCAAATGTAAATCAGCAGCATTCATTAATAAGAATAATGACATCAACACTAATTCAAAATACAAAATGTAATTAGCATCATTTTTTGGATATCCTTTCATTTCTGGTTTCCAAAATCGTTTTAGTTTTATAACGTTTCTTCTTACCCAGAAAATAATAATAGCTATTAATACTAAAAATGCTAAGATTTCGAATGAACCTATAAGTATATCATAAAATCCTCCTAAAAATCTAAAAACTCTATGTGTTCCAAAAAGACCATCAATGATAATTTCAAGTACTTCTAAGTTTATAATTATAAATCCTAAATAAACAATAATATGCAATATTCCGGCAACAGGTCTTTTCACCATTTTGGATTGCCCAAGAGCAATCATTGCCATGTTTTTCCAACGAGCTGAAGGATTATCTTTTCTATTTACGTTTTGACCTAATTTAATATTTCGAATTAATTTTTTTACATTTCGAGCAAAATATCCTATTCCTGCTATTAAAAGAATGGCAAATAAAATGTTTGGTAAAATATTCATAGTAAATTAGTCTTTTATCTGTTCGTTTTTATCATTAATTTCTGGTGCAACATAAGGTTTGTTTTTCTTTCCAAAAACCGAGACATTTACATAGCGAGTAGGATGTAGTCTTAAATCTTGCAACAACAATTCTAATTCTTTAGAAGCATTAGTAAAGTTTGTGTACATGGCTTCATCTTTCATTAGTTTCCCCATTGTTCCCTTTCCTGCTTCAATATCGGTCATTATTTTATCTACATTAGCTAATGTTTTTTCTAAATTCTTAACTGTTTCACCTAGATTTGCTTTTGCTAAGGAATCAGACATTACTGCAAAATTTGCTGTTGTTTTGTCTAGATTTGTAAATGAAGCATCTAATTTATTTTTATTATTAGCTAATAAATTATTCAAGTTTTTAGAAACACTACTAAACTCTGTTAATGTTTTATTTAGCTCTGATAAACTGTTTTTTAAATCTGCTTTTGCTTTTTTATCTAGTATTTCATTAAAGTTTGAAAATAACACATTTGCATTTTCTAATAATAGATTAACTTTATCTTTTAAAGGTACTATCTGTTTTGCAAAAGCATCTGTTAATCCTAACTTCGATGTTGCTTTAAGATATTCACCAGACGCTATCAAATTTGAATCATCATCATTTGGAATAATAATAATTTCTTTTCCTCCTAATGGCGATGAACCTGTTAATTCTGCAATACTTGATTTTGATATAGGATAATCTGAAGTAATTGATAATTCTACCAATACTTTTCTATTTTCTAAAAAATCATATTTATTTACTCTTCCTACTGTAACTCCTTTTATTTTCACAGATGAAGAAGGTTCTAATCCTTCTACAGAGTCGTAAATAACATATATCTTTTTACTTGCATCAAATAAGTTTTTACCTTTTAAAAATTGATATCCCCATATAAAAAGTAAAATTGAGGAAATAACTAAAATTGCGGTTTTAATTTCTCGTGTCAGTTTCAAAATAAATTATTTTTAACAAAAATAAAACTTTATTTTATTTAATCGCATCAGATAGGTTAATTTTTACTCCATCTTTATAAGCAACAACAAAAGCAGATTTATAGCCTTTTGCTTTTGCTTCTTCTACTCTTTTTTTAGCTTCATCATAAGATGATTCATTTCCGTAAAAATATTTATATAGTTTTCCTACATGTTCCACACTAATATCTTTCAATCCTTTAAAGTTTGAAGGGACTGTTTTTATATTTGAATTACTTGCTGATATTTGAACTTTAAATTCAATTTTAGATTTTATTTCTTTTATTTCACTAGCAGCTGATGTATTCCCTTCCACTTTTTTAACCTCTGTTTGTACGGTTTTAGGAACATTACCTGTTGATGAAACTTTAAAGTAATCTTTTTTATAAGATAGAATTGCATCTGCAATGGCTTTTGCAATTTCATTCTGACCTGTTTCTGTATTTAAATAAGTCCCTTCTACTTTATTTGACAAAAAACCTATTTCAATTAAGACACCAGGCATATAAGATGCGTCTAAAACCCATAAAGGTGCTTGCTTTACTCCTCTACTTTTCTTACTTAATCCATTTTTAAAATTATCTTCAACAAAAGCAGCTAATTCAATACTTTGATTTAAATATTCTTCTTGTAAAATTTTAAGTCCAATTAAAGATTCTGGTCTATTTGGGTCAAATCCTTTATAATTTTCTTTGTAATCATCTTCTAAAAGAATTACAGAATTTTCATTTTTTGCTACTTCTAAGTTTGTTGTACTTCTACTTAATCCCATAACGAAAGTTTCTGTTCCAAATGCTGAATAGTTTTTTGCTGCGTTACAATGAATTGATACAAATAAATCTGCATCTTCTTTATTGGCGTTAATTGCTCTATCTTTTAATTCAACAAAAACATCTGTTTTCCTTGAATATACAAAGTCGAAATCTGAATCTTTACTTAAATACTCACCAACTTTTAATGTCACTGCTAAAGCAATCTTTTTTTCAACAAATCCATGATGTACATTTCCATAATCTTTTCCTCCATGACCAGCATCTAAAACTACTTTAAATTTTGATTTTGATTGAGAAAAAACCATCATACTTTGAAGTACTAATACAATAATTACTAGTACTTTAAATTTATTTTTTATTTTTAGAAAACAACTTGTTTTGTTTAGCATCGTTATAATTTTATTAAAAACTTATTTTTGCAAAAAAATATATGTAAGTTTGACACTTCAAAAAGTGAGCCAAATTTATACAAAAATACTATTATTAGTGTTGCATACAAAGTTATTTTATATCGTTTTTTTAGTCCTTTTTCTAATAACTGGAAAAACGACTATCTATTCTCAAGAAATAAAGACAAAAAAAACTTTTGAATCTGGGAAAAAAACTGTTCAGTTAAATGAAAGTGGAGCAATCATTGTTAATGATTCCGTTAAAAAAACGACCAATAATAATCCTGAAGAGATTACTATAAAAAATGACAGTATTAAAAAGAAACCTTTACTTGAAGGAATTGTTAAGCGAAAAGCAAAAGATTATGAAAAGGCTAATCAAAAAACAAAAGAACTTACACTTTATAATGAGGCCGAGTTATACTATACTGATATTGAATTAAAAGCTGGGATAATTATTCTAAATTATGAAAAGAATGAGGTTTATGCTGGTAGAATAAAAGATAGTTTAGGAAATTACACTCAGTATCCTGTTTTTAAACAAGGAGAAAACATTATTGAACCTGATTCTATTCGATTTAATTTTAAAACAAAAAAAGCTTTAGTTTGGAATTCTAAAACAAAGCAAGGAGAAATGAATATTTTAGCTGAAAAGTCTAAAAGAGAGAATGATTCTGTTTACTTTTTAAAGAATGCAAGAATAACTACTTCTAAAAATGTTCTTGATCCTGAATATTATTTTTTAGTTAGAAAGGTAAAATTTGTTCCAAAGAAAAAAGTAGTAGCTGGATTTACTAATTTGTATATAGCAGATGTTCCAACTCCTTTATTCTTGCCTTTTTCTTATTTTCCTATGACAGAAGAAAGTACTTCTGGTTTTATTGTTCCAACTCCTGGTCAATCTAATCAACAAGGTTATTTTCTACAAAATGGTGGTTATTATTTTGCACTTAGTGATTATTATGACTTAGCAATTTTAGGTGATTATTACACAAATGGTAGTTATGGTTTGCGTTTTGAAAGTAGCTATGCTAAACGTTATAAATATAATGGACGCGTTAATTTTAGACTTGAAAACAATATTCAGAGCGAGAAAGGATTACCTGATTATCTAAGATCATCTCAATACAACATTCAGTGGTCGCATAGCCAAGATGCAAAAGCTGCTGCAAATTCTCGTTTTTCAGCATCTGTAAACCTTGGAAGTAGTCAATATTTTAGACAATCTGTTAATTTAGCTAATGTTGGTTCTAGTTTAAATAACAACTTAAGTTCGTCTATATCTTATTCAAAAACATTCCAAACGATACCACAAATTAACTTTTCATTATCTGCAACACATAATCAAAACACAAATACAGAATTAATTAATATGACTTTACCAACTCTACAAGCTAGTGTTGATCGTATTTTTCCTTTTGCTCCAAAAGACGGAATTAAGAAAGGTTTTTTTAAGAATATTAATTTCCAATACAATTTAAGAGGAGAAAATAGAATTACAACCGCAGATTCTCTTTTCTTTAAACCTCAAATGTTTAGAGATGCTAAAACAGGTTTTCAACACTCTATTCCAATTAGTACAAACTTTAAATTGCTCAACCATTTTAGTGTTACAACTAGTGCAAATTACAATGAAGTATGGACTTTAAATACTGTAGAAAAGTCTTTTAGTTCTTCTGAAAACAAAATAATTACTGAAGATGTTAAAGGGTTTGATGCATTTAGAACTTATAATTTCAGTGCTAATTTAGGAACTACCATTTATGGAACATTTGACTTTGGGGAAGATAAAAAAATTCAAGCCATAAGACATGTCATGAGACCAAATATATCTTATAGTTATGCTCCAAGTTTTGAAAAATACTATGACACTTATGCTATAGATGCAACTGGAAATACAATGAGTGATTATACTCGTTTTGAAGGTGGACTTTTTGGAGCTCCAGGGAAAGTTTATGCAAGTAGTGTTGGTTTCTCTCTTAGCAATTCCTTTGAAGCAAAAGTTAGAGATGATGAAAGCACCACCGGAAAGCCTAAAAAAGTAATGCTTTTAAATAGTTTAAACATTGCAACAACATATAATTTAGCAGCCGATTCTTTAGCTTTAGCTCCATTAAGAGTAAGTGGTGGTACATTATTATTCAAACAAAAAATGAATGTCAATTTTGCTACTACTCTAGATCCGTATGCAATTGATAACTCAGGAACAAGAATTGAGCGTTTTAATATTGATAATGGTGGAAGTTTATTCAGAATGACCAGTGCAAACATGACGGTTAATTATGCTTTTTCAAGTACTGATTTTAATAATAAAGGTAATACTAACGCTTCTAATCAGACCGCTCAAAATGGTGGTAGACAAGACGATCTATTTGGTATTGGTTCAAATCTAAATGATAATAGAGAAAGTCTTTTTAACAAAGATGACGAAGATGAAGATGAAGACACAAGCGATGAATGGTATAATACCAAACTGCCTTGGGATTTAAACTTAGCGTATTCTGTTACATATAATAATCGAAATAGAGAAAATGAGATTGGATCACATTCTTTAATGATGTCTGGAAATATTGAAATGGCTCCTAGATGGAAAGTTGGATTCTCTTCTGGATATGATTTTAAACAAAAAGGAGTCACTTTTACACAACTACGTTTTGAAAGAGATTTGGAAAGTTGGAGAATGAGTTTTAACTGGGTTCCTTATGGAACAAATAGTTATTGGGGTTTCTTTATCGGAATAAGTTCTTCTGTTCTTAGTGACATTAAATGGGAAAAACGTCAATTACCAGATAGAGTTTTTAGGTAATTTTCCATACTTAAAAATGAACAATATTTATTTATAAAAAGTATTCTTATGAAAAAAATAATTTTTACAGACAAAGCTCCAGCTCCTATTGGCCCATACAATCAAGCTGTTTTAGTAGGAAACACACTATATACTTCAGGGCAAATTGCTATTAATCCCGCAAATGGTGAATTAGTTTTAGATAATATTGAAACTGAAACTAAACAAGTAATGGAAAATATGAAAGCTGTTTTAGAAGCTGCTGAAATGACATTTGAAAATGTAGTAAAATCGACTATTTTTATTAGTGATATGAATGATTTTGCTAAAATAAATGGTATTTATGGTCGTTATTTTGATGAGAAAACAGCGCCAGCAAGAGAAACAGTACAAGTAGCATGCTTACCAAAAAATGTTAATGTTGAAATTTCAATGTTAGCAATTAAATAATCATGGAATAAGAATATAAAATTGAATCCTATCATAAAAATTGATAGGATTTTTTTATAGTAATAATTTAAAAAAAGTAGTAATGAATAATCAATTAATTATTGAACAAAACTGGTGGAAAAGAAATTGGAAATGGTTTTTACCAACACTACTTTTCTCTATTTTAACTGGACTCTTCTTAGCATTGAGTATTGATGGAAATGCAACTGATATTGCTCAAGCGTATTCTGATAATTCTCTTTATGAAAAAGCAATTGAAAAAGCTAGATCAAATGAAAGAGTTTTAGAAATAATTGGAGATATTAAACCAATTGATAAACTAGCCTTTATTGAAGGAGATGCTATTTATTCCAACAACAATAGTTCGGTAGCACTATCGCTAAGAATAGAAGGCAGTAAAAGAAAAGGGAAAATAGACATTATTGCTGATAAAAATGGAACAAAATGGGAGTATAAAAAAATTAACATTAGAATTAAAAATCCTAAAGAAGAAATTCAAATTTTAAAAGATTCTATTGAAGTACATTAATATTATAATTCCAAATTTTTTAATTTTATACTATTACACCATAATCCATTTTCACATTATCCATTACCACATGAGTGTAAAAATGCTTTAGATTTTTGTTATCCATAAGGTGTATTTTTTGAAACTCTTCAAAATGTCGCATATCTTTTGTGTGAGTGATTAATACAAAATCATACGTTCCTGTTACATAATAACATTGTGAAACTTCTTTGCAACTTTTCATCGCAATTTTAAACTCATCTATTGCTTTTGAATTTCCTTCATATAATATAACATCAATGATACATGTTATTCCAATACCTATTGCTTCAGGAGAAATTATAGAAATATCAGCTTGAATAACATTTTCATTACGCATTTTTGTTATTCTTCTTTGAATAGCACTTTGGCTCAAATTGATTTTATGGCTAAGTTCTTCTGTTGTGATTTTATTGTTTTTTTGAAGAAAACTTAATATTTTTTTATCATACTCATCCAATAAACGCATAATTTAATCATTTAGCTTTTAAAATTACATTTTTTATTGTGATATAGTACATATTTTGCGCAAAATAATCAATATTAAACCTATAATTTTGCGTTATAAATAATTTAGAAATATAATGAAAATACAAAATAGTACTGTAAATGACATTGAAGATATCAGAAGATTATATGATGAAGCAATAGCTTATCAAAAAAACAAAAAAGGTTTACCATGGCAAATTTTAGCAAAAGAAATTATTGAAATGGAAATTATAGAAAACAGACAATGGAAATTAGTTATTGATAATGAAATTGCTTGTGTTTGGGTAACTACTTTTTCTGATCCAGAAATATGGGGAGAAAAAAATCTTACTCCTAGCGTTTATCTTCATAGAATAGCTACAAATCCAAAATTTAGAGGACAAAACGTTATTTCTAAGGTTATTAATTGGGCTAAAGAATTTGGAGTTCAAAATAAAAAAAGCAAATTACGTTTAGATACTGCTGGAATAAATCCTGGATTAATAACAATGTATGTGAAAAATGGTTTTAAGTTTATAGATATAACTGAAATTGGAAATTCTGAAAAATTACCAACTCATTATCATAATGTGCCTATTTGTTTATTTGAAATAACATTAGATACAGCCTTTTTATAGTAAGCAATAATATGACATTATTTTTTACTGACTTAATTAGGTCTGGATTAATAATAAATCTATTATCTATGTTTCCACTTAATGGAGAAAAAGATTAAGATTTTTTATTAGCCAGTACTGCATATATTATTTATGACATACTTTTAGGTACACTTCCTATTATTAATTGGTTCTATTATTTGCGGTATTATTACATAGCTATAGATTGAATAAAATGCAAAAAATAAAGAATGCTGAGTAGATTTTATTTTAAATTTATTATCTATTTTTTATTTCATCTAATCCTAATAACAAAAGTTGAGCTGTCGCTTCATTTGTTGCTAATGGAATATTGTGGACATCGCAAATACGAATTAACATAGAAATATCGGGTTCATGTGCATGACTTGAGTTTGGGTCTTTAAAAAATAGAACCATTTTAGTTTTACCTTCTGCTACTCTAGCCGCAATTTGAGCATCTCCTCCTAATGGACCTGAAAGCATTTTTTTTACTTTAATTCCTACGCTTTCTACTCTGCCGCCTGTAGTTCCTGTTGCTATTAGTTTTATATTTTCAGCTAATAAGATATTTTTATTCTTGTTTAGAAATTGTACCATGTCGGCTTTTTTCCCATCGTGAGCAATAACTGCTATTTCAAATTGTTTTCCCATAATTCAAAGGTAAAAAAACCACGTTTATACGTGGTAAAATTTATTTATTTAAAATGTGATATGCTATTAAACCGTCAATAGGTCTTCTTAATACATTACCTATACTAATTCCATATTTTTTCAGCATTTCAGTAAGTTCATCTTTTAAATAAAAAGCGATTGAGCCTACAAAATGAACTGGAATTTCTTTGCAATTTTCAAATTGCATGATATAATTTTCTATAAATTCTTGTAATTCTTCTTTTATAAATTTTTTACAAAAATCTGTATCTTTATGTTTTATTAAAAATTTTGCAAATGTTGCCAAATAAGCATTTGGATTTGGTTCTTTATATAAGTTAGCTTTGATAAAGTCTGGATCTACATTAAACTCTTTTTCAAATTCTTTTGCCATTTCTAATGGCATGTTATTAAAATAATAACCTCTTATTAAGTGTCTTCCAAAACGATTTCCACTACAATCATCCATTGCAATGTAACCTAATGATTGTACTTTTTGATGCAGTACTTGTCCGTCAAAATAACTACAATTTGATCCTGTTCCTAATATACAAACAATTGCTTTTTCGTTTTTAGGTGTAGTAGCATAAACGGCTGCATAAGTATCTTCATGTACAGAAACTATTGCATTTGAAAAATAGTCCTCAAAAACTGTTGCTAAAAAGTTTTTCATTCTATCTGTTCCACAGCCTGCTCCATAAAAGTATAAATGAGTTGCTTTTAATTTATTATGAGAAATATCAAATTTATTCTCTAATCTAGCGATAACTTCTTCTTTAGTTAATACTTCTGGATTTAGCCCTAAAGATTGCGTGGTAAAAATAACTTTTCCATTATCGTCAATAGCTATCCAATCGGCTTTTGTGGAGCCACTATCTACAAGTAGTTTCATTTTTTTAGTTTTATTATGTAATTAGCCCTGATAGAGCCATTGTTGGAGCTCTTTTATTTTGGCTGAAAGTTAAAAATAAAAAGCGACTGGCGAAAGCAGGAAATTGCTTTAAATAAAAAATCTTACTTAAATATAAGGATTAAGTAAGATTTTTGTTGTATTCATTTTATTTTACAGCCATTACATGTGCTGCTAAATCTAATAATTTTGATGAATATCCATATTCATTATCATACCATGATACTATTTTAAAGAATGTAGAATTTAATCCGATTCCTGCGTTTGCATCAATAATTGATGTACGTGAATCTGAAACAAAGTCTTGTGAAACTACTAAATCTTCTGTATATCCTATGATTCCTTTTAATTCATTTTCTGATGCTTTTTTGAAAACAGCCATTATTTCATCATAAGTTGTTTCTTTTGCCACTTTAACTGTTAAATCTACACATGAGACATCTGCTGTTGGCACACGCATTGACATTCCTGTTAATTTTCCGTTTAATTCTGGAATTACTTTTCCTACTGCTTTTGCTGCTCCTGTTGAAGCTGGAATAATGTTTAATAAAGCTGCTCTTCCTCCACGAAAATCTTTTTTAGAAGGTCCATCTACTGTTAATTGTGTTGCTGTTGTTGCGTGAACCGTTGTCATTAATGCTTCTACAATTCCAAAATTATCATTAATTACTTTTGCTAAAGGAGCTAAACAATTCGTTGTACATGATGCATTTGAGACTATTTTATCTGACGCTTTTACTTTATCATGATTAACTCCAATTACAAACATAGGAGCATCGGCAGATGGTGCTGAAATGACTACTTTTTTTGCTCCACCATCTATATGTAATTGTGCTTTTTCAAGTGTTGTGAAAATTCCTGTACATTCTGCAACTACGTCTACATCTATATTTGCGTCATCCCATTTTAATTGTGCTGGATCTTTTTCGGCTGTTACTCGAATATATTTATCATTAACATATAATTGTCCGTCTTTAACTTCTACTTTACCATTAAAACGACCATGAACTGAATCATATTTTAATAAATAAGCTAAATGATCTACATTTAATAAATCGTTAATAGCTACTACTTCTATATTATCTCTATTTATTGATTCTCTAAATACTATTCTTCCAATTCTTCCGAATCCGTTTATTCCTAATTTTATTTTTGACATATTTATATATTTATTTTGTACTTTTTATGTGATTTTTTATGTTGTCATTATATCTGACACTCTTAATAATTCTGTATCTATTGCCGTATGGCCTTTTATAGCTTGCTCTAATGGTGTTAGGGCTACTTTATCGTTTAATAATCCAACCATGAAATTAGATTTTCCATCTAATATAGATTCGACTGCTTTTACGCCTAATCTTGAAGCTAATACTCTATCAAAACATGATGGTGATCCTCCTCTTTGCATGTGACCTAAAACAGATACTCTAACATCATATTCTGGTAAATTTTCTTCTACATAATCTTTTAGTTCGAATACATTCTTTCCTATTTTGTCTCCTTCGGCTACGACAACAATACTTGAAGATTTACCTGATTCTTTACTTCTTTTTAATGATTCTAATAGTCTTTCTAGTCCTAAATCTTCTTCAGGAATAAGAATTTCTTCTGCTCCAGCTCCAATTCCTGTATTTAAAGCAATATGTCCTGCATCTCTTCCCATTACCTCAACAAAAAATAAACGGTTATGTGAACTGGCAGTATCTCTAATTTTATCTATTACTTCTACTACTGTGTTTAATGCTGTATCATATCCTAATGTATGACTTGTACCAAAAATATCATTATCAATGGTTCCTGGAATTCCCATTACAGGAAAATTATATTCACTATTAAATACTTCTGCTCCTGTAAATGATCCATCTCCACCAATTACTACTAATGCATTTACTCCTGCTTTAATAAGGCTCTCATGGGCTTTTTTCCTTCCTTCAACTGTCATGAATTCTTTTGATCTAGCTGATTTTAAAATGGTTCCTCCTTTGTTAATTATATTATTAACAGATCTAGGTCCTAATTCTTTAAAATCGCCTTCAATCATACCTTGATAGCCTCTATATATACCTAAACATTCTATATTGTGAAACGCACAGGTTCTTACAACTGAGCGTATTGCTGCATTCATTCCTGGTGAATCTCCTCCAGATGTGAGGACACCTATCTTTTTAATGTTTGATGTCATTTATTATTTATTTATTGTAAATTTAGAAAAGGAAAATGGAATTTGTAACTATTTTTAACAGTTATTGAATTTAATACTAAAATTCAATCGTTTTCGTTAATAACTTTTTAGTTTTTAATATAAAAAACAGTAAATTAATCTATTTCTGGAACTTTTTGATCTTCTGGAGCTTTTTGAATTTTATTTCTTCTGTTATTAATTGATTCTAAAAATTCTGGATCTATATCAGAATCTGGAAAATCGTTTGAAGAATTATTTTCTGTTTTTTTCTTTTTATTTTTTTTAAAAATCTCTCTAATCAATTCTTTAAATGTATCGAAATCTACGGAATAATTTAAACCAATTCCTTGTGTGTAACCAATTCCTTCTCCTATATAATTAATATCATTTTCTCTATTAAATACTCTTGCTCTCAATGAACCATCTTCATTTAATTGCATTTGAATTTCTACGTCTCCAACTAGTACTGATTCTGTTACACCACCTACTGGAACTCCTACTTTTCCATTTATAGAAATTTTATCATTAATTTGTGTACTCAATGTAAGTCCTACTCTATCTGATATTTGATTAATTCTGTCTCCTTGGCTATAATCTACACCTACTTGTAATTTTGCATCTTGATCCGAGAAGATATCATTAAATAATGAACTTGCTGTTTCAAATAATGATCCATAAGCTACATTTCCAGCATTTTCAGGAGTTGTAAAAGATCCAAATGCTAATAAAGCAAATGCTTGATTTTGACGTACATCTTTATTCTGCAATCGATAATCTATTTCACTTTTAAGAACACTACTTACTGTTGGAAAATTAATATTAAAATCTGGTTCAGGATTACTTAAACTTCCATTAATTATAATAGATACTTCTGTAGGTAATTTTCTATTAGTATTAAAAGATGAGCTTTCAATTAACACAGATGGATTTGCTTGAGTTTCATAGATCGCTTCAAGATTTAAAATTGCTCCTAATGGATCTCCTTCCCATCTTATAGTACTTCCTTTTTTAACATAGAATTTTTTATCAAATAGTCCTGCTTTTTTAAAATTATATTCTCCTTCTTGAACTTGGAAATCTCCATACATTAAAAACTTACCTAGAGTATTTATTTCCATTTTCATAGATCCATATCCTCTGCCTTTCATAGCATGCCCTGATTCTCTATCTAGGATTACTTCGATTTCTGCATCTGTATCAATATCAAAATCTAAATCTAATTCAATACCATTGTATTTGTTTTTTCTTAATTTATCAATTGATGTTTTATTTAAATCTTCTTCTCTTATAAAAGTCATATACGCTTTTTGTCCTACATCTTCTGAATTACTCACTGGTATTTTTATAGATGTTCCTTTCTCTGATTCTCCAACAACTTTTACTAATAATGATTCTACTGGTCCGCTTATGTTTGCTTTTCCTTTCATAAAAGCAGTTCCATAATAATATGCATCTTCAGAATCTTTTGTATTTAATCCTAAAATATTATCTGATTTTAATTCAAGGTTTAATTCCCAATCTGAAAAAGCATTATGCTTTACATAACCATTTAAAATTCCTTGCGTATTAAATTTTGTATCTGTAATAGCAATACTTCTAAATAGAAATTCACGTTCTGTTACATCTACAATAGCATTTTTTTCAAAATTATAATCAACATTTAGATAAGGTGCATTTAGTCCTGCATTATTTAAATACAATCTTCCATCAATCTCTGGTTTTGTAATCAATCCTCTAATTGTGGCATTACCTGTTGCATCTCCTCTTATATCTGTGAGGACATTTCCTATCAATGAACCAAATGGTGCTAAATCAAAAGCATTAAAACCTGCATCCATATTTAACACTGATTTTTTATCGTTATATTCTATATTTCCGTTTAAATAGAATCTTTCATCTCCTCTTTGAACAATATAAGAATCTACTCCAAATCTATTTAAATTTTCATTTCCTTCAACAAGAACATATAAATCGCCAACAGGATATTTATTAATTTTAAGACTATCAATTCTTATATCTGACAATGGTTTATGAAAATTATTATCTTGTTCATACTTAGCAAATCCATTTAGTCTTCCATCAATACTAATACTATCTAATGAAGGTGTTATTTTATTTAAATCGACATCGTTAAATGTTAAATTAAAATTTTTATATGTTGAATCTCTCATTTCTCCATGGAAATCCATATTCTGATTTTCATGAGATAATCTAAATTTTTGAAATTTAAAATTCTTAAAGCTTTTATCGAAAACTATTTTATTGTCATTATTCTCTTTTTCATTTATAAACCATAAATAGTCCTTAAACTTAACCTCAGATTTTTTAAATCCGATTACAGATTCTTTATTTTCATCTATTGTATGATATAAGTTCAAAGAGAAATCATCATTATTATTGTTTCCTCCTTTAAACTCTGTTCTAACAAACAGTGTATCATTCATTGTTAAGTTAATCAAATTAAAATTTGATATCTTATAATATTTAGATCGAATACTATCCATTTCTATATAAGTGTTATATAACGGATTTTTATTATCTATATCAACTTTAATATTTGTAAAATTATTTTCGAAAGCTATTACATTTGGCGAACTAAAATCAAAGTCAAATTTTCCTAAATCGGCATTAATTTTACCTTTAATTTTCGTGTTTTCGGAAATCGAAATTTGTGGAATGAATATTTCTACTATTTTATTATAAATTGTAAAGTTAAAATCTAAAAACTGTCCTTTTTGTAATTTGTTTGGAGAATAATTTGCATATAAACTTCCTACTGCATTTTCTATTATTTTTCTTACTTGATTAATTTTATATTTCCCTACTACTTTACCTGTAATAATATCAGGTGAATTAATTGTTATAGTTCTAATTCTTTCGGAGTCAAAACTTGAATTCAATTCAAAATCATCAAAAAAGTAGCTATCTAAATTATTCTGATATGAAACATTTGTAACTCTTAGTGATCCATCTAAATCGTCTAATGTGTTTCCTTTTGCTAAAAAGAATATATTTCCTTTAAAGATAGAAATTGTGTCAATTTTAGAAAAGTGTAGTGCGTGTAAATCCACATAATCAATATGCGCTTTGAAATTATAATTTTTAACTTTTGAACCTAAATCAACAAGTCCATCAAAATCCATTTTTAAATTTGGATCATTACTATTAAAGTAACCCTCAAAGTATGGCATTTTCATCTTACCATCAACTGTAATGTTTTGATAATTATATTTATTATAATAAAATTTATCTATTTTACCTTTTACTTTAGTATTTAAATATTGCTTATTAAATCCTTTTCCATCTACATCTAAATTAAGCGTAACTTCTCCTATTTCACTCTCATTTAAAAATTTACCTAAATTAAAATTATCGAAAATAACATTTCCTTGATAGGTTGCATTATCGATATTTCCCATATCTTGAATTGAAAGATTACTTTGAATATTTCCTAGAACAGACGTAATAAAGACATCTGAATTTATATAGCTATCTGTCAATTCTACATTTCCATTTAGTGAAACTTTTCCTAATTTTGAAAGTGAAGTAGGTAAACTTTTGCCTAATATATTAGGCAAAATCGCTTTTAAATCTTCATAATCTGATGTTATTTTGGTAAACTCTCCATTTATATAAAAAGATTCGTTTTTATTAAACAAATTTTTAAAATTAATAGTTCCATTTATTTCAGAATGATTTTTATCACTTAACTTTAATTTATGTGTTGTAAAATTATTTAAAGTTCCTAAAAGATGCGTATCAATATTGAAAACATTATCTTTTCCAAATTCGTTATAAAAATAATTTAAGTCATTAGATGAAATATGTGCTTTATCCATCTGAACATCAAAAATCACTTTATTATTAAAATCTGAAAAATCTTTTCTTTTATATTTTAATTCAACCTTCCCTTTCATTACAGATTCTGCCGTAGTTAAATCTAAATTATCTAATAATATGTTTTTTTTAGTATAAGTAAAATTTGATGTAAGGTTTTCTACAGATAATCCTCTATAATCTTTAAACGAAAGTGTCTTAATATAAGTTGTTACATCTGGACCTTTAATGAAAAACTTTTTAATTTGTCCATTAAGATTTTGAAAATCTAAAATTTTTGGTGTTTCTAAATTTTGATTTGTATATCTAAATCTACTATTATGAACAACCATTAAACTAGTTTTCATTCTAAACTTTCCAGATGAAGGAGAACCATCATCAAAAGCTTCAATAAACTTATCTATATTGGTATAATCTTCTCCCTTATACTGAGTAATTTTGCAATTAAGACCATCTAAAATAACATCTCCCAAATATGGATGTCCATCATTATATAAACTTTTTACACTTAAAATAGATGTATTAACTCTTTTAATAAAGAACAAAGTATCTTTATGATGGTCTCTTACTAGAACTTCTCTTAATTTTACTGTACCAAAAGGCGTAATTGCAATTCTATCGATACTAATATTGGTTCCAAAATCTTCATTCAGTTTTTCAGTTACATATCTACCTATAAATGTTTGAACAGGAGGTAATGACAAGAGTATGCCCGACACTAGAAGAAGAAGCAATAAAAACAATAATGTTCGAAAGAATATTTTTTTTAATTTTTTGATACTCTAAAAAGGTTTAAATTTGCGTGGTTGACTGCTACTTGATGGATTAACAACAAAAATAAGCATTTTTGTAAGACAATTACAATAGCGTTAACTCAAATTTCATGCCTTTTTTAATAATGAAAAAAAAAATATACACTCTTGCTATTGAAAGCTCATGCGATGATACTTCCGCAGCAGTATTATGTAATGATAAAGTTCTCTCAAATATTGTAGCTCAACAAGCTATACACAAAGAATATGGAGGTGTTGTTCCTGAGTTAGCTTCAAGAGCTCATCAACAAAACATTGTCCCTGTTGTAGATGTTGCAATAAAAAAAGCAGGAATTTCAAAAGAAGAACTAAATTGTATTTCTTTTACTCAAGGACCTGGATTAATGGGTTCATTACTAGTAGGAGGCTCTTTCGCAAAATCAATGAGCATGGCTTTAAACATTCCTTTGATTGCAGTAAACCACATGAAAGCACATATTTTAGCCCATTTTATTGATGAAGAAGGATTTGATAAACCCACTTTTCCTTTTATAGCACTTACAATAAGTGGAGGACATACTCAAATTGTACAAGTAAACAGTTTTTTTGATTTAAAAATTATTGGAGAAACTACTGATGATGCTGTTGGTGAAGCTTTTGATAAGTCTGCAAAAATATTAGGTCTTCCCTATCCTGGTGGACCTTTAATAGACAAATATGCACAAGAAGGAAACCCAAAAGCTTTTAAATTTACTAAACCAAAAGTAGAGGGTTTAAATTTTAGTTTTAGCGGATTAAAAACACAAATTTTATATTTTATACAAAAAAATACTGCAATTAATCCTAACTTTATAGAGGAAAATAGAAATGATATTTGTGCTTCAATACAAGACACTATAATTGACATTTTAATGGATAAACTAAAAATTGCAGTAAAAGAAACAGGAATAAATCAAGTAACAATTGGAGGTGGTGTTTCTGCTAATTCTGGGATAAGAAAAACACTAAAAGAAACTGAAAAAAAATACGGTTGGAAAACCTATATTCCAAAATTTGAATATACAACTGATAATGCTGCCATGATAGGAATTGTAGGTTATTATAATTTCCTTGAAAATAATTTCAGCAAAAATACTACAGTTTCTAAAGCTCGAATAGAATTTTAATATGCAATTATTTTACAACCCATATATAAAAAAAGAAGACAAACACTTTATTTTCGACAAAGAAGAGAGTAAACATATTGTCAAAGTATTAAGAAAAAAAGAAAGTGATATTATTCACATTTCAAACGGATTAGGTTATTTATTCATTTCAGAAATAACGATTGCTTCTGATAAAAAATGTGAAGTAAAAATAATTGAAACTCAATTTTTTAATCCTACAAATTATCAATTACATATTGCAGTTGCTCCAACCAAAATAAATGATCGATTTGAATGGTTTTTAGAAAAAGCAACTGAAATTGGAATTCATGAAATCACTCCTATTATTTGTGAACATTCTGAAAGAAAAGTATACAAGATTGACAGAGCCGAAAAAATCATACAGTCTGCTATGAAACAATCTTTACAATATTATCTTCCAAAAGTAAATGAACCTATCCGCTTTAATGATTTTTTAGAAAAAGATTTTGAAGGTATAAAATATATTGCTCATTGTGAAGAACAAGACAGGAAGTCTTTTAAAAATATTATTAAAACAAATGAAAAAATAGTAATTTTAATTGGTCCTGAAGGCGATTTTTCTTTAAAAGAAATTCAACTTGCACTTCATAAAAATTTTACACCTGTAACATTAGGAAAAACTAGATTAAGAACAGAAACCGCTGCATTAGTTGCTTGCCATACAGTAGCCTTAATAAACGAATAAAACAATGAATAAAATATTTTTTATTAGTATTCTATTTTTTTTAAACATAGGATTCTCACAGGAAATTGCTGTTTTAAAATATTCTGGTGGTGGAGACTGGTATTCAAACCCTACTTCATTACCTAATTTAGCTACATTTTGTAATCAAAACATCAATACAAATATTAACAATAAAATTGCAACTGTTGAAGCAGGAAGTAGTGATATTTTTTCATATCCTTTTATTCACATGACTGGACATGGCAATGTTGTTTTTAGTCCAAATGACTTAGAAAATCTAAAAAACTATTTAACTTCTGGTGGTTTTCTACATATTGATGACAACTATGGAATGGATGAATTTATTAGAAAAGAAATTCAAAAATTATTTCCAAACAACAATCTAGTTGAATTACCAAATAGTCATGAAATTTTTAAAGCACCATATAATTTCCCTAATGGTCTTCCAAAAATTCATGAACACAATAATAAGAAACCTCAAGCTTTTGGTCTCTTTATAGAAAACAGATTAGTATTGCTTTATACTTTTGAATCAGATTTAGGAGACGGTTGGGAAGATGAAGAAGTTCACAATGATCCTATTTCAGTAAGAGAAAAAGCATTAAAAATGGGAGCAAATATTCTAAATTATGCTTTCAAAAATTAACCTTAAAAAAAGAGACCGTTTTGAAACGGTTTTTTTTTAAGATATTTATCATTCCACCCTCTTTAAATTAAGCACACAAGTTCTTAATTTACCCGACAATCTTAATAAAAAACAGAAATTACATGTTAAATATTAAAAAATTAACTTTTATTTAATATTTTTACATAAAAAATAAACATAATACGTTTTTTTGTTATAAAATTGCATCAGTAATCAAAAACAATTAACCATTATGAAAAATTTTTTATTATCAACTACAATTTTATTACTCATGGTTTCATGTAACAATGAAGAAAACACAGTTACAGATTCTCCAGAAGCAAATGCGATTGCTCATAGAGGATGCGCTTCACATGACGTTCTTGACAGACAACTAAAAGAAGATCCTACTTTATCAGGTAGAATGGCTGAAATTGAACTTAAAACAAAAAACGCTATAACACAAGGAAGAATAGTGAATGGAGTACTTGAAATTCCAGTTGTATTCAATGTTTTATACAGAACTTCTTCAGAAAACATTTCAGATGCTCAATTACAATCTCAAATTGACGTTTTAAATAAAGATTTTAATGCTCAAAACTCAGATTTCAACACTGCAAATAATCCGTATAGTGATGTAAGAGCCAATGTAGGGATTCGTTTTGTACTTGATGCTGTAAATAGAAAATCTACAAACAAATCATCTTGGGGAACTAGAGACGTAATGAAAAAATCAAAAAGAGGTGGAATAGACCCTACATCTCCTACTACAAAATTGAATATTTGGGTTTGTACAATTGGAGGTGGTATATTAGGGTATGCACAATTCCCAGGAGGTTCATCAGCAACTGATGGTGTTGTATTAGATTCAAAATATACTGGAACTACTGGAACTGCAACTTATCCTTTTAACTTAGGTAGAACTGCAACGCACGAAGTAGGTCACTGGATGAATTTACGTCATATTTGGGGTGATACAACTTGCGGAAATGATTTAGTAAATGACACTCCAACTCATAATACTGCAAATTACGGTGTTCCAGCTGTAGGACATAGAAGTACGTGTTCTGGAACTCCTTTAGAAATGTATATGAATTATATGGATTATACTGATGACAGAGGAATGTATATGTTTTCTAATGACCAAAAAGACAGAATGCTAGCTGTTTTTTCTCCTTCAGGACCAAGGGCTTCATTCAGATAAATATTTAAAATAACAAATTAAACCAAAGGCCATCTAAAACATTTTTTAGATGGCTTTTAAATTTTTAAACTATCTTTCATTGTCACAAGTTTTATTGAAAATTCACTTTATAAAAATAAATTAAAAACAATAAAACAAGCATTTTAATCATTTTAAATTCAAATAATTACATAAAAAATATACTTTTTTCAACAAATTAACAGTTTTTTTGATTTTAAAACACAAAAACAGTAATATTGTATAGTTATCAACTAAATATCAAACAATTTACAAACATTTAAACAAGTTATTATGAAAAAAGTTTTATTATCAGCAGCAGCTTTATTGCTTATGATTTCATGTAACAATGAAGAGAACGCAATTACAGACACACCAGAAGCAAATACAATTACTCATAGAGGTTGTGCTTCTCATGATGTTCTTGAAAAACAACTAGAAGAAGATCCTTCTTTAGCAGGCAGAATGGCAGAAATTGAATCAAAAATTAATGATGCTATTACTCAAGGTAGAATAGTAAATGGTGTATTRGAAATTCCTGTTGTATTTAATGTTCTTTATAGAACTTCAGCAGAAAATATTTCGCAAGCGCAATTACAATCTCAAATTGATGTATTAAACAAAGATTTTAATGCTCAAAATTCAGATTATAAYACTSCWAAYAAYCCATATAGYAGYGTAAGAGCTAATGTAGGAATYCGYTTTGTTTTAGATAGAGTYATTAGAAAATCTACTACTAAAACATCTTGGGGAACAAATRATGCYATGAAAAAAACAAGTACAGGTGGTATTGCTCCTACTTCTCCTACTACAAAATTAAACTATTGGATATGTACAATAGGTGGTGGAATTTTAGGATATGCACAATTTCCCGGCGGATCATCAGCAACTGATGGTGTTGTAGCTGATTCTAGATACACTGGAACTACAGGAACTGCAACTTAYCCWTTTAACTTAGGTAGAACAGGAACTCACGAAGTRGGACATTGGATGAATTTACGTCATATTTGGGGTGATACAACTTGTGGAAATGACTTAGTGAGCGACACTCCAGTACATAATACTGCAAATTATGGTGTTCCTGCTGTAGGACATAGAAGTACATGYTCTGGAACGCCTTTAGAAATGTATATGAATTATATGGATTATACTGATGACAGAGGAATGTATATGTTTTCTAATGGACAAAAAAACAGAATGTTAGCTGTTTTTTCTCCTACAGGACCAAGAGCTTCATTTAGATAAGAAAGTTTAAACAACTTAATATTAAAAGTCGTCTAAAACAGTTTTTTAGACGACTTTTTTAGATTTAATTTATTTTATAAAAAATCAACGATTAACTCATAACTAAAAGATCTACATATTATTACAAAAAACTGTGAAGCCAAATCTAGCTCCACAGTTCTAATCTAAATATAAATTCTATTATTATTATTATTTTAAAGCCGCTGCTTTATCCTTCATCTCTAATGTTTCATAACACAAAACAAGCATTTTTTTAGTATCTCCATCAGACGGCATAATTCCATAAGCCTTTTCAAAAAAAGGTAATGCTCCTTTATACATTTCTTTTCTTTTCTGCATTAATTCATCATACTTTTCTTTATCATCTAAGTTTGAATTAATTTCATCAACTATATCCTTATCATTAGCTAAAGCATTATAACCAAGGTTAAAATACAATTTCAATTCATCGCTTTTTAAATCTTCATCATTTGGAAACAATTTCCTCGCTTTAGCATAAACAGATTTTGCTTTTTCAGTGTTTCCATTTTCTAAAACTAAAGCAGCGTATGTTTTATATACTTGACTTTTTTTCAAAGACATATTTACATCCCTAGGCTTTTCATATAGTTTTGTAGCTATCGATTTTAATCTTTCTTCTTTCGTTTCAAAAAAATACTCTTCTCCATTAGCAACACTAGTTGCAAAACGTTCAACTCCATTTTCAAGATAATCACTATTTACAAACTCTTCATATCTTTTTTCTGCATATTTATAATCTCCAGATTGAAACGAAGTAATTGCTGAATTTTCAAGAGCTCTACCTTTATTCTTTTTATCAAATTGATACAAAGAATAAAACATTTCACTTGCTTCTTTAAAATTATTTAATTCATTATAATTAAATGCAATATCACTAATTGAATTAGCAAATGCTTTTTTTCGTTCAATCAAATTATTATAAAACTCTTTATCCTCAGATTTTTCTTCAATATCAATAACTTTACTTATTGCTTGTCCATATTCTTTTATAAACTCAGGATTAAACACATTTATCTTATCCTGTATAGTTGATTTCTCTCCTTTAAAAGTTAATTCTACAGAAGGATAAGCAATTTTATAAAATTTAGCATATACTTTATCCGCATTCTCTTTTGCAAGATATTCTAATGATATCATTGCTACATTATATTTTTCTAAATCTTTTTCAGAGATTTTATCTTTTGAATAAATTTTCTTAAGTGTTTTTAACTCATCTTTTTGAGCAAAAGTAGTCATTGATACAAACAACACTACTGTTAAAAATAATGATTTCATTTCGTTTGATAGTTTTTAATTTTAAAGCCCAAAACTAATCATTTTGGGCTTTAAATAATTATTCATTTGTTTCTGTGTTTTCTGTTGAATCAAGCTCTATATTGGTAATTTCTTCTGCATCTACAACTTCTGCATCTTCTTCTCTAAGAACTTTCGTTACAGCTGCAATAGAATCTTTCCCTTTAATATTAATTAAGCGAACTCCTTGAGTTGCTCTTCCCATAACTCTTAAATCTGAAATTTCCATTCTAATAGTTAATCCAGACTTGTTAATAATCATTAAATCATCTTCATCTGTTACAGCATTAATAGCAATTAAAGCTCCTGTTTTCTCGGTTAAATTAAGTGTTTTAACACCTTTTCCACCACGATTTGTAACTCTATAAACTGGTTCTCCATCTTCTTCTAATTTTGTACGTTTACCATAACCATTTTCGGTAACTACTAAAATTTGAGAATCATTAATATCTTTTTCATCAATTGATACCATTCCTATCACTTCATCTTTTTCATCTGCTAAAGTGATTCCACGAACTCCAGAAGCAGTTCTTCCCATTGGACGCGTCTTACTTTCTTCAAAACGAACTAATTTACCTGATTTTACTGCTAATAAAACATGGCTATTTCCTGTAGTTAATTTTGCTTCTAATAATTCGTCGTCTTCTTTAATTGTAATTGCATTAATTCCATTTTGACGTGGACGAGAATATTGCTCTAAAGAAGTTTTCTTAACTTGACCTTGTTTAGTTGCCATAATCACATAGTGACTATTAATATATTCTTCATCTTTTAAATCTTTAGTACAGATAAATGCTTTTACTTTATCATCTTTCTCTATATTAATCAAATTTTGGATAGCTCTTCCTTTGCTTGCTTTTGTTCCTTCAGGAATTTCAAACACTCTCATCCAATAGCATTTTCCTTTTTGGGTAAAATACATTAAGTATTGATGATTTGTTGCTACAAATAAATGTTCTAAGAAATCTTGATCTCTTGTTGCAGCACTTTTTTGCCCAACTCCACCTCTATTTTGAGTTTTATATTCTGTCAATGATGTACGTTTAATATAACCTGCATGTGATATAGTAACTACAACTTGTTCATCTGCAATTAGATCTTCAATACTTACATCTCCTCCAGCATATTCTATTATTGAACGTCTTTCATCTCCATACTTCTCTTTAATTTCTGCTAATTCAGTTTTGATAAGTTCCATTCGCAATTCTTTACTTGCTAATAATTCTTTCAATCCTGTAATTAATTTCATTATCTCATCGTATTCAGCACGAAGTTTATCTTGCTCTAGTCCTGTTAATTGACGTAAACGCATTTCTACGATGGCACGAGCTTGAATTTCCGATAATTTAAATCGTTCAATTAATTTATTTCTTGCTTCTTCCCCATCTTTAGAAGAACGAATTAATGCAATTACTTCATCAATATTATCAGAAGCAATGATTAAACCTTCTAATATGTGTGCTCTTTCTTCTGCTTTTCTTAATTCATATTGTGCTCTACGAATTACAACTTCATGACGATGTTCAACGAAATGATGAATTAAATCTTTAAGATTCAACATTTCTGGTCTTCCATTTACAAGTGCAATATTATTCACACTAAACGAAGATTGTAATTGAGTATATTTGTATAATGTATTTAAAACTACATTTGGAACCGCATCTCTTTTTAATTCATAAACAATTCGCATCCCATTTCTATCCGATTCATCACGAATAGTTGCAATACCTTCAATTTTTTTCTCATTAACCAAGTCAGCCGTTTTTTTAATCATGTCGGCTTTATTAACTTGATATGGAATTTCAGTTACAATAATAGCTTCTCTATTATTTGATTCTTCAAAACCTGCTTTAGCTCGCATAACAATACGTCCTCTACCAGTTTTAAAAGCTTCTCTTACTCCTTCATATCCATAAATAACACCTCCTGTAGGAAAGTCGGGTGCTTTTACATGTTGCATTAACTCATCAATTTCAATATCATTGTTATCAATATAAGCTAATGTTCCATCTATTACTTCTGATATATTATGAGGAGGCATATTTGTTGCCATACCTACTGCAATACCAGATGCACCGTTAATTAACAAAGTTGGAACCTTTGTAGGTAATACTTTTGGCTCTTCCAAAGAGTCATCAAAATTCAATTGAAAATCAACCGTTTCTTTTTCTATATCCGCCAACATATCTTCCGATATCTTTCGCATTCTTGCTTCGGTATAACGCATTGCTGCTGGACTATCGCCATCAACTGATCCAAAGTTACCTTGACCATCAACCATTAAATATCGTAAACTCCACTCTTGAGCCATACGAACCATTGCATCATATACTGATGTATCTCCATGTGGATGGTACTTACCTAATACTTCTCCAACAATCCTTGCTGATTTTTTATAAGCACTATTAGAACGAATTCCTAACTCATGCATTCCAAATAATACTCTTCGATGTACTGGTTTTAACCCGTCTCTAACATCTGGAAGCGCTCTAGATACAATAACCGACATTGAATAATCAATGTAAGCTGATTTCATTTCATCTTCAATGTTAATAGGGATTAACTTTTCTCCTTCAGACATAAGTATTTAAATTAAAATTATATTCATTTTGTTAAACGTGCCAAGATACAGCTTTTTATAATTTTCTATTTAATTTTTCAAGATAAATTTGAATGATTTATTAACAATCTTCTCTTGAAAAATGATTTTAAAAGTTTTCCACAGTATTTTTTTTTGTCATTTTTTTTTTGTCAATTAGCAATAGAAACTGAAAAGGGCATATTTTTTGCTTATTCTCTCATATCTTAGTATATTTACACCTACAATTTTGATTAAAATGGACGATAATTTTTCACCAAGAGTAAAGGATGTTATTTCCTATAGTAAAGAAGAAGCTTTACGTTTAGGTCATGATTTCATTGGAACAGAACATTTAATGCTAGGACTTCTTAGAGAAGGTCAAGGTAAAGCTATGGCTATTTTAAACAATTTAACTGTAGATTTTGATCATTTAAGAAAAAAAGTTGAAGTCTTAAGTCCAGCAAATTCAATAGGAATTCAAAATAATGACAAAAAGAATTTACACCTTACTCGACAAGCAGAAAGGGCTTTAAAAACTACTTTTTTAGAAGCCAAATTATATAACAGCTCTACAATAAGTACGGCACATTTATTATTATGCATATTAAGAAATGAAAACGACCCTACTACAAAATTGTTAAACAAATTAAAAATAGATTACGAATCTGTTAAAGACCAATATACAGCAATGATAACAAACGAAAATGATTATATAGAAAACCTTCCTAAGGCTGAATTTAATGATGATGCAGGTCAGGAAGAAGGTACTCGTGAAGGCGGATTTAATAATCCACCTTCAGGAAATAAGACAAATAAAAAATCAAAAACACCAGTTTTAGATAATTTTGGAAGAGATTTAACTGAATTAGCTGAAGAAGGAAAATTAGATCCTGTAGTTGGTCGTGAAAAAGAAATCGAACGTGTTTCACAAATTTTAAGTCGAAGAAAGAAAAACAATCCTCTTCTTATTGGTGAACCAGGAGTAGGAAAATCAGCTATTGCAGAAGGTTTAGCTTTAAGAATTATAAAGAAGAAAGTTTCAAGAATTCTTTTCAATAAACGTGTTGTAACATTAGATTTGGCTAGCTTAGTTGCTGGTACAAAATATCGTGGGCAATTTGAAGAGAGAATGAAAGCTGTAATGAATGAATTAGAAAAAAATGATGACATTATTCTTTTCATAGATGAAATTCATACAATTGTAGGAGCTGGAGGCGCGACAGGATCTTTGGATGCTTCTAACATGTTTAAACCTGCTTTAGCTAGAGGAGAAATACAATGTGTTGGAGCTACTACCCTAGATGAATATCGTCAATATATAGAAAAAGATGGTGCATTAGAAAGACGTTTTCAAAAAGTAATTATAGAACCAACTTCTGTTGAAGAAACAATTACAATATTAAACAATATTAAAAGTAAATATGAAGACCATCACAATGTAACATACACAGATGAAGCTATAGAAGCATGTGTTAAGCTTACAAATAGATATATGACTGAAAGGTTTTTACCAGACAAAGCTATTGATGCTCTAGACGAAGCTGGTTCAAGAGTTCACATTACAAATATTGATGTTCCAAAGCAAATTTTAGAATTGGAACGTCAGTTAGAAGAAGTTAGAGAACTTAAAAACACAGTTGTAAAAAAGCAAAAATATGAAGAAGCCGCTAAACTTAGAGATGATGAAAAACGCATCGAAAAAGAATTAGCAATTGCGCAAGAACAATGGGAAGAAGATGCAAAAAACAATCGAGTAACTGTCACAGAAGACAATGTGGCAGACGTTGTCTCAATGATGACAGGAATTCCTGTCAACAGAATTGCTCAAACCGAAAGTAATAAATTAGCAAAACTTCCAGAATTAATAAAAGGAAAAGTAATTGGGCAAAATGATGCTGTTGAAAAAATTGCAAAAGCAATTCAGCGTAATAGAGCTGGATTAAAAGATCCTAACAAACCTATTGGTTCTTTCATTTTCTTAGGACAAACAGGTGTTGGAAAAACTCAATTAGCGAAAGTTCTTGCTAAAGAATTATTCGATTCTGAAGATGCACTTGTTCGTGTTGATATGAGTGAATACATGGAGAAATTTGCTATTTCTCGATTAGTTGGTGCTCCTCCAGGATATGTTGGTTATGAAGAAGGAGGACAATTAACAGAAAAAGTACGTAGAAAACCTTATTGTGTAGTGCTTCTTGATGAAATTGAAAAAGCACATCCAGATGTGTTTAATATGATGCTTCAAGTTTTAGACGACGGACATTTAACCGACAGTTTGGGTCGAAAAATTGACTTTAGAAATACTATCATTATCATGACATCAAATGTTGGTGCTCGTCAATTAAAAGATTTTGGTCAAGGAGTAGGATTTGGTACTGCTTCAAAAATTTCTCAAGCTGGAGATAACTCTAAAGGAATTATTGAAAATGCATTAAAAAAAGCATTCGCTCCTGAATTCTTAAATAGAATTGATGATGTAATAGTATTTAATGCTCTTGAAAAAGAAGATATTGATTTAATAATTGATATTGAAATGGATAAACTGTATTTAAGAGTAAAAGACTTAGGATATGATTTAAAACTTTCTGAAAAAGCTAAAGACTATATTGCTGATAAAGGATTTGATAAACAATTTGGAGCTCGACCACTAAAAAGAGCTATTCAAAAGTATGTTGAAGATGCCTTAGCAGAAGAAATTATAACTTCTAAAATTCATGAAGGCGACGAAATTTTTATGGATTTAAATGAGACAACAAACGAGCTCACTATAGAAATAAAAAAATCTGAAAAACCTACTAATTAGTAGGTTTTTCTTTTCTTTACTAAATATTTAAAAAAAAGTATTACATTAGAAATAAATTTTACAATATAAAATGCAAGATAAAGTAATCGTTGGAAGCGAAGAATGGTGTTCCCTTCCTACATTAGGTATTCCAACAATAAAAGCACGTGTAGATTCAGGAGCTAAAACATCTGCTTTACACGCAACAAATATTAAAACATTTCAAAAAGACAGTGAAGCTTGGGTGAAGTTCGATATAAACCCTATTCAAAACAATGCAAAAACAGTAATTCATTGTGAAGCTAAATTAGTAGATCAAAGAATTGTAAAAAGCTCAAGTGGATATCGTGAAAAAAGACATGTAATAAAAACCCATCTTGAAATTGGTGGAAAAAAATGGGATATTGAACTTACTCTTACTAATAGAGATTCAATGGGATTCCGAATGCTTTTAGGAAGAGAAGCAATGTCTGGAAGGATATTAGTTGATCCTGAAAAAAAATATGTATTAGGACAACCGTCAAATGAAAAACTAAAAGAATTTTATTATGACAATTCAAACATCAAACAAGGACTTAGAATAGGTCTTCTTGCAAGTAATCCAGAATTATATAGTAACAAAAGAATTATTGAAGCAGGTGAAATGCGTGGACATGAGATGCACTTCTTAAATTTAAAATACTGCTACATGAAATTAGATGCAGACACACCTGAAATTCATTATCGAGGTGGAAAAGTTTTAAATGATTTTGATGCTGTAATTCCTAGAATTAGACCTAGCATGACTTATTATGGTTGCGCTTTAACTCGACAATTTGAGGCTTTAAAAGTTTTTGCATTAAATAACGCAGCCGCAATTACACAATCAAGAGATAAACTATTTTCACTTCAATTATTATTAAATAATGGTGTTGATATTCCAACAACTGGATTTGCAAACTCTCCATTAGATACTGATGACTTAATTAAAATGGTTGGTGGTTCTCCATTAATTGTAAAATTACTTGAAGGAACACAAGGTAAAGGAGTAGTATTAGCAGAAACAAAAAAAGCAGCTGAATCTGTAATAAATGCCTTTAAAAGCTTAAATGCTAATATATTAGTACAAGAATTTATTAAAGAAGCAAACGGGAAAGATTTACGATTATTTGTTGTAGATGGAAAAGTTGTAGCAGCAATGCAAAGAGAAGCTGCTCCAGGTGAATTTAGGGCAAATATTCACATGGGAGGAACTGCATCTGTTGTAAAAGTAACTTCTGAAGAAAAGAAAATTGCGATAAAAGCTGCAAAAGCTATGGATTTAAAAGTTGCTGGTGTCGACATTATTCGTTCATCTAAAGGTCCTTTATTATTAGAAGTTAATTCATCTCCTGGACTTGAAGGAATCGAAGGTGCAACACAAAAAGATATTGCAGGAGAAATGATTAAAGCAATTGAGAAAAATTTTAAATGGAAATAAAAAATTACTAGAACCCAATTATAAGAACTATTATTTTGGGTTCTAATAATTTAAACACACCTATATATTTTAAACTAAAAATTATGAATCTTATTTCACAAATTATTATTGCTTTTGTAGCACTACTCCATTTCTATTTTTTATGGTTAGAAATGTTTGCTTGGACAACAAAAGCTCCAAAAGTATTCCGAAATTTTCCAAAAGATTTATTTGGAAAAACAAAAACTATGGCTGCAAATCAAGGACTATATAATGGTTTTCTTGCCGCAGGATTACTTTGGTCATTAACAATAAAAAACCCTATATGGAGTCAGAAAATTGCAATTTTCTTTTTAAGTTGTGTTTTAATAGCTGGAATATATGGTGCCATATCAGTTTCAAAAAAGATCTTCTACGTTCAAGGTATTCCAGCTATTTTAGGGCTAATTAGTATTTTATTTTTAAAAGGATTATTGTAAAACCTCACTGTCTATTTGAAAACTCATCAAAAAAGCAATTGATTTTTCAATATCATAATGTAAAATTCTATCTTCACTAACAAATGAAACCTCATCACGATATGCTTTTATAAACATTTCAATAAACTCACTCGATTTTAAAGGTCTTCTAAACTCTATTGCTTGTGATGCATTTAATAACTCTATTGCTAAAATACGCTCTAAGTTTTCAATAATTCTTAATGTTTTTGTCGCTGCATTTGCCCCCATACTAACATGATCTTCCTGACCATTACTTGAAACAATACTATCAATACTTGCTGGCGTAGCTAACTGCTTATTTTGACTTACAATACTAGCTGCTGTATATTGAGGAATCATAAATCCTGAATTTAATCCTGGATCACTAACTAAAAATGCTGGTAACTCTCTTAAACCAGATATCAATTGATATGTTCTTCTTTCTGAAATACTTCCTAGCTCTGCCAAAGCAATTCCTAGAAAATCTAATGCCAACGCTAAAGGTTGCCCATGAAAATTACCTCCTGAAATAATTTGATCTTCTCCTACAAAAATATTTGGGTTATCTGTTACCGAATTAATCTCTGTACGAAAAACTTTTTTCACATAATCAATTGTATCTTTACTTGCTCCATGAACTTGTGGAATACATCTAAAAGAATATGGATCTTGCACATGTTTCTTTACTTGTGCAATAATTTCACTATCTTCCAGTAAATCTCGCATTCTTTCGGCTGTAACTATTTGACCTTTATGAGGTCTAACCATATGAATTAATTCATTAAATGGTTCTATCCTTCCATCAAACCCTTCTAAGGAAACAGCTCCTATAATATCTGCTAAATAAGATAACTTACTAGCCTTTATAAGAATATGAACACCATAAGCGGCCATAAATTGAGTCCCATTTAATAAAGCTAATCCTTCTTTTGACTGAAGAACTATTGGCTTCCAATTCATATTTTCAAGAATCTTAGATGCTGGTTGTCTAAATCCATCTTTATAAACTTCTCCTTCCCCAATTAAAGGTAAAGATAAATGTGCTAAAGGTGCCAAATCTCCACTTGCTCCTAAAGAACCTTGCGTATAAATTACTGGTAATATATCATTATTATAAAAACCTATCAATCGCTCAACTGTTTCAAGTTGAACACCTGAATGTCCATAACTTAATGATTGTATTTTTAACAATAACATTATTTTTACTATTTCTTGTGGAACTTCTTCACCTGTACCACAAGCATGAGATTTTACTAAGTTTTCTTGTAATTTTGATAAATTCTCATTTGAAATTTTCACATTACATAATGAACCAAATCCTGTATTTATTCCATAAATAGGGTTGTCATTCAATTTAAGCTTATCATCTAAATATGATCTACATTTAACGATATTTGCTCTTGCTTCTTCTGATAATTCTAATTTTAAATCATACGAAATAATTTCATTAATCTTTTCTATTGATAATAAATCTGAACTTATATAGTGTACTGTTTCCATTTCAAAAATTTTAAAGTCCAAAATTCCGTAAACAATTGTTAAGAAACAACATTTTTAACTACTATTTTAATGCATTATTATTAATCTGATATTTAGAATTTTACAAAAAACGCATTTTAACAAGTAAGTAAAGTTTAAAAGATAATAAAATCAAAAAAAAATAACAAAAAATTCTCAATAAGCATAATTTGTCATATATTTGATTGATGTTTAATAACAAAAGAACATATTCTTCAATAAATACAATCAAAAATTTGATTGTATCTTTTGCTATTACAACAACTTCTACAATCATTACTACCCCTTAAGGGGTAAATCATTTCATATAATCCCGTATTATATATTTTTCATTTGAAAGATATACTTCTTATTATATTTTATTTTCAAAAAACATCAAAATGATTGTATTAAAATTTGGAGGCACATCTGTAGCCAACGCTCAAAATATTTCAAAAGTAATTGATATAGTAACTAAAAAATCTAAACAAAATAATTTAATTGTTGTTGTTTCTGCTCTAAGTGGAGTAACTGATTTACTTCATTTAGCAGGAAGCACAGCTATAAAAAAAGACAAAACATATCTTGATATTATTTTAAAGATTGAAACAAAACACATTGAAACAATACAAAAATTAATTCTTCCAGATGAGCAAAATACATTAGTTAACCTCATTAATAAAGAAATAGCCCAACTAAAAATACTATTAGATGGTTGTTATCTTCTTGGAGAACTTACACCTAAAACATTAGACCGCATTTTAAGTTTTGGAGAATTATTATCTTCTCAGATTATTGCCTCCGCTTTAAAAAAAGTAAATATAAATAGTTCCTTTGTTGACAGTAGAAATTTCATAAAAACAAATGCTTTTTTTGGCAAAGCAATAGTCGATTTTAACAAAACAAAAATATTATTAACTGATTATTTTTCAAAAAACAATAATCAAATTTCACTATTCCCAGGATTTATAGCATCTACCGATGACGGAAACACAACTACTTTAGGAAGAGGAGGTTCAGATTATACAGCTTCCATTCTAGCATATTGCTTACACGCATCTTCTTTAGAAATTTGGACAGATGTTAATGGAATGTTTACTGCTAATCCGAAAATAGTAAAGCAAGCAAAACCTATCGTTTCTTTATCATATCAAGAAGCTATGGAATTATCTCATTTTGGAGCCAAAGTACTTTATCCTCCTACTATTCAACCTGTCTTAAATTCAAATATTCCTGTTTGGATTAAAAACACATTTGAACCTAACGAAGAAGGAACTTTAATTTTTAATGAATCTGTTTCAAACGGAAATCCTGTAAAAGGTATTTCACATATTGAAGACATTTCGTTAGTTACTATAGAAGGTTCTGGAATGATAGGAATAACAGGCTCTTCAAAACGACTATTTGAAGTACTATCGCTTCATAATATAAATGTCATTTTTATTACACAAGCATCTTCTGAACATTCAATTTGTATTGGAATTTCAAATAATGATGCTGAAAAAGCAAAACTAGCTATTGATAATACTTTTGAAATTGAAATAAATCAAAATAAAATCAATTCTTGCATTGTAGAAAAAGATTTATGCATAGTAGCATTAGTAGGAGAAAACATGAAGAATCATCAGGGATTAAGTGGAAAAATGTTTGGAACATTGGGAAAAAACAATGTTAACATTCGTGCTATTGCTCAAGGAGCTTCAGAACGAAATATTTCAGTAGTTATCGATAAAAACGATGTTAAGAAAGCATTAAACTCACTACATGAACGTTTTTTTGAAGACAATACGAAACAACTTAATTTATTTGTAATGGGAGTTGGAAATGTAGGAGAAAAATTTATTGATCAAATACATCAACAAAAAAAGTATTTGAGAGATAATCTTAAAATCAATATGAGAGTAATTGCCTTATCAAACTCACAAAAAATGATTTTTAACGAAGACGGAATACCATTAAACAACTGGAAATCAAAGATGAATAATGGTGAAAAAGCAAATATTAAAAATTTCATTCATCAGGTACAAAAGTTAAACCTTCGTAATAGTATTTTTGTTGATATTACTGCAAATGCTGAAATCGCTTCTATTTATGATAAATTTTTAGAAAAAAACATAGCTGTTGTTACATGTAATAAAATTGCTTGTTCTTCAAAATTTGAAAACTATAAACATTTAAAAAACTTATCGAGAAAGTACAATGCACCATTTTTATTTGAAACTAATGTTGGTGCTGGATTACCTATAATAGATACTTTAAAACATTTAATTGCATCTGGTGATAAAATACATAAAATCAAAGCTGTTTTATCAGGAAGTTTAAACTTTATATTTAATAATTTTAGTGAATCTTTTTCTTTTTATGATGTTGTAAAAGAAGCTGGAATTCAAGGATACACAGAACCTAACCCAAAAATAGATTTAAGCGGAATTGATGTAGCTAGAAAAATTCTAATTCTAATTAGAGAAAGTGGTTATGAAATGGAAATAGAAGACATTCAAAACAACTCCTTCCTTCCTGCAGAATGTCTAAATACAACAAATAATGATGATTTTTTTAATTCATTAACTAAATATGCATCACACTTTGATTCTCTTTTAAAAGAAGCTAAAACAAAAAACAGTAAATTAAAATATGTTACTTCTTTTGAAAACGGAAAAGCTAGCATTGGTTTAGAATTTATTCCAAAAGAAAGTCCATTTTACAACCTAGAAGGAAAAGATAATATTGTACAATTTTATACTGATAGGTATGTAGATCAACCTTTATTAATAAAAGGTGCAGGAGCTGGTGCAGCCGTTACAGCATCTGGTATTTTTGCCGATATGATTAGAATTGGAAATGTATAAAACTTATTTCTAGTTCTAAGAGTAATTAATTATCTACGAACTAGAAAATCTAAATAAAAAACAATGAGTAATATAAAAATATTCTGTCCTGCTACAATTGCAAATCTTAATTGCGGATTTGATGTAATGGGACTATGTTTAGAAACTATAGGTGATGAAATGATATTTAGAAAATCACCAACAAAAGGGATAAAAATCACTAAAATAACAGGTGCAGAATTACCTTTTGAAATCGATAAAAATGTTGCAGGCGTTGCTGCATTAGCTATATTAAACAACTATGAAAAAGATTTTAATCCAGTATCATTTGGTATCGAAATTGAAATTCATAAAAAAATTAAAACTGGCAGTGGAATTGGTAGTTCTGCGGCAAGTGCAGCCGGAGCTGTTTTTGGAGTTAATGAAATTTTAGGGAAACCATATTCAAAAAATGAATTAGTACATTTTGCTATGAAAGGAGAAGCTATTGCAAGTGGATCTGAACATGCAGACAATGTTGCACCTTGCTTACTTGGCGGTTTCACTTTAGTAAGAGGTTATGATCCTTTAGATATTATCAAAATTGAAAGTCCAAATGAACTTTTTGCAGTCGTTTTACATCCTCACATAGAAATTAAAACTTCAGATGCTAGAGCCGTTTTAGAACCAATGATAAGTTTAAAAAATGCAATTAAACAATGGGGGAATTTAGGAGGTCTAATAGCTGGTTTATATATGAAAGATTATGAAATTATTAGTAGATCTCTAGAAGATGTAATCATAGAACCGCTTAGAAAAGGATTAATTCCTAATTTTGATAAAGTTAAAAATAGTGCTTTAAAAAATGGAGCATTAGGAGCTGGAATTTCTGGAGCTGGACCTTCAATTTTTGCATTATGCAAAGGAAGTAGCATTGCTAAAAATGTAGCAAAAGCAATGGAAAATACCTATTTAAAAACAAATATCCCTTTTGATATACATATTTCAAAAGTAAATGATGAAGGAGTAAAAATAATTTAATACACCAATTTTAAAATGAAATATTACAGTTTAAACAATAAAAATCATACGGTGTCTTTTCAAGAAGCAGTAATAAACGGACTTTCACCAGATAAAGGATTATATTTCCCATCAAAAATTTCAGAATTACCTAAAACATTTTTTGAAAACATTGAAAATACATCAAATGAAGAGATTGCTTTTGAAGTGATTAAACCTTTTATAAAAAATGAAATTCCTGAAAAAGAATTAAAACAAATTATTAAAGAAACTATATCTTTTGATTTTCCTTTAAATAAAGTAGAAAATAATATCTATTCATTAGAACTATTTCATGGCCCAACAATGGCTTTCAAAGATGTTGGCGCTCGATTTATGTCACGTTGTCTAGCATATTTCAACAAAAACAAAGACCAAAAAAATATCGTTTTAGTTGCTACTTCAGGAGACACAGGAGGAGCTGTTGCAAATGGTTTTTTAGGAGTAAAAGGTGTAGAAGTAATTATTTTATATCCATCAAAAAAAGTAAGCGATATTCAAGAAAGACAACTAACTACTTTAGGACAAAATATCACAGCATTAGAAGTCGAAGGTAATTTTGATGATTGTCAAGATATGGTAAAAAAGGCCTTTTTAGACGAAGAATTAAGACATCAAAATCTTACCTCGGCAAATTCTATTAATATTGCACGTTGGTTACCTCAAATGTTTTACTTTTTCTTTGCATATAAAGCGCTTAAAAAATTCAACAAATCATTAATCACGTCATGTCCTAGTGGTAATTTCGGGAATATTTGTGCTGGAATATTAGCAAAAAAACTAGGTTTACCTATTCATCATTTTGTAGCTACAACAAATGCAAACGACACTATTCCTAGATTTTTAACAAATGGAGTTTATGAACCAAAACCATCAATTGCTACAATTTCAAACGCAATGGATGTTGGAAATCCAAGTAATTTTGTTAGAATCCAAGAAATGTATAACAATGATTTGTCTGAATTTAAAAAAGATTTTTCATCTTATACTTTTACAGATGAAGATACATTAGAAGTAATGAAAAACATTTATAATCAATATAATTATATTGCAGAACCACATGGAGCAGTTGGCTATTTAGGTTTAAAAAAAGAACTTAAAAATCACCCCGAAGCAATAGGTTTTTTCTTAGAAACTGCACATCCTGTAAAATTTATAGATATTGTTGAATCTACATTAAACATAAATCTTCAAATTCCTGAACAAATAAAAAATGTTCTTAGCAAAGAAAAGAAAAGCATTAAAATAAAAAATTACGATCATTTAAAAACAATAATACTTACAAAGTAATGCTGTTACAAAAAACAAGAAAAATGTTAAAAACATATCGACAATTTATAAGTTTTCAAGCCTTTTAATTGAGTTTTTTTGAATAAATTAGCCACTTTAATTTTTTAACTACAAATAATGAAAAATACGACTTTATCACACGTTCATGAAAGCTTAGGAGCAAAAATGGTTCCTTTTGCAGGTTACAATATGCCTGTTCAATATGAAGGTGTAAATGCTGAACATGAAACCGTAAGAAATGGTGTAGGTGTTTTTGATGTCTCTCACATGGGTGAATTTCTTTTAACAGGTGAAAATGCATTAGCTTTAATACAAAAAGTAACATCAAATGATGCTTCTGTTTTAGAAATTGGTCGTGCACAATATTCATGTTTACCAAATAATGAAGGAGGAATAATTGATGATTTAATTATATACAAAATAAAAGAAGATCAATATTTATTAGTTGTAAACGCTTCAAATATTGAAAAAGATTGGAACTGGATTTCATCTCAAAATGATTTAGGTGTCGATATGAAAAATATTTCAGAAGACTATTCATTACTTGCAATTCAAGGTCCTAAAGCTGTTGAAGCTATGCAATCTTTAACATCTGTAGACCTATCAACAATCAAATACTATCATTTTGAAGTAGCAGATTTCGCAGGAATAGAGAATGTAATTATTTCAGCAACTGGATATACAGGATCAGGTGGATTTGAAATCTACTGTAAAAATTCTGAAGTAGAACAAATTTGGAACAAAGTGTTTGAAGCTGGTGCTTCTTATGGCATAAAACCAATTGGTTTAGCAGCACGTGATACACTACGTTTAGAAATGGGATTCTGTTTATATGGAAATGACATTAACGATTCTACTTCACCACTTGAAGCTGGATTAGGATGGATTACAAAGTTTACAAAAGAATTTACAAACTCTGAAAATTTAAAAAAACAAAAAGAAGAAGGTGTAAGTCGTAAATTAATTGCATTTGAATTAATTGATAGAGGAATTCCACGTCACGATTATGAAATTGCAGATGCTAATGGAAATGTAGTTGGAATTGTAACTTCTGGAACACAATCTCCATCATTAGGAAAAGCCATTGGATTAGGATATGTACCTACAGCATTATCAAGTATTGATTCTGAAATTTTTATTCGAATTAGAAATAAAGACGTAGCAGCAAAAGTGGTTAAATTACCATTTTATAAAAAATAAGTAACAATTTGAATAATTGTAAAGAAACCTTATTTTTGCACATTATACTGAGATAAAACAATTAGAAATGGGAAGAGCATTTGAATTTAGAAAAGCACGAAAAATGAAACGTTGGTCAGCAATGGCAAAAACGTTCACTAGAATAGGTAAAGATATTGTTATGGCCGTTAAAGAAGGCGGACCAAACCCTGACACTAATTCTCGTTTAAGAGCTGTTATACAAAACGCAAAGGCAGCAAACATGCCAAAAGACAATGTAGAACGCGCTATTAAAAAAGCTTCCGATAAAGATACTGCTAATTTCAAAGAAGTTCTTTTTGAAGGTTATGCTCCACATGGAATAGCCATACTTATTGAAACAGCTACAGACAATAACAATAGAACTGTTGCAAATATTAGAAGTTATTTTAATAAATGTAATGGAACAATGGGAACACAAGGTTCTGTAGAATTCATGTTTGATCATACTTGTAATTTTAGAATTCCAGCGGAAGGACAAGATGTAGAAGAATTAGAATTAGAAATGATTGATTTTGGTGTAGAAGAAATTTTTGCAGATGAAGATGGTATTCTAATGTATGCTCCTTTTGAAAGCTTTGGAAATATCCAAAAAGAATTAGAAAATAGAAATTTAGAAATCTTATCTTCTGGTTTTGAAAGAATTCCACAAGTAACAAAAGAACTCACTCCTGAGCAAGTTGCTGATGTAGAAAAGTTATTAGAAAAAATTGAAGAAGATGATGATGTCATGAATGTATATCACACAATGCAAGAAAGTGCAGAATAATTATTCAAAATAAATTCAAAAAACTCCAAGATATACATACTTGGAGTTTTTTTGTATAAATAGACATCTTGTAAGATTTTACATCATTTTTATTACATTTGTAATTATAAATAAATTTAAAAATGGAAGACAATCATAAACAAACAGAATTTCAATCTTATACAAAACAAAATTGTAATACTTTTTTAGAAATGTTAGAACAAAATATTGCTTTATCTCTTGAAAAACAAGGAAATCTTGCTGATATAATTGATTCTAAATCTTGGCAATTTGATATGAATGAAGGCACAATTTCATTTGAAGATATTATATTACCAATTCAAATCATAGGATCACTTTCTTTCAATAACAATTCTTGGATGTGGGGTTGGGCAAATAGCAAAAGTGGAATTCCTGAAAACTTACTTATTCAATCAAATAAATTAAAAGCCATTGGTGAAGAAAAAAACATTGAAGAGTTAACAAATCCTCATTTTCATGTAGAAGAAAACTTTGAGCATAAAATAGGAATGATTGCTTGCGGAATCTTTAATTCAAAAAGCTATTATTGTGCTAATTATGGCCAAGGAACACTTGTAGTTACAATTGATGATGATGCAATTCCAGCAATTGATAAAAGCAAATTTGAAAAAGTAATGACCAATTTTCCACAAGCAATAAGTAGTTTCGATGTTAATCATAAAAATGCTTTTATAAACTACCTAATTGACAGAGAAATACCATTAAAGATAACAAATAATTCTATCGAAGGAAAAAAAGATAACAATATTATAATTGCTAACTTTGATGAACTTAATCGACTTACTTCATTAAATGGAGAATTAAAATAATAGTAACCTATGGTATATTCTGACAACACAATTGAAGCCTTAGAATCAGATTATTTATATATTGAAACCTCTCAATTAATAAATGCTGGTAAAGGATTATTTACAGCTATTAAAATATACCAAGACGAAATTATCTCCATATTTAAAGGAGAAATTCTAAATGACGAACAAGTAAAAAAACGTATTGCAAATAAAAAAGATCAATATTTCATTAACATGATTGATGGCAAAACATTAGATTCAATGAATGTTGATTGTTTTGCAAAATATGCAAATGATGCTAAAGGTACTTCTAGCTCTAAATTTAAAAATAATGCTAAAATTACTTTAGATGAAAATAACAATGTTTGCATTATAGCTACAAAAAACATTAAACCTAATGAAGAAATTTTCTGTAGCTATGGTGCAAAATATTGGAAAAACAGGAAATTTTAACTTCTATACATCATCTTAACCATCCTTCTCTATCCAAACTACGATATTGAATAGCTTCAGCAATATGATGTGATTGAATAACACTTGAATCCTCTAAATCAGCTATTGTTCGAGATACTTTTAAAATTCTATCATAAGCTCTCGCTGATAAATTTAATCGTTCCATTGCTGTTTTCAATAATTGCAATGATTCATCATCTAACGCACAATATTCTCTAATTAACTTACTACTCATCTGAGCATTATAATGAATAGTCTTCATATTTTGAAAACGCAACGATTGAATATTTCTTGCTTTTGTAACTCGTTTTCTAATTTCTGCACTATTCTCTGCCTTTCTTTTTTCCGATAATTTTTCAAAAGGAACAGGAGTCACTTCAATATGAATATCTATTCTATCTAATAAAGGACCTGAAATTTTACTCAAATAACGTTGCATTTCCATTGGCGAACTTGATACAGGAGCATTTGGATCATTAAAATAACCTCCAGGGCTTGGATTCATACTAGCCACTAACATGAAAGATGAAGGATATGTAATTGTAAATTTAGCTCTAGAAATGGTAACTTCTCTGTCTTCTAATGGTTGACGCATTACTTCCAATACTTCTCGCTTAAACTCAGGTAATTCATCTAAAAACAAAACACCATTATGTGCTAACGAAATTTCCCCTGGTTGTGGATAGCTTCCTCCTCCTACTAAACTTACACTCGAAGAAGTATGATGAGGATTTCTAAATTGCCTTTGTGTCAATAACCCAGCCTCTTTTACTTTTCCTGCTACAGAATGGATTTTAGTTGTTTCCAATGCTTCTTGCATGGTCATAGGAGGTAAAATACTGGGTAAACGCTTTGCTAGCATTGTTTTACCAGAACCAGGTGGTCCAATTAAAATTATATTATGACCTCCGGCAGCAGCAATTTCCATACATCTTTTTATAGATTCTTGTCCTTTAACATCAGAAAAATCAAATTCTGGAAATTCTAGTGTTTTATTAAATTCTTCTTGACAATCAATAACCGTAGGAATCAAATCGTCTTTTCCATTAAAAAAATCAATTACTTGTAATACATTTTCTACTCCATAAACATCTATTCCATCTACAACAGCTGCTTCTTTAACATTTTGAATAGGCAAAATCACTCCTTTAAAACCTTCTTCTTTGGCCTTTATAGCTATTGATAATGCTCCTTTTATGGGTTGCAAACCACCATCAAGCGATAATTCACCCATAATAACATAATCATTTACTAAATCTATTTTTATTTGATTAGAAGCTGCTAAAATTCCAACAGCAAGCGTTAAATCGTAGGCAGAACCTTCCTTACGCAAATCGGCAGGAGCCATATTTATCGTAATCTTCTTTCCAGGTAACGAATAATTATTGTTTTTGAGCGCTGCAGCAATGCGATAACTGCTCTCTTTAATCGCGGAATCTGGTAATCCTACCAAGTGGTAGCCTATTCCTTTATCTATATTTACTTCTACGGTAATGGTGGTAGCTTCGACACCGAAAACGGCACTTCCGAATACTTTTACTAACATGGCTTGTACTTTTAAAAATTGGCTTATATAAGTACAAATATAGAAAAGATTTTGAATGTTGAATAAAATTTTATTGAATAGCTACTTATTTAATTATTGATTACATTATCGAAATTATATTTCTCTTTACAGTACGCTATAAGTCTCTTTATTTCATCAATTTTAAATCTCGAAAAACCTTTTTGTTGCCAATAGGGTTCGAAATAGATATTATGTTGGAATGAATTACTAAATAAAAGTTCCCAAATAACATCATAATTTTCAAACTTATTGTCTAGTTCAGTATTTAATCTAGTCAAACTATCATTTGCTATAGTAATTGACACTATATTTTCAGAATCATTTTTTTTATTATCTAAAAATTTTATTGAGATATTAAATTTTTTATCTCCACCTATAGTTAAATAATCATCGTATAAATAATGAATAATTTTATTAACTTCATTCTCAATTAAAGTAATTATGAAATTGAAAAGAATCGGACGAAACTCGCGATTATATTTAAAAACATCATTCTTTATTTGTACACATTCTACATCATAATATAAATTTATAGGATATTCATTTTGGAATGGCTCTCTTATAAAATCTTTTAATTCGTATTTTTTAAATTGTGATAGAAAATCTTTAGATTTAAATTCATCATTTGAGCAATCAATTCTAATGAAATTTGGATAATTATAACTAGCAAGATCTTCTTGATTTGAATTATAATGTAATTCTTTGTAACATTCGAAAGCTTCTTTTAATAAATTGTTATTCATTTTTATTTAATTTTTATAAAGGTGAAAAAGTTAACTTTAGAAATTATAAATACTGCTTATAATATTTTGATTTTTATATTAATAGAAGCTGTATTAATACAAATATAGCACTAAGTTTTTGTGTTTGAAAATTAGTTAAATATCCACCAACATTTTCAGACTATATGCTAAATAACTTCAATTAATCATTGAAATTCAATTAATTATAATCCAACTAAGCATAGTCTCCTAACTTTAAGCAATACAACAACCTACCAAAGCCCATACTCCTCTTAAACAAAGTCTAACAAACAGTTTACACCTGCAACCTACTCCAAACGCACTATTTTACTACCAACTACACCTGCTTTTCGATGTCAATCTCTATGTAAAGTGGACCACATTTAAATTGGTTTTCATATAAATGTACTTTTCCAATAAACTTATATTAGAAACCTGCCTCCTGTCTACCAACAACCAACAACCAGCAACCATCAACCAACAACCCCAATTAGGCATTCCAAATCATTTTTATTACCTTTGCGCCTCGTTATTTGATTTCATACAATAGTTTATCTAACTATTATTTATAAGATTTTAATTCTAAAATCTTTCATTTTAATCATTCGATTTGTAGTTCGCTACATCTAGCCTTTGGAAAAATTCCTTAACAGGCAATACATAATTTTAAAACAAATAAAATGCACGCAGTAGATTATTTAATCTTTGTTGTTTACATGCTAGCTATGCTTGGTGTAGGCTTTTATTTTTACAAAAAAAACAAATCTTCAGAAGATTTTTATGTTAGTGGTAGAAACATGAGTAGCTGGCACATTGGACTATCCGTAGTAGCTACCGATGTTGGTGGTGGATTTTCAATTGGTCTTGGTGGCCTTGGCTTTACTATGGGAATTTCAGGATCTTGGATGCTATTTACAGGATTAATTGGTGCTTGGTTAAGTGCTGTTTTCTTAATTCCAAAAGTAAGTAAACTAGGTCATTTGCATAAGTTTTTTACTTTTCCACAAATTTTCAATCATTTTTATAATGCCAAGGTTGCATTATTAGCAGGAATCATATCAGCTATTGGTTATATTGGTTTTACAAGTTCACAAGTGTTAGCTGGAGCCAAATTAGCCTCAGCAACTATTGAAGGATTAAACCTTCAAACTGCTCTAATCATTATGGGGGTTATAGCAGTAGTTTACACCGCTGTAGGAGGCTTAAAAGCAGTAATTTATACTGATACCATTCAATGGATCATCTTAATTGTCGGGCTCGTTTTTATAGGTATTCCTATAGCTTATAATGCAGTTGGTGGTTATGATGTTATCAAAGCAACTCTAGCCCCTGAATATTTATCATTAACCAATGTTTCTTGGCATCAAATCTTAAATTGGTCTGTAACCATAATTCCTATTTGGTTTATTGGAATGACACTATACCAAAGAATTTATGCTTGTAAAGACGAAAAAGAAGCAAAAAAAGCATGGTTTATTGCTGGTCTATTTGAATGGCCTATAATGGCTTTTATGGGCGTTATTCTAGGAATGCTTGCAAAAGTTGCTGCCACACAAGGAATGTTTGACGGAATAACAGATGCCGCTTCAATGGACAGTGAAATGGGATTACCTATACTTTTAAGTACAATTTTACCTATTGGATTAATGGGATTAATGCTTTCTTCCTATTTTTCAGCAATTCTTTCCACTGCTGATAGCTGTTTAATGGCAGCTTCTGGAAATATTGTAACCGATATTATTTCTAAATTTTCTAAAAAAGAATTTTCAGAAAAGAAAATGCTTCAAATTTCACAAATTGTAACACTCTCTGTTGGAGCATTTGCAATTCTTTTAGCTTCTCAAATGCAAAACGTATTAGAACTTATGCTCTACTCCTACGCTTTTATGGTTTCTGGTTTATTTGTCCCTGTTCTAGGAGCATTATTTTGGAAAAAAAGCAATGCTAAAGCCGCTTTTTGGAGTATGCTTTTAGGAGGTGGAACAACTATCGGACTAATTCTATCTAACAACAAATTACCATTAAATTACTCATTACCAAAACATTTAGACGCAAATATCTTCGGAATTAGCGTATCTTTAATAACATTCATATTATTATCAAATTATCATTATAAAAAAATAAACAATGGAATTTAAAATTATTACTCCAGAAACAGGAGAACACAAAACATATAGTCATCAAATAATTGCCGAATTTCTATTTACACATTTAGAACAATATGGCGACAAAACGGAAGATATCTTAAAATGTATTAACTATGCTATGAATCCTTCTAAAGGAGGAACTATAATTGTAGGATTAGACAATGAAAAGATTGTAGGTGCTGTTATCTTAAACAATACTGGAATGGAAGGCTTTATTCCTGAAAATATTTTGGTTTATATTGCAGTTGATAATAGTCAAAGAGGAAAAGGATTTGGGAAACAATTAATGCAAAAAGCTATTGAAACTGCAAATGGAAATATTGCATTACACGTAGAACCCGATAATCCTGCCAAAAAATTATATGAAAAACTTGGATTTACAAATAAATACTTAGAAATGCGTTTAACTAAATAAAAAGTTTTGAAAGAGCTTATTCAACTTAGAAAAGAATTACATCAATACCCAGAAATATCTGGAAACGAAAAAGAAACAGCTAAACGTATTCTAACATTTCTTTCCCATTATTCTCCTGATACAATTATAACAAAACTTGGAGGAGAAGGAATTTTAGCAACTTACAACGGAAAAGAAAAAGGAAAAACAATATTATTCAGATGTGAACTAGACGCTTTACCTATTCATGAGATTAATTCATTCAGTCATCAATCTGTTTATGAAGATGTTTCTCATAAATGTGGACATGATGGTCACATGGCAATTTTATGTGGATTAGCTAAAGAATTATATCAAAATCCAATAGAAAAAGGAACTGTACTATTACTTTTTCAACCTGCGGAAGAAGACGGAAATGGTGCCAGAAGAGTTTCAAATGATAAAAAATTTAAAGAAATCAAACCCGATTATGCTTTTGCATTACATAATTTGCCTGGATTCAAAAAACGTCAAATTATTGTAAAAGAGCATACCTTTACTTGTGCTGTAAACAGTATGATTATAAAATTAAGAGGAAAAACATCTCATGCGGGCGAACCAGAAAACGGAATTAATCCTGCTTTAGCAATTTCAGAAATTATTAATCGTTTTGATGCTATTATTAAAAATGATGTAACACAACCTGATTATTGTTTAATTACTCCTATTTACATTAACATGGGAGAAAAAGCTTATGGTGTTTCTGCTGGATATGGTGAAATTCATTTTACAATTAGAAGCAATAGTAATCTTCAAATGAGAACAATAGAAACTCATTTAGAATCTATTATACAATCAATTGCATCAAAACATAAATTAGAACTAAATATAGACTGGACACAAAGTTTTCAAGCTAATGAAAACAATGTTGAAGCTATAAATATAATTCGAGAAGCCGCTTCTAAGAATCGTTTTGATATACTTGAAAAAGAAGAACCTTTTACTTTTGGTGAAGATTTCGGATTGTTTACACAAAAATTTAAAGGAGCCATGCTAGGTTTAGGTTCAGGAGAAAAAACGCCTTCACTTCATAATCCAGATTATGATTTCCCTGATGAAATAATAGAAACAGGAATAAAATTATTCCATCAAATTACAAAAGACATTTTAAATGCATAAGAATTCCATCATAGAAATTAATCAAAATGCTCATAAAAACAATATTGATTTTCTAAAAAAAACCTTTGGTAAAAAAGTAATTCTTTCTTCTGTTGTAAAAGGAAACGCTTATGGTCATGGTTTGAAAGAATTTGTTTCAATGGCATTTGCAAATGGCATAACTCATTTTTCTGTTTTTGATGTCGAAGAAGCTAAAATAATATTTGATACATTAGGAAATAAAGTAACCATTCTTATTATGGGATTTGTTGCAGATGATGATTTGGCTTGGGTAATTAGCCATCAAATTGAATTCTTTGTTTTTGAACGCTACCGATTAGCAAAAGCATCAAAAATAGCAAAAAAGCTAAATCAAAAAGCTATTTTACATATCGAAATTGAAACTGGAATGAATCGAACAGGTTTTAAAATCAGTGAAATTTCAAAAGTAGCACAATTCTTAATCAAAGAAAAAGACAACCTCTATTTCAAAGGCTTATGTACACATTTTGCTGGAGCAGAAAGCATTGCAAATTATTATAGGGTTCAAAAACAAATTGTTATTTTCAATGAAGCAAGTTCAATTTTCAGTACATTTGAATTACATCCTAAAATAAAACATTCGGCTTGTTCTGCTGCCGCTATGATGTTTCCAGAAACAAGAATGGATCTAGTTCGAATTGGTATATTACAATATGGTTTATGGCCTAGTCCTGAAGTTTTAGTTAGTTATTTAAACTCTAAAAAGAAAAAAATAGATCCTTTACAACGTGTTATTACTTGGAAAAGTGAAGTAATGAGTGTAAAACGAGTAAAATCAGGAGAATTTATTGGATATGGAACAAGTTTTATGGCAAAAAATAAGATGAAAATTGCAACTATTCCATTGGGTTACTCACATGGTTATAGCCGTTCATTAAGTAATCAAGGACGTGTTTTAATAAATGGAAAACGTTGCATGGTAATTGGTACAGTAAATATGAATATGCTAACAATTGATGTTTCTGAAATTGAACATGTAAAAAAAGGTGATGAAGTTGTTCTAATTGGCACACAGGAAAAACTTACCGTTTCAGTCGCTTCATTTAGTGATTTTAGCAACCAATTAAATTATGAATTATTAACCCGTATTTCTAAAACAATACCAAGAAAAATTACACTATAATGGCTTTTATAAAACTATATCGAAGAAAACTAAAAGAAAATTATACGTTTTTAAACACCATGTTTAAAGAACGAAATATTGAATGGGGAGTTGTTACAAAATTACTTTGTGGAAATACTATATACCTAAAAGAAATCATTTCATTAGGTGTAACCGAAATGCACGATTCAAGAATTAGTAATTTAAAAAAGATTAAAAAATTAAATCCAAATATTAAAACATCATATATAAAGCCACCTTCAAAACGAAATATTTCAACAATTGTTCAATATGCTGATGTAAGTTTTAATACAGAAATTTACACTATTCAAATGCTTTCTGAAGAAGCGAAACGACAAAATAAAAAACACGGAATCATTATTATGATTGAAATGGGTGACTTGCGTGAAGGTGTTTTAGGGGAAGAATTGCTTCATTTTTACGAACAAGTCTTTAGTTTACCTAATATTGAAATTAGAGGAATTGGAACTAATTTAAATTGTTTAAGTGGTGTAATGCCTACTCAAGATAAACTAATTCAACTGAGTTTATACAAACAATTGATTGAAGCTAAATTCAATGTAAAAATACCTTGGGTTTCTGGTGGAACTTCTGTTGCTGTTCCTTTAATGCTTAAAAATGCACGGCCTATGGCTGTAAATCATTTTAGAATAGGAGAAGCATTGTTTTTTGGAAAAGATTTATTTACAGGTGAAACAATAGAAGGGTTACATAATGATGTTTTCAAACTCTATGCAGAAGTTATTGAAATTACTGAAAAACCAGATAATCCTATTGGTGAATTAGGTGAAAATGTAGCTGGAAACACATACGAAATTAATGATGATACTGATTTAAGTACTACTTCATTGCGTGCTATTCTAGACATTGGATTACTAGATATGCAACCACAATATTTAGAAACCGACAATCCAAACATTACTATCGTAGATGCTAGTTCCGACATGATGGTTGTTGATATTTCAAATTCTGAAAAAATTTATAAAGTAGGTGATTTAATCTCTTTTAAATTGCAATATATGGGTGCACTTTATCTTTTAAACTCTGATTATATTGAAAAAATAGTGGAATAAAAAACAAAAATGTAATAACTCTAAAATTTACAACTAACTTACTCAAACTATTATTTTAAACAATTTATTTTATTTTTAAAAGTTTTGAGTACTTGGTGCTATAATAGAATTATTTTTTTCTACCTATTTATAGTTGAAACATTAGTAATAACAACTAATCTAAAATCATTATGCTTTATTCTTAATCCTATTCCTAAATAATTTTAATTTATTAAAAAATAGCCATCTAATTTAAAAATCAAAAATACTTATCTACTTAAAAATAGTATCTTTGCATTTTGCCAAAAATTATGTTAAACACAGACGATACTATTGAAATCATAGGTGCAAGAGCACATAACCTAAAAAATATAGATGTTACCATTCCCAGAGAAAAGCTAGTTGTTATAACTGGATTATCGGGTTCTGGAAAATCTTCCCTTGCATTTGATACTATTTATGCAGAAGGTCAGCGTAGATATATTGAAACCTTTTCAGCTTATGCCAGACAATTTTTAGGTGGATTAGAAAGACCCGATGTAGATAAAATTGATGGTCTTTCACCTGTTATCGCAATTGAACAAAAAACAACTAGTAAAAGTCCGCGTTCAACTGTTGGTACAATAACCGAAATATATGACTTTCTCCGTCTTTTATATGCCAGAGCAGCAGATGCTTATAGCTATAATACAGGAGAGAAAATGGTTTCTTACTCAGATGAGCAAATAAAAAAACTTATTATTGAAGACTTTCAAGGCAAAAGAATTAACATATTAGCGCCTGTAATTCGTTCTAGAAAAGGACATTATAGAGAATTATTTGAACAAATTTCAAAACAAGGTTTTTTAAAAGTTCGTGTAGATGGACAAATTAAGGATTTAGAATTTGGAATGAAAGTAGATCGATATAAAACACATGATATCGAAATTGTAATTGATAGACTTGCCATTGAAGATGATGAAGATACTGATAAAAGATTAAATGAAAGTATTAAAACGGCAATGTACCATGGAGATGATATTTTAATGGTAATTGAACAAGAAAGTCAAGAAGCACGCTATTATAGTAGAACATTAATGTGTCCTTCATCGGGAATATCTTATCCTAATCCTGAACCTAATAACTTTTCTTTCAACTCTCCAAAAGGAGCTTGTTCTAATTGTAACGGATTAGGAACCGTTCACGAAATTAATCTTGGAAAAATTATACCTAATCCAAAACTATCTATAAAAAACGGTGGTTTTATTCCTCTAGGAGATTATAAAAATTCATGGATTTTTAAACAATTAGAAATAATTGCACAAAAATTTGAATTCAAAATAACAGACCCTATTGAAACACTTCCAAAAGAAGCAATGGAAATGATTTTATATGGAGGAAATGAAAAATTCTCTGTTGTTTCTAAAGTAATGGGAATTACAAAAGACTATAAAATTGATTTTGAAGGAATTTCAAACTTTATCAAAAATCAATATGAAGAAAGTAATTCAGCTTCCATAAAGCGTTGGGCAAAAGAATTCATGGACGAAAATGATTGTCCTGAATGTAATGGAACACGTTTAAGAAAAGAAGCACTTTATTTTAAAATAAATGAAAAAAACATAGGAGATTTAGTCCAAATGGATATTTCTGAATTAGCAGAATGGTTTGCTAATTTACCAAAGCATTTATCCGAAAAACAAGCGACTATTGCAACTGAAATATTAAAAGAAATAATTGCTCGACTTCAATTTTTACTTGATGTTGGTTTAAATTATCTATCCTTAAATAGAGGTTCTAAAACATTATCTGGTGGAGAAGCACAACGTATTCGCTTAGCAACACAAATTGGATCACAATTAGTAGGCGTTTTATATATTTTAGACGAACCTAGTATTGGCTTACATCAAAGAGATAATGAACGTTTAATAAAGTCCTTAGAAAGCCTTCGCGATCTAGGAAATTCTGTTATTGTCGTAGAACATGATAAAGACATGATTGAAAGAGCTGATCATGTTATTGATATTGGACCAAAAGCTGGTCGTTTCGGTGGTCAAATTATTAGCGAAGGAACTCCACAAGAAATTTTAAAGCACAATACTATTACCGCTCAATACATGAATGGAAAAATGAGTATTGAAGTTCCTACAACACGTAGAGAAGGAAATGGAAAAACACTAAAGTTAACTGGTGCAACAGGAAATAATTTAAAAAATGTAACTGTAGAATTTCCATTAGGAAAACTAATCTGTGTTACAGGTGTTTCTGGAAGTGGGAAATCTACATTAATTAACGAAACACTCTACCCTATTTTAAATACGCACTTCTTTAATGCAGTAAAAAAACCACAACCATATAAAAAAATTGAAGGACTAGAACATATTGACAAAGTAATTGACATAGATCAAAGTCCAATAGGAAGAACTCCAAGAAGTAATCCTGCTACTTATACTGATGTTTTCTCAGAAATAAGAAGTCTATTTACCCTAACACCAGAAGCTCAAATTAGAGGATACAAACCTGGTCGTTTCAGCTTTAATGTAAAAGGTGGTCGTTGTGAAACTTGCGAAGGTTCTGGTGTTCGTACTATAGAAATGAGTTTTCTACCTGATGTATATGTAGAATGTGAAACATGTCAAGGTAAACGTTTTAATAGAGAAACTTTAGAAATCAGATATAAAGGAAAATCTATTTCCGATATATTAAATATGACTGTTGATGAAGCAGTAGACTTCTTTGAAAACATTCCAAAAATATATAGAAAAGTAAAAACCATCCAAGATGTTGGATTAGGCTATATAACTCTTGGACAGCAAAGCACAACCCTTTCTGGTGGTGAAGCGCAACGAGTAAAACTAGCAACAGAACTTTCAAAGAAAGATACAGGTAATACTTTTTATATATTAGATGAACCTACAACTGGTCTACATTTTGAAGATATTCGTGTTTTAATGGATGTTATCAATAAATTAGTAGACAAAGGAAATACTGTATTAATTATTGAACATAACTTAGATGTTGTAAAACTAGCCGATTATGTTATTGATATTGGATATGAAGGCGGAAAAGGTGGTGGACAATTAATAGCAAAAGGAACACCTGAAGAAATTATAAAAAATAAGAAAAGTTATACTGCCCAGTTTTTAAAAAAAGAATTATCTTAGCAAGCTTGATTAATTTTAAAATAAGAAAAGAAAAATGGCATTAGAGCAATACGAAAACGAAGATTACAGAATTCAAGAGAAATTCAAACAAAAAACTTGGAACGAAATAAGAACAAACGATTCTTGGGCAATTTTTAAAATCATGTCTGAATTTGTTAATGGATATGAAGCAATGGGAAGAATTGGCCCTTGTGTATCTATATTTGGTTCGGCAAGAACAAAACCAGAAGACAAATACTATTTATTAGCTGAAAAAATAGCCTATAAAATTAGTAAAGGTGGTTATGGTGTTATTACTGGTGGTGGTCCTGGTATTATGGAAGCTGGAAATAAAGGAGCTCATTATGGTGGTGGAACTTCGGTAGGTTTAAACATCGATTTACCTTTTGAACAACATTTCAACCCTTATATTGATAGAGATAAAAACTTAAATTTTGATTATTTCTTCGTAAGAAAAGTAATGTTTGTAAAATATTCTCAAGGATTTGTAGTAATGCCAGGTGGTTTTGGAACATTGGATGAATTATTTGAAGCAATTACGCTAATTCAAACTAAAAAAATTGCTAAATTCCCTATAATATTAGTCGGAACAGAGTTCTGGAGCGGTTTAATGGATTGGGTAAAAACAGTACTTTTAGAAAAATTCAACAATGTAAGCTCTCACGATTTAGATTTATTTACAATTGTTGACAATGAAGACCAAGTATTAGAAGCACTTGATAATTTTTATAAAAAATACAATCTGTCTCCTAATTTTTAAATATCAAACCGACCTTATGGTCGGTTTTTTTATCTTTTATTTTTCTTATGATGCTTCACTTTACAAGTATTTATACCTAAAAGTGCATAAATTCCGCAAAATTGTATTGAAGATGTAACAACCATTACTAAACCTAATACTAATACAATCCATTTTAGTGTACCATCAATAGAACCTGAAAGCCCTAATATCAATGCAATTACACCAATAATAATTCGAAGAAAACGATCTCCATTCCCAATATTTTTTTTCATAAGATATATAATATTAAATTAATTTTCTATTGGTTTTCCATTCGCTTTCCAACTCGTAATTCCTCCATCTAACTCTACAATATTAGTAAAACCTAGATTTTTAAGTTTCTCAACAGCTTTACTACTTCTTCCTCCTGATTTACAATATACTAAAACTGGTTTTTGTTTATCTAGATTAGTCACTTTAACATCAAAATCATCGGCTTTAACATCAATATTCATAGCATTTATAAGATGCCCAGAAGAAAACTCATCAGAAGTTCTCACATCAACTAATTGCACATCTTTCTCATTCATTCTCTGCTCAAACACAACATCAGAAACGGTAATACCTTCTGTTTTTTCTTTTAAACAAGCAGTTGCTGCTAAGAAAACAAAGCTAATAATTACTAATCTAAATTTCATTCGTATTTTATTTTAAATAATTTAAGAAGTCAATTTTTGAATCTTTTTAAACCATTTATATCTAAAAACAATTCTTTTTTGACGTCTAAATATACAAAAAAATTAATTCAATTGCTGTTTAATAATTGAAACTAAGTCTCTTGATGAAACAACTCCTGATTGTCTCCATAACATTTTACCTTCTTTAAATAAAATTAAAGTCGGCACACCTCTTACCATAAATTCACTCGCTAAATCTTGATATTGATCAACATTTATTTTAATAATTTTAACCTCATCTTTCAATATCGATTTTGTTTCTTGTAATATAGGCGACATTGTTTTACACGGTCCACACCAGTCAGCATAAAAATCTACCAAGGTTAATTGTTCCTGTCCTATAAGTGCATTAAATTTTTCATTCATAACTATTTCTTTTATATTACGAAATTACAAAAAAACATTCTCAAAAAATGTAATCTAAGTTACATAAAGCAACATCTTCAATCCCAAAAAGATTACGTACCTTTGCCCAAAATACAGCATTGATGAAAACATTTCAAGATTTCGACTTACCTAAATCACTTCAAAAAGCAATAGATGAACTAGGTTTTGTTCATCCAACTCCAATTCAGGAAAAATCATTTTCAGTGGTTTTATCAGGAAGAGACATGATGGGAATTGCTCAAACTGGTACGGGTAAAACATTTGCGTATTTAGTTCCTATTTTAAAACAATGGAAATTTCAAAATACAGATTCTCCTAGAGTTCTTATCCTTGTACCTACTCGCGAACTTGTAGTTCAAGTAGTAGAAGAAGTGGAGAAACTAACCCAATTTATGTCTGTTCGTTCACTTGGTATTTATGGAGGCGTTAATATCAATACTCAACGTAAAAGTTTAGCTGAAGGAGTTGATATTTTAGTAGGAACTCCAGGACGAACAATGGATTTAGCTCTTGATGGAGTTTTACGTTTCGATGCTTTACAAAAATTAGTTATTGATGAGTTTGATGAAATCTTAAATCTTGGTTTTCGCGTTCAATTAACATCTATCCTATCTATGATGAAAAGCAAAAGACAAAATATTCTGTTTTCTGCTACTATGACTGAAGATGTAGATGCTGTTTTAGATGAGTTTTTTGAATTTCCAGAAGAAGTATCTTTAGCTCCTAGTGGAACACCATTAGAGCAAATTACTCAAAAATTATATCATGTACCTAATTTCCTTACGAAAGTTAACGTAATTAAACATCTTTTATCTACAGATGAAACAACAGAGCGTGTTTTAATTTTCGTAAACAATAAAAAATTAGTAGATGTTGCTTTTGAATTATTAAATGAAGATTTCCCAGATCAGTTTGGAGTAATCCACTCTAATAAATCTCAAAATTACCGTTTGAATACAATGGCTAATTTTCAAAATGCAAAACTAAGAGGAATCATCACAACCGATGTAATGGCTCGTGGTTTAGATATTTCAAATATTACTCATGTTTTCAATTTACAATTTTCTGAAATTCCAGAACAATATATTCATAGAATTGGTAGAACAGGTCGTGCTGACAAAGAAGGTATTGCTATTAGTTTTGTGGCACCTTATGAAGACGAAAAATTATTAGCTGTTGAAATGCTAATGAATATGGAAATTGATATTTTAGAAATGCCCGATTCTATTGAAATTTCAGAGAAAAAACTTGAATTTGAAAAAGACAAACGTAGATTTAAATCTATTGGTAAAAAAATAAATACTGACGAAAGAGGTGCTGCTTTCCATGAAAAGAAAGATAAAAATAAGAAAGTAAATCTTGGTGGACCTGGAAAAACAAAACCTAGAAAAACAGCGCCTAGAAACAGAGCTGCTGAAGCAAAAAAAGCAGCTAAACGGAAAAAGAAATAACACATCATCTACATTCAACTTTGTAAATGCTATTATAAAAACAAATATCCAAAATATCGTAAAATGGCAAACGATTTTTTTCAAGATCAACAATTTTCAGGAAATATTTTCAAAGAAGATGATATTAAATATAAAGAATTTGAAAATTGTCAATTTATCAATTGTGATTTTAGAAACTGCTATTTTACTAGCGTATATTTTATAGATTGTACATTTACAGAATGTAATTTTAATGATACTAAAATTAATTATGTTTCTTTACGTGGTGTAGAATTTTTTAAATGCGACTTTACAAATGTAAATTTTGCCATGACAGATCAAGTTATTTACGATTTTAATTTTACAGACTGCCTTTTAGATTATTCCAAATTTTATGCTTTAAAATTAAAAAAGATAAGATTTACAGGTTGTAGTCTTGTTTCTGCCGATTTTATGAAAACCGATTTAACAGAAGCAATCTTTGATCATTGCGACTTACGCAGAACCGTTTTCATAGAAACAACACTTAACAAAGCTGATTTCACAACAAGTTTCAACTACACTCTTGATCCTGAAATAAATAAAATAAAAAAAGCACAATTTTCACTAGAAGGATTACAAGGCTTATTGTCAAAATATGATATTATTATAAAATAATACTGTTTAGCATAGAAGTCTTTTAATTAATCTATTTCAAGGATTTTGTGTTAGAAAACTAAACATTTTTATTATAGATATTCTAAAACATGAATAAATTAAAGCTTATATTATTTTTCTTTATGAGCATCATTTTTAGCTCATCAAATTCATATTACCCCAATATTGATTCAAAAACTGAAATTAGTATTTTATTTATTGGAAATAGCCTTACTTATACTAATAACCTTCCAAAACTGATAAAGAAAACTGGCAAGAAAAAAAATTTAATCATAAAAACTCAAATGATTGCTTTCCCAAATTATTCGATTGCAGATCATTGGAATGATGAAAAAGTTCAAGAAAATATTGCTCAGAATAAACATGACTATGTCATTATCCAACAAGGTCCTTCTTCTCAAATAGAAGGAAGAGAAATATTAATAGACTATGGAAAAAAATATAATGATTTATGTAAAAAAAGCAATACTAAATTATGCTATTTTATGGTTTGGCCTTCTCTTAATTATTATCATTCATTTGACAATGTAATCAAAAATTATAGTGATGCTGCAATAATAAATAATGCTATATTACTTCCTGTTGGGAAAATATGGAAAGAACATTTTGACAGAACAAAAAATTTAAATTATTATAGTTCAGATGGTTTTCACCCTTCTTTAGAAGGAAGTCAAATTACTGCGGATATAATAGTAGATTATTTAAGTAAAATATGATTTTTTTATTTTATTAAACCTCATCTAAATAAAGCATTTTAAGTATTTTTGAAACTTAAAAAAAATACTACATAAATGATTTGCACATTTTATTCACATCAAATCGGTTTTAAAACTATTTTAGAAATAATAAAGAATACAATTCCAAAAGCAAAAATAGAAACAAAAACAGAAAATGAATCTACTATTGCAGAGATTACATTAAAAGAAAATCTTTTAAAACCAGCTAAAAAAATAAGGGTTACTTATAGAGAAAGAAAAGAACCATCTTATCAAATTCCTCAAATTAGTGATAGCTCATTAACTGATAACCTAAAAGGGCTTTATGGTTATGTAAGCTCATTACCAACAAGAAACGAAGCAATAAAAGGTTTTTTTCTTCAAAAAATACTAACCTTAAATAGTGAGTTTTCCGTTGAAGAAATAGCAGGAACAATTAACCAACTAAAGTCTATAATTGAAGAAATTGCAAATAAATTTGATACTGTTATATTTACTCAACCAAATACAATTATAAGTAAATCAACATCTCAGCATTTCTTAGATAAAAATTTACAATTAATTATTGACACTGAAGGAAATTGTGAAATTGAAAAATTAGATGTTTCTATCAACTCTATTTATTTTGATGAAGAACAAAATACTGTTACAGACGAGCAACTTGAACGAAAAAACAGAAATGAAAATACTTTAACCGATTATAATATTAAGATTAATAAAAATCTTCCTTGTATTGAATCGGAAGAAGAAACAACTATTCGTTCGATAAAAGAGATAGCACGAAGAGTTAGCGTTTTGGCAGTTACAAATATGGTAGCTTTTAATACTATTTCAAGCGAAGAAGCAATAGAATACCTAAAAGAATACAATTTATGGGAATTTGTTACTCTTAAAGAAAAAGACTTTTTAACTGATCCAACTGAAGAAAAGAAAATGTATGAAACATGGAAATGTGAAGCTATTTATACTTTAATGTGGGCTTTAAAGAGCTTTGATACTTTAGCCTTTCCAAATGAATTATGTGATTTAAATCAAATTCCTTATGAGCAATATCCTGTTGGTCAAGATAAAGATCCTAATGATTTTATTAACAATGTAATCGAAAGTCGTTCTGTAGCTGATTTATTGGATATGGCTGATTTATACTATAGATATGATTGGGCTTGTGTTGATGCTAGAATTAACCAACAAAATATAGAAACAATTCATCCAGGTATTGTATATGAACGTCATTATGCATTAAATTGGCTTATCAACTATATGGGACAAGATTGGGATAACGTTAGTTGTGACACATAATAAATAAATTCATCTAAAATCTCAAGTTCTAAATTTTGAGATTTTTTTATTTAAAAACAATAGACAGACTTGTCTGTACAGAGTAAAAATGTTTATATTTGCAATAAAGAATTAATTTATGCTCTTACCGAAAGAAAGAATATTAAATACAACTTTTGAGTTATTCCATAAACAAGGGTATAATTCAACAGGTATAAATCAAATAATTGCAGAAGCTAAAGTTGCAAAAGCTAGTTTTTATCAACATTTTAGTTCTAAAGAAAATTTATGTCTTGAATTTTTAAAAATTCGTCATCAGTTCTGGTTTGAAGAATTAATAAAATTTACTTCCAAAAAAAATAACGCAAAAGAGAAAGTAATTTCAAGCTTTAATTTTCTTATTTACATGAATGAAAAAGAAGACTTTAGAGGCTGTAGCTTTCTTAACATTCTTTCGGAAATACAACCTGAGAACACTAAAATATTAACCTGCATTCAAAATCATAAAAAAGATTTAAGGCATTATTTTTTTGAAATACTAAAAGAAAAATATGTATCTGATCATGTGTACTTACTTTTCGAGAGTAGTATCATTGAAAGTCAAATGTTCAAATCAAATGAACTAATAGAACAATCTAAAAATATTATTAATACATTAATCAAATAAAAATGGAACAAAAATATCCTCTTCCGCCCTTTTCATTAGAAACAGCGAAAGAAAAAATTCAAATGGCAGAAGATGCATGGAATAGTCAAGATGCAAAAAAAATAGCAAATGCTTATACCATAACTAGCGAATGGAGAAATAGAAATCAATTCATTAATGGAAGAGAAGAAATTATCACATTTCTTACTAAAAAATGGCAGACAGAGTTAAATTATAAACTAAAAAAAGAATATTGGGCTCATACTGATAATAGAATAGCAGTTAGGTTTGAATATGAATATCAAACAAAGGATGGTAACTGGTATCGAGCTTATGGAAACGAAAATTGGGAATTTGACGAAAACGGATTAATGAGTAAACGTTTTGCGAGTATAAATGATGTAGAGATTGAAGAAAAAGATAGAAAATTATAATATATTATGATCAATTAAAGTTCTAAAAGCAAAAACTCCTAAACTTTAAAGTTTAGGAGTTTTTTTATTCTTATTTTCAAAAAAATTACTCTTTATCAAAATAATCAATTACTGCTTGACTTACTCCCATATTAGAAAAACCACCATCATGAAATAAATTCTGCAATGTAACCATTCGTGTTAAATCAGAAAACATAGAAACTGTATAGTTTGCACAATCTAAAGCTGTTGCATTTCCTAACGGAGACATTTTATCAGCATAAGCAATAAATCCATCAAACCCCTTTACTCCTTGTCCTGCTGTTGTAGGTGTTGGAGATTGAGAAATAGTATTTACTCGTACTTTTTTATCTCTTCCAAAGAAATATCCAAAGCTACGAGCAATAGACTCTAAATATGCTTTATTATCAGCCATGTCATTATAATCTGGAAAAACACGTTGTGCAGCCATATAAGTTAAAGCTACAATGCTTCCCCATTCTGCCATGGCTTCTTTTTTATGCAATACTTGCATTACTTTATGAAAAGAAACGGCAGATACATCCCATCCTTTTTGAGTGTAATCATAATTTTGATTGGTGTAATGATTTCCTTTTCTAACATTTACTGACATTCCTATTGAATGCAAAACGAAATCAATCTTTCCTCCTAAAATTTCAACAGCTTTGTCTACTAAATTTTCAATATCTTCTACAGATGTTGCATCAGCAGGAATAATTTGTGAACCTGTTTTCTCTGCTAAATCTTTAATAGTTCCCATGCGCATTGCAATTGGAGCATTAGTCAATACAAATGTTCCACCTTCTTCATGTACACGTTCTGCTGTTTTCCAAGCAATAGAATTTTCGTCTAATGCACCAAAAATAATTCCTCTTTTTCCTTTTAATAAATTATACATAAATTGTAATTATATATTTTACTTAAAATTATTTCAACAATAAAGTGCTTATTTACTGAATACTTGACACTTGCACCATTTCGTTTGCTTCGGCTAAATAGTCAACCCCATCAAAACCAAATCCAAATAAATTTAAGAAATCTTGCTTATAACCTGCTAAGTCTCCTATTTCACTTAAATTTTCTGTTGTTGCTTCTTCCCAAAGTTTAACAATTCTAGCCTGAACATCTTCTCTCATTTCCCAATCATCAATACGAATTCTTCCTTTATCATCTAAAGGCAATTCTTTCCCAGAAAACAATCTATCGGCATATAATCTTTGAATTTGTTCTATACAACCTTCATGAATTCCTTCTTCTTTCATTATTTTGTATAATAATGATATATATAAAGGTATTACAGGAATAGCTGAACTTGCTTGTGTAACCAAAGCTTTATTTACAGAAACATAAGCTCTTCCGTTAATCGATTTTAATTCGTCTGCAATTTCAAAAGCAGTTGCTTCTAAATGATCTTTAGCACGCCCAATAGTTCCTTTTCTATAAACGGCTTCCGTTAATGATGGTCCTATATAAGAATATGCAATAGTTTGCGCTCCATCTGCTAATAAGTCAGCATCTTTCAAAGCTTTCATCCACATTGCCCAATCTTCTCCTCCCATTACAGTCACTGTATTTTCAATATCGTCTTCATTTGCTGGTTCAATTGAAACATCTGACACTTTTCCTGTATGAAAATCAACTGTTTTATTTGTAAAAGTTCCTCCAATAGGCTTTAATGTAGAACGGTGTAAAACACCTGTTACTGGATGTAAACGAACTGGTGAAGCTAAACTATAAATAACTAAATCTACCTGACCTAAGTCTTGTTTTATTAAATCTAATGTTTGCTGTTTTACTTCATTTGAAAAAGCATCTCCATTAATACTTTTTGCATATAAACCTGCTTTTTTTGCTTCATCTTCAAATGCAGCAGAATTATACCATCCTGGAGAAGCTGTTTTACCTTCACTTGGTGCTTTTTCAAAGAAAACACCTATTGTTGAAGCATTTGAACCAAATGCACTTGTAATTCTTGATGCTAATCCAAATCCTGTTGAAGCACCAATAACTAATACTTTTTTAGCACCGTCAATAATTCCTTTTGATTTGATATATGCTATTTGATTTTTTACATTTTGTTCACATCCTTTTGGGTGCGATGTTAAACAAATGAAACCTCTCATTCTTGGTTCTATTATCATATCGTTGTGTATTTATACCTATTAAGGTAATCTTTTATAGCTACTATTTACTTATAATTTGAAGAAACAAATATAAAGTTTATAAATTAGTTCAACAAAGCTTTTGCATGATTTAAGGCTGAATCTGAAATATCTTTTCCTGACAACATTTCAGCAATTTCAACAATTCTTTCTTCATTATTTAATAACTTTAATTCAGAAAGGGTATCATCTTTTACATTGTATTTAAACACTTTATAATGTTGATTTCCTTTGGCTGCAATTTGAGGTAAATGTGTAATGGCAAAAACTTGCATATTCTTACTCATCTCTTTCATAATTTCACCCATTTTATTTGCAATTTCTCCTGAAACTCCTGTATCTATTTCATCAAAAATAATGGTTGGCAATTTAGAATAATTAGCTAAAACAGCTTTTACAGCAAGCATTATTCTAGACATTTCTCCTCCTGATGCCATTTTCTTTATAGCGCCTAATTGAAGTCCTTTATTTGCAGAAAATAATAAATTGATAACATCTTTTCCGAATTTTGTAAAGCTTTCTGTTTCTTTTATTTCAAAAAAGACTTTTGCATCAGGCATTCCTAATAATGCTAAAATGGTTTCTATTTTTTTAGCTAAAATTGGAGCCGCTTCATTTCTTGCCTTTGTAATAAGTTCAGCTACTAGATTTACTTTTTCTTTAATTTCTTCTAACTCACCCTTCTTATTCTCTATTTCTGTGTCTAAATCATCTGCTCTAAGGACTTTTGAATCTAAATCATTTTGAATCTTTAATAGCTCTTCAACAGTAGTAACTTGATGTTTCTTTTGTAAGCTATAAATCGTTTGTAATTTTGTATTTACAAGTTCCAAACGTTCAGGATCATTAATTATTTTTTCTGAATTTGAGTAACATTCATCAATAATATCTTGTAGTTCTATAGAAACACTTGTAACTCTTTCATGAAAATCATTATACTCTTTTGAAAATGTTGCAATTTTCTGAAATGATTGTTTAATTTCATTAAGGGTAATAATTGTTCCTAATTGCTCTTCATTAGCCAAGCTAAGTGCTTTGTCTATATTTTCTTTTATAAATTCAACATTACTTAACTTCTCTAATTCTTCTTCTAATTCTGCTTGTTCTTCTACTTTTAGATTTGCTGCTAATAATTCTTCTAAAAGGAAGCTATTATATTCTTGTTCTTTAGAAAGCGACTCCTTTTCAGCTATAAGTTTGGTTAATTCTTTATTTGTTTTGTTTAACAAGCTTAATCCTTTTCTATAACTTATTATTCGCTTTTCATTTTTTGCTACAGCATCAACTATTTGGAATTGATATTCTTCATTTAACAATTCACGTGTTTCATGTTGAGAATGAATATCAATTAAAAAAACAGATAGAGCTTGTAATTCATTTAAATTAACTGGACTATCGTTTATAAATGCTCTCGATTTTCCAGAAGGTAAAATCTCTCTTCTAATAATAGTTTGCGCTTCATAATCTAATTCTTTTTCTACAAAAAAAGGTTCTAAATTATAATTTGAAAGAGAAAAAACAGCTTCAATAACACATTTTTGTTCTTTATCTTTCAATACAGATAAGTCGGCTCTATTTCCTAGAACTAATCCTAATGCTCCTAAAAGTATGGATTTTCCTGCTCCAGTTTCACCAGTTATAATAGAAAATTGGTTCGAAAATTCAATTTCTAAAGATTCTATCAATGCATAGTTTTTTATCGAAAGTGATAAGAGCATAGTATTGTGTGTATTTTAAGATTTTATCTAATTTTATTCCATTTAATAGAATTTAATGGAGAAATTCTATTAAGCGTTTCTAGTAACGCTGCATTATTTGTCATTGGTCCACCAGTAAATATTTGTACAATTTCGTCTGTTTTTGCATCAAAAAAGGTACGTGTCAATAATGCATTTGGTCTTGATTTTTGAATTTTAGCTAATGTTTCAATTGAATTTGCAATACCTTCTTTCCCTTTTTTCAAATCATCTGCCATAAGATCCAATCCTTTGAAATGGTATTCATACAACGATGTTCTATAAGGTGAATATGTGTTTGAAAGCATATCTGAAATTAAAAAATAACGATTATTATTATTGCCTTCAGATTGTGACCATCCTTTATAACCACTAGATTGTGCAACATTCATAATATTTGATGCAACTCCTAAATATTTTGTTCCTCCTAATTCACTGTAAGAATCCATATCTAAACCTAGTATTATATTAACATAAAACGCTAAAACAGATGTAAGGTTTGAATTAAATGAATTCTGGTCAAATATTAATTGTTCAAATTCTATAAATCTGAAACTAAAATCTTTATCATTCAAATTTAATATTGGTGAACTATATGTTGAATTAAAAATTGGCCTTGAAGATTGAATTTGTAATGTAGCTGAAATATTATTTGAATTGAATTCTGAAACATTTATAAAAAAATTACATTCAATTTTTTCATTTTGCTCGTATTCACGATTTGTCCATTTTGTTGTATTTAAAAACTCTGAAACTTGTTTCTCTAAATTTTTAAATATTTGAGGGTTAACATCGGTCATTCGCTCAGCATTTACTGATACTGAAGCATTCAGTTCTTGTGCAAAATTCATTTGGAATGAAATAACAACAATAAATATAGTTAACCAGTTACGCATCATAATGTTGAATAATTTTATTTATAATATCCTGAGCTACAGATTCTTTACTTTTTAAGTTCATTGGTTCAACAATAAACTGTTTATCTATAAAGGTAACTTTATTAGTATCATGACCAAAACCAGCTCCTTTATCATTTAAAGAATTTAAAACTATCAAATCTAAGTTTTTTTTCTGAATTTTCAGCTTTGCATGTTCAATTTCATTTTCTGTTTCTAATGCAAAACCAATTAAAAACTGATTTTTTTTCTTTTCTCCTAAAGAAGCTAAGATGTCTTTTGTTTTCTCTAACTCTATTATAAACGTAGGATCATTCTTTTTTATTTTCTGAAGTGCAACATTTTTTGGTCTATAATCCGCAACTGCTGCTGCTGCTATTGTTACATTTACTTCTTCAAAATATTCATGACAAACGTCATACATTTCTTGTGCTGATTGCACTCTTCTTAAATGTATAAAAGGATGCTCTACTTTCAAATGAGTTGGACCAGCTACTAAAATTACTTCAGCTCCATTATGAGCTGCAATTCTTGCTATATCAAATCCCATTTTTCCTGAAGAATGATTTCCAATAAAACGTACTGGATCAATGGCTTCATAAGTAGGTCCTGCGGTAATTAAAATTCTCTTCCCTTTTAAAGGTAGTTTTGAAGTAATATCCTTTTCTATAAAAGATATTATATTTTCTGGTTCTGCCATTCTTCCTTCTCCAGAAAGTCCACTTGCTAGTTCTCCGCTTTCTGCTGGAATAATAGTATTACCAAACTTTTGTAATTTATTAAAACTTTCCAATGTAGAAGGATGTTTGTACATATCCAAATCCATTGCTGGTGCAAAGTATACTGGACATTTAGAAGACAAATACGTAGCAATTAAAAGATTATCGCAATTGCCATTTGCCATTTTAGACATTGTATTTGCAGTTGCTGGTGCAATAAGCATATAATCTGCCCATAGAGCTAGCTCAACATGATTATTCCATATTGCATTTTCATCATCTTCGTTGTAAAAACTAGAATGAACGGGATTTTTAGAAAGTGTAGATAAAGTTAAAGGTGTAACAAAATCTTTAGAAGCAGGTGTCATAACAACTTGTACTTGAGCACCTGCTTTTATAAAAAGTCTAACAAGATGTGCTGTTTTATAAGCGGCAATTCCTCCTGAAACTCCTAGCAAGATTTTTTTACCACTTAATACAGTCATACTCATGTATTATTTTGCTTCTCTATGATAAATTTTACCTTCTAACCATTCTTGAACAGCTAAAGCGTGAGGTTTAGGTAATTTTTCATAAAATTTTGAAACTTCAATTTGTTCTTTGTTTTCAAAGATTTCTTCTAAACTATCATTGTAAGTTGCAAATTCTTCTAATTTTTCAATTAATTCCTTTTTAATTTCGGTATTAATTTGACCTGCTCTCTTAGCCATAATTGTTATAGCTTCATAAACGTTCCCTGTTGGCTCTTCAATCTTACTTTTATTATAAGTGATTGTGTTAACTGGAGCTGTAGTCTTTTTTAAATCCATGATTTAATTTATTTAGAAAATTGTTGTAATTCTTTGTCAATTGTTGCTAACATTGTGTCAGCCTTTGGCTTAAATTGTGATTCTGAATTAAACTTAATAAAACTATTGTACATTGTTTTAGCAAGATTTAATCGATCTTCTTTTTTATATTCAACACTATTAATTGCTAATTTATAAGCCGTGCTAAATTTTAAAAATAATGCTTCTTCTTTAAAAGGGGTTCCTGGATAATCTGAAATAAAATTATCTAAAGCTTTCAATGCTGCATTATATTCTAATCGGTGATCTGAAATAGTATAATATTGTTTCGCTATTTCAAAAGCTTTCTTTTCTAATTTTTCTCTTAATTCCTTAACGTACTCATTTGCTTTTGGTAAATATTCTGAATCAGGATAAGTATCAATAAATTTTTGCAATTTAGAAAGTGCTTTTTCTGTATCAATTTGATCTAAACTATACCTAGGTGATAATCTATAGAAACATTCAGCTCCTAAAAAAGCAGCTTCTTCTCTTTTCTCACTTTTAGGATAACTTGATGCAAAACTTTCAAACTGATATCCTGCTAAATAATATTGTTTAGTATTATAATATGATTTTGAAAACATATAAAACAAACGCTCTGCTTGTGGCTTTCCTCTATAAGCTGGTATTATCTGCTCATATAAACGCAGTGCTTTTGTGTATTTCCCTTTTTCATATAAATCATTTGCCGTTTTACTCTTGAGTGCTAAATCTTCGCTTTTTAAAGCTTTTTGATATTCACTACAAGATGAAAGTGAAATAATAATAAGGATGAAACAGATAAATTTATTCATTGATTTTATTTTTTTACTTTTTTAATACACATGAATTAACACCTAAAAAAGCAACTGCAAATTTAGACATAATTTAAATACTATGGAAATCTTTTTTTAGCTTATTTTTTTCGTAAAATTTTTTAGTTTATTAGCTAAATTTTCATCTACATTAACTAATGGTAAACGAACCGTATTTTCTGACAAACCAAGTGTTTTAAAAACTTCTTTAATTCCCGCTGGATTACCTTGTTCAAAAATCATATCGATTGAATCTGCTAAAAGATAATGCAACTTATAAGCTTCTTTTCCTTTTTCTTGCAATCCAAGACGTACCATTTCAGAAAATTCTTTTGGAAAACCTTGACCAATTACTGAAATTACTCCAGAACCTCCTGCTAAAACCATTGGAAGAGTAATCATGTCATCTCCAGAAATAATTAAAAAATTCTCTGGTTTATTTTGAATCAATCGCATAGCTTGCACAATGTCTCCTGCTGCTTCTTTAACACCTATAACATTTTTAAAATCATTTGCTAAACGAATAATTGTTGATGGCAATACATTACTTGCTGTTCTTCCAGGTACATTGTATAAAATAACAGGAATTGATGAAGCTTCTGCAACTGCTTTAAAATGCTGATAAATTCCTTCTTGCGTTGGTTTATTATAATATGGTGAAACAGATAAAATAGCATCAAATTTTGACAAATCTCTTGATTTTAATTCTTCTACTACTTTCAGTGTATTATTTCCTCCTACTCCTAAAACTAATGGTAATCTACCTGCATTAGCTTCTACAATAGTCTTTATGACTAATTCTTTTTCATCTTGAGACAAAGTTGCTGATTCTGCCGTTGTTCCTAAAACAACAAGATATTCTACTCCGCCTTTGGTTACAAAATCTACGATTCTTTTTAATGCTTCAACATCTATTGAAAAATCTTCTTTAAATGGAGTAACTAGTGCTACACCAGTACCTTCAAACTTTTTCATGTTATATTTTATTAAGTATTTTTAAATATTTGAATAATTCAGAGACAAACTCTTTATAGTTTTTCATTTCCAAGGCTAACATAAAATGATGGATTCTTTTGTCTACTGTTGAAAATCCCATTTTAAATTTTGCTTTTGATTTTTTTGCAATTAATAATAATGGTAATTTTTCTTCATCAAAATAATTAATTAACAAATCGAAAGGATAATCTACAAAATCCTGAATATGCTTTGCACCAATTCCTCCTGTGATAGTAATATCTTTCATGGAGAAAAAAAGTGATTCATTTTCGCTTTTATTTTTTATTTTATCCCGATATGCTATCATTCTTATATCTTCAAAATGATTGCTGTGTGATTTAATTTCCGATATAAGCTTTTCTTTATCAAAAAAATAAGTTGTATCTACAATAACACCTATTGTTTTAATTTTATCATTAGTTACATCTAGGTTATACTTAGATAACCTTTTCTTAATTATTTTTTTTAGGAAAAACCTCTTAATTATTCTAGAAAACATAGTAATTTTACGTGTTCGACAAAAATAAATATTTAAACCTATTTAAAGGATGGTAAATGTAAAAAAGAAAAGAGTAAAATATAGTTATTTTGTTATATTATTAACATTCCTATTTATAGTCTCTTGTAAAACTTCTAAATCTAATATATATGAAGTTGAAGGTAAAAGAATTAACATCAATGAATCTTATACTAGTAATACTGAAATAGAAAAATTCATACAACCTTATAGAGAACACATTACTAAAGATTTAGACAGTGTTTTGGCTTACAATCCTGTAAATCAAGAAAAAAGTAAAGGCAAATGGCAGACTAATATTGGCAACTTATTTGCAGAAACAACTTTAGCATTTAGTAAGCCTATATTTCTTAAAAGAGAAAATAAAGATATTGATTTTTGTTTACTAAACCATGGAGGAATAAGAGCTATTATTCCTAAAGGGAATGTTACGTCTAGAACTGCCTACGAAATAATGCCTTTTGAAAATAGTATTATGATTATTGGTTTAAAAGGTAAAGAAGTAAGAGCTTTAGCTGATTATATTATAAAAGAAAAAAAACCGCATCCTTTAGCAGGTATAACAATCTATACAAATAAGGATGAAAATACTGTAATGGATATAAAAATAAACAATCACTCTATTGATGATAATAAAATATATTATGTAGCAACTTCTGATTATTTAGCTAGTGGTGGAGATAGCATGACATTTTTTAGAGATAGTTCATTAAAATATGATATTGATTACAAGTTAAGAAATTTATTTATTGACTATTTTAAGAAAATAGATACATTACCTAATATAACAACAGAAAGAATTATCATAAAATAAAGCCTATAAACTATGCAAAGAAGAGATTTTTTACAAAAAACAGCAGCCAGTTCGGCTTTATTAACAGTTGGAGGATTATCATTAAGTAGTTTTTCAACTATTGAGGAGAAAAAAATAATAATTCTACACACTAATGATGTTCATAGCCATATAGATCCATTTCCTGCGGATCATCCAAGAAATCCAAATATGGGTGGAGCAGCAAGAAGAGCAAGTGTAATAGAACAAATTAGAAAAGAAGAAAAAAATGTTCTTCTTTTAGATGCTGGAGATATTTTTCAAGGAACTCCTTATTTTAATTATTATGGTGGTGAATTAGAGTTTAAACTAATGAGTATGATGAAATATGATTTAGCTACAATGGGGAATCATGATTTTGACAATGGAATTGATGGTTTTCATGCACAATTACCACATGCTAGCTTTGACTTTGTTTCAGCAAATTATGATTTTACAAATACTATATTAGATGGAATTGTAAAACCTTATAAAATAATTATAAAAGACGGAATTAAAATTGGAATATTTGGATTAGGCGTTGAGCTTGACGGATTAGTTGATAAAAAACTATATAAAGAAACAGTCTACAATAATCCTATTGAAGTTGCAAAAGATATGACTAGGATATTAAAAGAAGATAAAAAGTGTGATTTAGTTATTTGTCTTTCTCATCTTGGTTTTAATTACAGAAACGAACCTGATAAAGTTTGCGATATATTACTTGCAAAACAAACAAAAGATATTGATTTAATTATTGGAGGTCATAGTCACACTTTTTTAGACAAACCTGTCATAGAAACTAATGTTGATGGAAAAGCAGTACTAGTGAATCAAGTTGGATGTTTTGGAATTAACCTTGGTAGAATTGACTTCTATTTGTCTAACAATAAAAAATACGATAATACTACTAGAAATATTATTCTATAAGTTTCATAAAAATATTCTATACTCTTTTAAATGCTATATAGTTTCTACATTTAGGAACTATATAGCATTTAAGTTTTAACCATCAATGGTTTTCAACCTGTTTTCTAAAATACTTCTTTCTAAAAAATATTTAGTATAAAATAAATATGCAATTGTTTGAGAAAAAGCATTTAAATATTTAAAAGTTAATAAATTTAAAAATTGCATATCTAGCACAAGAAACAAATGCGCCATTAATAATGAGAATACTGCAAAAACTAAATATGTATTTTTCCTATAGCTAGAATAAATAAATAAAATTGCTGTTAAAACCGTCATAACAAGGAGTGAAGTTCCAAAAATCATGAAGTACAAAAATTCATATATTGAATCAAATTCTAATAAATTAAAGATATTGAATAGCAAATAAAACAGAATAGAAGATAACATAATTAATGTTACATCTAATTGTTTTAAATTTCTAGTTTTCATTAAAATCCTAAAATCTTCATAAATAAAATAAATTATTATAAAGTTTGGAAACAATAAAAATGATAAACCTGCAAAAAAACAATCCTTAAAATTTATTAAAAAGAACATTTCTCCAATAAAAAAAAACACTAATGATTTTACAAACAAATAATTGAATTCATTTTCTTCTTGTGTAAAATAATAAAAAATAATAGCGGGTATAAATATTGGTTTTGTAATCAACGTAAGCATTTCACATTGCATTATAATTGACAAAACATATAAAACTGCTGAACAAATATATAAATAAAGAGAAGCGTTAAGTTTAATCATTAATCAATACATTAAACTCTTGCTCATTAATAATTGGTATTCCTAGCTTATTTGCTTTTTCTAATTTAGCTGGTCCCATATTATCGCCCGCAATTACATAATCTGTTTTTGAGGATATTGAACTTCCTACTTTTCCTCCATTATCTTCAATTGCTTTTTTTAGATCGTCTCTAGAATAAATTTCAAAAACTCCAGAAACAACAAATACTTTCCCTGATAATTTATCCGATACATTCGTATTTAATTTTTCATCTAATTCAAATTGTATCCCATTACTTTTAAGCCTTTCTATAATTTCAATGTTTGTTTCATTTTCAAAAAACAAGACTACACTTTTTGCAATTTTTTCTCCAATTTCATCAACTAGAATTAAATCCATTAAACTTGCAGAAGCTATTGCATCAATATTTTTATAATGTTTCGCTAGCTTTTTAGCCACAGTTTCTCCTACATATCTAATTCCTAAAGCATATAAAACACTATCAAAAGGAATGTTTTTAGATTTTTCGATTCCGTTAATTAAATTCTCAGCAGACTTCTCTGCCATACGTTCAAGTGGAATAACTTGGTCTTTAGTTAACTCATATAAATCTGCATAATTTTTTATTAAACCTGCATTATATAAAAGAGCAACCGTTTCACCTCCTAAACCATCAATATCCATAGCTTTTCTAGAGATATAATGTTGAATTCTTCCTATAATTTGAGGTGGACATCCATAAAAATTAGGACAATAATGATTTGCTTCTCCTTCAATTCTAATTAATTCCGTATTACATTCTGGACAATGTGTTATATAAGTTGTAGGTTGATTTTCTAATTTTCTTTCCTCTAAATTAACTCCAATAATTTTAGGAATAATTTCTCCTCCTTTTTCAACAAAAACACTATCTCCTATTCTAATATCTAATTTTGCAATTTGATCCGCATTATGCAAAGAAGCTCTTTTTACAATGGTTCCTGCTAATTGTACTGGTTCAAGATTAGCAACTGGTGTTATTGCTCCTGTTCTTCCTACTTGATAAGATATAGAATTTAAAATTGTTGTAACCTGTTCTGCTTTAAACTTATAAGCAATAGCCCATCGTGGTGATTTAGCTGTATAACCTAACTCTTCCTGATATTGAACTTGATTTATTTTAATTACAACTCCATCAGTTTCATAAGGTAATTCATGACGGTGTGTATCCCAATAATTAATAAATTCAAAAACTTCATTTATACTTTTTACCAATTTAGATTCATTTGGTACTTTAAAACCCCAATCTCTTGCTTTTTGTAATCCTTCAAATTGAGATTTAATAGGTAAATTATTCCCTACCAAAGTATACAACAAACAGTCTAATGGTCTTTTAGCAACTTCTGCACTATTTTGCAATTTTAAACTTCCTGAAGCAGTATTTCTAGGGTTTGAATAAGGTGTTTCTCCTATTTCAATTAACTCTTGATTCATTTTCTCAAAGCCTAAAAAAGGAAGAATTATTTCTCCTCTAATTTCAAATTTCTCTGGAAAATCATTTTTTAATTTTATAGGAACCGATTTTATTGTTTTAACATTATTTGTAACATCATCTCCTTGAAAACCATCTCCACGAGTAACTGCTCGCTTTAATTTACCATTTTCATATTGAATACTTATTGAAGCCCCATCATATTTCAACTCACAAGTAAATTCTAAATCAACATCACCTAATATTTTTTGACATCGTGTTTGCCAATCTAGTAAATCTTCTTTCGAATAAGAATTATCTAAAGAATACATTCTATATTCATGCTGAATAGTATCAAAATTCTTTGTAATAGCTCCTCCTACTCTAACTGTTGGTGAGTTTTCATCATAAAATTCAGGATATTTTGCTTCTAAATCTTGTAATTCTTTTAATTTCGTATCAAATTCAAAATCGGAAATTGTAGGTTTATCTAAAACATAATAATTATAATTATGCTGATTTAATTCTTCTCTTAAAACCTGAATAGATTGCAAAATATCCATAAAAATATTATTGATTTAATAAATGTTCTAATTTTGTAAAAAGTTCACCTTTACTAATAATTCCACCTTGTTTAATTATTGAAAAAAGAGCTCCATTTCGATCATCAGAAATGTCTTTTCTTCCTTTTTGAATTTCAATTACGTCTGAAAAAATATTTTCACTTAACCAATTTATTCCATCTGTTGAAAGGAAATCAACAGATTCTTCTTTTGTATTAATTACATAAGAATAAACTATATTTTCTACACATTTAAATAGAAAAATATAATTTTTAGAAAAGTGGTCTATAAAATTAACATTAGAAACAGCTCTATCCCATATCATATCTGAAAAAATATCAATTTCTTGCGATACTATTTCTGAGTTATTTTTTTTTAATTCATCCCATTCCTTTTTATCAATAGATTGTGTTGCTAAAAAAGTAATAAATTCTGGGTGAAGTTCTTCTAATTGTTCTTTTGTTAGTCTAGCGTACTTCATGGTGTAAATATAAAAAAAAAGCCCTCCAATAATGAAGGGCTAACTATAATTTTTTTTATAAAATTATGCTTTTTCTGCAATAATTTCATAAGGTAATTCTACAATTACATCTCTATGAAGTCTAACGCTAGCTGTATATTTACCAACACGCTTAACTACACCACTTGTAATGAATTTTTTATCAATTGATTGACCGTTTTTCTCTAATATTTCAGCAATATTAGCATTAGTAACAGAACCAAATAATTTATCACCACCTGCTTTTGCAGAAATTTTAATATCTAAAGCTCTTAATGACTCTGCAACTTTCTTAGCATCGTCAACAATTTTTTGCTCTTTATGTGCTTTTTGTTTTAAATTTTCAGCTAAAACTTTTTTTGCTGATGGAGTTGCTAAAGCTGCAAATCCTTGTGGAATTAAATAATTACGACCATAACCATTTTTTACAGTTACAATATCATCTTTAAATCCTAAATTCTGTACGTCTTGTTTTAAAATAAGTTCCATGTTGTTGTCCTTATATTTTTAGAAGTTAGGTTTCATTTTAACTGAAAACCAACAACTGTTATTTTTAATTATTTTAATAAATCAGCCACATATGGCATTAAAGCTAAGTGACGAGCTCTTTTAACAGCTACAGACACTTTTCTTTGATACTTTAATGAAGTACCTGTTAATCTTCTTGGTAAAATTTTACCTTGTTCGTTAACAAACTTTAATAAGAAGTCAGCATCTTTATAATCGATATATTTAATACCTGATTTTTTGAAACGACAGTATTTTTTTTGCTTGTTAGTTTCTATATTCAAAGGAGTAAGATATCTAATATCTCCCTCTTTTTTCCCTTTTGCAGATTGCTCTAAAGTTGACATAATTAGTTTGATTTAGATTTTAATTTTACTCTTCTTCTTTCAGCCCAAGAAATTGCATGCTTATCTAAAGCTACAGTTAAGAAACGCATAATACGCTCGTCACGACGGAATTCAGTTTCAAATCCAATGATTATATCTCCTGGAGCTTTGAATTCAAATAAATGATAAAATCCGCTTTTTTTGTGTTGAATTTCGTAAGCTAATTTTTTCAAGCCCCAATCTTCTTTCGATACCATCTCAGCCCCTTTAGAAGTAAGAAAACTTTCAAATTTACTTACTGTTTCCTTTATCTGTTGTTCAGATAAAACGGGATTCAAGATGAAAACAGTTTCATAGTGATTCATAATAAATTATATTAATTTGTTTAAAATTGAGTGCAAAAATAGTCAATTTATTTTAAATAACAATTTATAGTTCATTTTTTACACAATAATTACGCTTTTATTTGCTGTATTAATTTTTTTGCTATACTTTTATCATTAAATTATAGGTATATGAAGTTGAATTGTATAGTTGTTGATGATAGTGCAATACAAAGAATGACGATAACAAAGCTTGTTAATGAATCCCCAAATCTTAATTTAGTTGGTGATTTTGCTAATGCGTTAGAAGCAAAAAATTCTTTAAATAATAATATTGTTGATTTAATATTTTTAGACATAGAGATGCCTCTAATAAGCGGTTTTGACCTATTAGATGGACTAAAAGTTAAACCCCAAATAATCTTTATAACTTCAAAAGCTGATTATGCTGTAAAAGCATTCGATTATGAAGCAACAGACTTTTTGCAAAAACCAATTTCAAAAGAGCGTTTTTTAAGAGCTGTTAAAAAGGCTATTGAATTACATCAATTAAGAAATGATTCTCATGAAGAATTAGGTGAAACTATTATTATTAAGAGTAACTTAAAAAAATTAAAAGTTTTTACTCATAAAATAAAATGGATTGAAGCCTATGGTGATTATATTAAAGTTGTTACTGATGAAGAAAGCCATCTAGTATTATCCACAATGAAGTCATTTGAAAATGAATTACCTCAAGGAAAGTTTATTCGAATTCATAAGTCATACATTGTAAATTTAGATAGAGTTGAAAAATTCAATAGCAAATTTGCAGAAATTGATGGACAAAAAATCCCTATTAGTAGAAATAAAAAAGATGTAATTAGTAAAGCCATTGAAGCTATCTAATAATAATCTACATTTATTGATACCTTAATAGACCTATATTGAGCAATCGATTCAAAGCTCTTCAAAGTACTTTGTATCGTATTCTTTGTTTTTCCTAGATTAGCATTTGATGGAATTTTTATTATAATCGTTCTTATATACTGATTTCTTATTCTACTAATAGCAGGTTCTTCCGGTCCTAAAACAGGAATTTGTAAATGTTGAACTAACACATTGTACATCCATAAAGATCCTTCTTTTAATCTTTCAAAATCTTTATGTTTTAACGTTAATCTAATTAATCTAAAAAATGGTGGATATTTAAAATTTTGTCTATCATATATTTGCTCGTTATACATAGAGGCATAATCATTAGACAAAACTTGCTGAATTGTATTATGATATGGGTTATATGTTTGTATAATTACATTTCCTTTTTTCTCTTTTCGTCCTGCTCTTCCTGCTACTTGAATCATCATTTGAAAAGCTCTTTCATAGGCTCTAAAATTTGGTTGATTTAATAAATTATCTGCATTTAGAATTCCAACTAATGTTACGTTATCAAAATCCAACCCTTTAGCTAACATTTGCGTTCCTACTAAAATATCATACTCTCTATTCTTAAATGAATCAATAATCTTTTCGTAACCAAATTTACCTCTTGTTGTATCTTGATCCATTCGTCCAATAGTATTATCTGGAAAAATTGATTTTAACTCTAATTCTATCTGCTCTGTTCCAAATCCTTTAGTCGATAAATCTACTGACTGACAACTATGGCAATGCGTTGGATTTGATATTGTATAACTACAATAATGACACCTTAACTGATTTTTATACTTATAATATGTTAAGCTTACATCACAACTAGGACAATGTGGAACATGACCACAGGTCATACATTCAACAAATGGAGAAAAGCCTCTTCGATTTTGAAATAAAATAACTTGTTCTCCTAATGACAAAGTCTCTTGAATTTTATTTAATAATACATCAGAAAAATGACCATTCATCTTTTTTCTAAAATATTTATCCTTAATATCTACTAACTCAATATCTGGCAATACTACATTACCAAATCTTTCTTTAAGTTCTACTAAACCATACTTTCCAATTTTAACATTATAATATGATTCTAAACTAGGCGTAGCACTTCCTAACAATACTTTTGCATTATGCTGTTTTGCCAAAACAATGGCTGCATCTCTAGCATGATATCGTGGTGCAGGATCTTGTTGTTTAAATGTCTGTTCATGTTCTTCATCTATAACAATAAGACCTAAATTAGAAAAAGGTAGAAAAAGAGCACTCCTAACACCAATAACAACTCTAGCTTTATCTGAATTAATTAAAACATTATTCCAAACTTCAACACGCTCATTATTTGTATACTTAGAATGAAAAACAGAAACCTGATTACCAAAATATGCCGTTAACCTTTGAACTAATTGAGTTGTTAATGCTATCTCTGGAAGAAGAAACAAAACTTGTTTATCTGCTTTTATATAATCTTCAATTAACTTAATATAAATTTCTGTCTTTCCAGAAGCAGTAACACCATGTAAAAGTGTAACATCATGTTTTTTTTCATTTAATTTAATTAACTCAAAAGCTTTCAACTGAAAATCACTCAAATCAAAAGAAGAAGAATTATCCTTTTCAAATATCACTCTATCTTCATTTAAACAATATTCTTCAAAAACTTCTTTATCTATCAAACTTTTAACTATAGAAGTACTTACTCCTGAAAAATCGACAAGTTTTTTTATTAAAATTGGCTTCTTTTCATACGCATTTAATTGGAAATATTTTAAGATAAGTTCATGTTGCTTTTTTGCTTTAGATAAACTGTTTAATAATTCAACTAATTTATCTTCAATTAAAAATTCATCCTTAATTTTAACATACTTAGCAACCTTAGGCTTATAAGTTTCTGAAATTTCTTCTTGTAAAATTAAAAATCCTTTATCTAATAATTTATTTATAACAGGAAAGATCGTTTTCTTTCCTAAAATCTTACTTATTTCATTTAAAGTAATTGAAGATTGACTATGTAAAGCTTCAACAATTAAATACTCATCATCTGCTAAACTTAACTTATCAATAAAATTATCTGATATCTTAATCGATACAATAGTTTCACTCTCAAGCATATAATTAGAAGGTAATGCAGATTTAAAAACTTCACCGATAGTACACATATAATAATTAGCTATCCATTTCCAATGTTCAATCTGAAATGTATTAACAATTGGAATATCATCTAAAATTTGATGAATCTCCTTTGGCTTATATAATTCTGGCAAAACATGATGCCTATCAATTACTAATCCTGTAAAAATTTTACTCTTACCAAAAGGAATAGCAACCCGCATTCCAATATTAATATACTTAAATTCGGCTTCCGAAACCTCATAAGTAAAAGACTTTGGGAGAGCTAATGGTAAAATGACTTCTATAAAATACTGCATAAAACAAATATAGTTTTAAAATAGTAATAAATCAATTCAATAAATAAGGATAAGCACTACTACCTACTTAAGATATTAGTAATCAATTAAAAAATAGCGAATATCCAATAAATTTTAAAAACAAAAAAACCCTAATCGTACTGATTAGGGTTTTTAAAAGAAAGGCGGCGACATACTCTCCCACAGGATTGCAGTAC
>NZ_JYGZ01000007.1:0-17557 GCF_000967805.1 Flavobacterium sp. 316
CAATGTATTAGCAGGTAATATCGTTTAAAAAAACGCTTCTTTTTTATAGTGATAAGGTAAGATTGAAGCGTTTTTTGGTTTTAAAAGAGTTCTAGTTGAGTAGGTTGTGGTTCTTTTGGAACTTCAGATTTTCCCCAATAATTAATAATATTTCCAAATTGTTTATCGGTTATTCTTAAAACACTAACTTTTCCAAATGGTGGTAGGAGTTTGTAAATTCGTTTTTCATGTACATCTGCACTTTCACTGCTAGCACAATGTCTCATGTAAACAGAATATTGCATCATAGAAAAGCCATCTTTCAAAAGATTATTTCTGAATCCTGATGCATTTTTTCGGTCTCTTTTCGTTTCTGTTGGTAAATCAAAGAATACAAATAGCCACATAATTCGATATCCGTTTAGCTCCATAATTTTGGATATTTTATTTTTTTACGATGTCCAGTGTAACATTGCTGTAATGAACTAGCTGTTTTTTGTAATGCTACCATTAACGGACTTTTCTCTTCTTTGAAATAAACGGTTCTAGTTAATATTTGTAATATTTCGGCTTTGATTTTAGTATTTAATTCTTGTTCGTCATATTCTTGTGTTATTTCAAATATTTTTTCATCTACAACAGGTCTAAAAGGTTCCATTATATCATCTGCCAATGCAAAAGCATTGTATTTGCTTTTATGATGTATGCCAAGTGTATTTAATAATCCACTACCTGATAAAGCTCTAGCAGTTGCTGCTCTTAAGATAGCATAACCATAGTTAAGAAAATTGTTAGGGTAATCGCCAAAACGTTCTCTCTTAAATTTAGATGATTTACTGTTCTTTGCGTCAAAAAAGGTTTTCCAGTAAAAACTAGCTGCAACACCTTCCATATTTGTAGTGTCTCCACTTAATACTTTTGATGCTAAGTAAGAAAAATGATTTGATTTTTCTGTGATGTGTGACAGTAGAATACCTTGATTATTTATTTTCTCAATAATAGTTTGTTGCCAAAGTTGCTTTTTTAATGGAATGCTAGCGTTAATTTGTTGTTTGAAAATTTCTTGTTGTACATGATGACTATTTAGATTTAAAAACATTCCATTTGGTAAATGATTTGTATTACAGATGATTACAGAAGTATTGTTCTCAATGAGTAAATTTAATGCAGGAATGCTAATATAAATTTCAGGATTATCAATTACTATAAAACCAATATCTTCAATAGGAATAGTACTTTCTCTACTTTCCGATTTTATTATAAGTTGGATATTTTTAGTGTTAATAGAAGCTTTGTTTTCGAGTAATATAGATTTTTTTAGCATTTTTTATTGCTAATCTATTTAAAATCAATAGTTTTTCTTTACGGTTTTCCGTAAATAGAAAAATGGGTAAAGCTTTTAGTTTTAATTTTAGATAATATGAATGTAAAATAGAAAGAGAATACTATAATTTTTTCACAATAACATTACAAGCTTCATCGAGCATTTTAAATACTTCTTCAAAACCATCTTGTCCACCATAATATGGATCAGGAACTTCTATGTTTTTATTAGGGAAAAGTTCGTTTAAGATAAGTTTTACTTTTGATTTTGCCATCTCACTTGGAGCAAGAGATAAGATGTTTTTGTAGTTAGATATATCCATTGCATAAATATAATCAAAATCTTCAAAATCAGTTAACTTAAACTGTCTAGCTCTTTGATTTGTTATGTCTATTCCGTGTTTTTTTGCAGTTTCTATCGAACGTTTATCAGGTAATTGACCCGCATGCCAACCACCTGTTCCGGCAGAATCTATGATGAATTGATCTTTTGGCAACTTACTTTGTAATATGCCTTCAGCAAGAGGTGAACGACAAATATTACCTAAGCAAACCATTAAGATTTTTGTACTCATTTTATAATGACAACTTTTTATTTATATCATCTACAAATTTGCGAAATTGTTTATCTGTAGTAACTAAATTATCAACCGTCTTACATGCATGTAAAACAGTGGCATGATCTCTATCTCCAATTTGGTTTCCAATATTTGCTAATGATGACTTTGTATATTTCTTAGCAAAAAACATAGCTAACTGACGTGCTTGTACAACATGTCTTTTTCTTGTTTTAGATTGTAATGTTTCAATATCTAATTGGAAATAATCAGAAACTACTTTTTGTATATAGTCAATAGAGATTTCTCGTTTGACATTCTTAACAAATTTTTCTACAACTTGTTTTGCAAGTTCAATAGTAACTTCTCTTTTATTGAAAGAAGATTGAGCAATTAATGAAATAATAGCACCTTCTAATTCGCGAACATTAGATTTTATATTTTTTGCGACATATTCTATAATATCTTCAGGCATTTCAACACCATCTCTAAATAAGATATTTTTTAAGATAGAAATACGAGTTTCATAATCAGGTTGATGCAACTCTGCTGATAATCCCCATTTGAAGCGTGATAATAAACGTTGTTCAATATCTTGCATATCAACAGGTGCTTTATCTGATGTTAAGATAACTTGCTTACCATTTTGATGTAAATGATTGAATATGTGAAAGAATACATCTTGTGTTCCTGTTTTTCCAGATAAGAATTGTACATCATCAATTATTAAAACATCTATTAATTGATAGAAGTGAATAAAATCATTTCTAGTATTCTTTTTAACAGAATCTATATATTGTTGTGTAAAAATTTCTGCTGAAATATATAAAACAGTTTTTTCAGGAAATTTATCTTTAATCTCTACACCTATTGCATGTGCTAAATGCGTTTTTCCTAATCCAACTCCTCCAAAAATTAATAAAGGGTTAAATGATGTTCCTCCAGGTTTGTTTGCAACAGCTAAACCAGCACTTCTAGCTAAACGATTAGAATCTCCCTCAAGGAAATTATCGAAGCTATAATTAGCATTTAATTGAGAATCAATATTAATGTTTCTAATACCAGGAATAATAAAAGGATTTTTCAATTCAGGGTTTTTCTGAACTATAGGTACATCTACTTCTTGTGTTTTTACAGGTTGTCTATTGTTACTAGGAATTTGTTCAGTGAATGGAAGTTTATTACCATAGGTATTTTCCATTCTAATTTTATATAATAATTTTGCACTTGGACCAAGTTCTTTAGTAAGTGCAACTTTTAAAAGTTTAACATAGTGTTCTTCTAGCCATTCATAAAAGAATTTACTAGGAACCTGAATAGAAAGCGCATTGTCATTTAAGTCAACCGACTGTATGGGTTCAAACCATGTTTTGTAGGCTTGCTCCTGAATGTTATCCTTTATGAATAGCAGACAATTTTTCCATACCGATTGCGCAGTTTTATCCATATATTTGCTTTTTTTATAGTTTTTCTTTATAGATTTTATAGTAGTCATCTTACAAAGAATATATGAGTTAATAGCTTTGTAATTGTGACAACAAATATGTGAACAATTTTCGGTAAAAAAAAATCAAAACCCTATTGATTTTGTAAAAAAAATATTGTAGGTAGGTTAAGGCTTAGTAAAATTAATGTAATTTAAAATATAAAATATAATGAGAGAATATCAATTTGAAGTTAGAGTTAGATATGCAGAAACAGATCAAATGGGAGTAGTTTATCATGGTAATTATGCTCAATATTTTGAGATGGGAAGAGTGGAATGGCTAAGAAACATGGGGATTTCTTATAAATGGATGGAAGAAAATGGAGTAATGTTGCCTGTTGTTGCACTAAACATGAATTATAAAAAGCCAGCACGTTATGATGATCTTCTTACTGTTAAAACAATCTTTAAAAATCAATCAACAGTTAAGATAGAATTTGATTACGAAATTTATAATGAAAAAATGGAGTTATTAACAACGGGTTATTCAATGTTAGTTTTTGTAGACATGAAAACAGGTAAACCTTGCTTGCCTCCAGATTATATAACGGAGAAATTAAATGCTATTTTAAGCTAAATTTTAAAAGATTGTCGGATTTAATTATTCGACAATTTTTTTTATTGTAATTTCAAATAAAGAATTAAATATTTCTAATATTTTTTCTGCATTTTGTTTCCGTGTTGCAATTTCAATTTCGCAATTCATTTCCATCTTTTGAGAAATTATATTTAAGTTTTGTTCTTTAATAACTCTCATCACTTTATTCATGTTTTTATAGTCAAATAGTATTTTGTAATGTACATCAATTGTTTTTTCAACAATATTCGATGTTTCTAAAGCCATTTGTGCGGCTGTTTTATAAGCTGAAATTAAACCTCCAACACCAAGTTTTACACCACCAAAATATCGAACTACTACAATTAAAACATTTGTAACATCAAAAGATTGAATCTGACCATAAATAGGAGCTCCTGCGCTGTTGTTTGGTTCTCCATCATCATTAGCTCTGTAGTAGACTGTTTCTGTTCCTAATTGAAAAGCATAACACCAATGTCGAGCAGAATGATGTTGTTTTTTTAATTGAATTATGATTTCTTTGACTTCTTCTTCATTTTTAACAGGATAAGCATATCCAAAAAACTTACTATTTTTTTCTTTATATAATATTTCTTCTGATGCTGATTCTAATGTTTTATAGGTATCTTTTGTAGATTCGATCATAATTGGTTTTTAGTACTAAATGATATTTCAAAAATCACAAGTAGTTTTAAAATATTTTTATTTGAATGTTATAGTAGTAATTTAAATGAAATAGTAAGCAAAATTACATCAAAATTTATAAAATATAGAATATTAAGATTCAAGAGTCTTGAAAATTGATTTGGAGAACTAGATCAAAATGCTTAAATTCATTAAGAAATAGTAATTTTATATGGGTTTTGGTTTAATGTTAACTGTTTGATTTTTAATCAAATGATTAGAATATGGATTTTGGATGATTATAAAATTATGATTAATTTGCTTTTATTACATTTAGGAAGTAAATTTTAGATATAACCATTTATACATTTAATAATTCTATTGAATTGTGTACTTATTTTAAGTTCTATTAGAATATAGTTTTGAAGAATTAAATCTCAGTGTTAATACCATTCATAATTATACCAATAGATTGATAGTGAAAACGGGAGTAAATTGAATGGTTGATCTAGTTTTAAAAATCAATTGAAAAAGGATATAATTTTGGATATTAAGATATCGGAAAGTTGATGTTTATTTCAAAACCAGATTGAAGCAGTTTAGTCTCAAAAAAGCCATTTATTTCTTCAATTTCCTTTCTTAGTGATGTAAGACCAATTCCAGGTTTTTTATTTTTAGAATTAGTAAGTAAAACACCATCATTAATAATTTTTATAATTAATTTATTCTCATTTATTATTTCAAATTTTAATGTATAATTTTTAGAATTTGTATGCTTAATTGTGTTTGAAATAGTTTCTTTAATCACCGGAATTAACTTTTGCGTGATTTGTCTATTTTTCAATGTTAAGATTTGATTCTTGGTGCTTTCTTCAATCTCAATATTTATATTTAATAAGTTCATTTTATTAAATTTCTTTTTGATATCTTCTAAGTAGAAAAAAATATCTTCAGAATTATTCTTTTTGGAAACTGATGCTAATGAATGTGAAAAATTTCTAGCGTCTTTGTAAATAAGGCTTAATTCTTTTTCAATATAAATTAACTCTTTTAATATTTTATCATTTTTAGTATTAGTTATAAAATGTTTAACCTGATATTGAAGTGTAATTATATTTCCTAAAAGAGTATTATGTATTGATATTCCAATTTTTTTTCTTTCATTTAAAATTTTATTTTCAGCATTTTTTAAAGACTTTTTTATGAACTTTATCTTTTGTTGGTATTTCTTTTTTTCCTCTGTTTTCTTAATTTGCTGTCTTCTTGTTATTTGAATTAAAAATATAAAAATGAGAATAATTGCAAGAATTAGAACAGCAATTTGAAGTCTATGTTTTACCTTCCTTATTGTAGCAATTTCTTTTAAGTTTTCAATTTCAATTTCTTTTTCTCTAACATTATGTTTATTTTGAGCAATTAAAATTTCTCCTTTATTCTTATAAAGATTTTCAAAAGCTCTACTGGCAAGTAATTTTTCTAAATACACGTTTGCTTTATGATAATTACCATTTTTTTTATAATAATTGTAAACTTCTGTATATAAAAGATTTTCAAAATATTCATCAATAGTATTACTTTCAATTATTCTAATTGCTTTTTCTTCGTTTCCAATTTTAAAATCGATCAAAGCTTCAATAGTTGAATAATAACTGTCCATTATTTTCCAATTACGCTTCTTATGCTTAATTGAGTTTGATTTCGCTAGTTCTTTTTGAGCTTCTGCAAAATCATTTTTAAAATAATAAATATAAGAATTGTGTAAATGCCATTTTGAAAGCCATTCATCTTTTGGGTTATTAATTAAAATTTCTTTTTGGATTTTTGACGCTTGATCAAGTAATAAGTTATCCTTTTCTTGAAGAAATTTTAGAATTTTATTCTCAACAATAAGATCTTTATTTGCAAATCTATAATAGTCTTTATAGTAATTAGAGTTAGAGTCTACAACAGTATTTGCTTTTTGAAAATAATAATTACTCTTGTCAAATTGATATGTATATTTGTAAATATTTCCAAATGAGTTGTAGATATTTACAAAAAAATGTTGTTTGTTTTTTGGAGTTTTATTAAATAATTTAAGTGCTTCATTACAATAGTTTAATGCTACCTCAAAATTATCATTACTTAAATTATGATTAGATAAAATGGTATAAGTTGTAATTAAATTTACTTCATTCCCTTTTATGTCATTTCCTATATATTTTATGATGGAATCTGGATATGATATATTATTCTCATATTCTTCAAAATTATTCATTGAATAAGTCATTAGAGTATAATAAGCATTAATTTTATCGTTTTTTTTTACAATAGTATTTATTGACTTTTTCAAATCAAAAAACAAATTATCAAAATCAACCTTATGCTTTGAAGAATAAAAAGAGGGTTGTAAATTTAAAATTTTACAAACTTCCTTTATTTTAAGATTTTCCCTTTTTAAGGGTTTTAGTGTGTCATTAATACTGTTGTTAAATGATTCACTTATCGAAATTTGACTAAAAGAAAAAGAGAATTGTAATAATAGAATAAGAAGTTGAAATTTTCTTAATTTCATAAATTTGTTAGTTTTTTAGCTGTTTATTTTATATTACATATAATCAATGTAATCAATTACATTAAAGAAGTTCTGGTCGCAATGCAACTTTTTTCTAGATGTAATTTGTTTGTTATAGATCTCTAATTTTCGGGGCTAAAAAACTAGTTATGAATCTTCTGCAAAGATATAAATATAAAATCATGAAAAAGTATAAAAAAAAGCACGTCAATTTTTCTAAATTTTAATTTTAGAGATGATACAATATCCGAAGTAAACTGATTAAGAGTTTATAAGCACTAGAGATAATAATAAAAAACGAATGAAATTGAATGTTTTTCGGAATATAATTCGAGAGTAATTAAATTAAAATTAATGTATTTGATGTACTAAAAATAGAGTCTCAAATATAGTTTTTGTATTGATTAAAAGCCTGAAATTTGTAATCTAGTTATATTTAGTAATTTATTAATGGTAATTTAATTGATATAACATAAAAATTTAAAATTCTTTGTCTTTGTTTTGTACTATATTAATAGCTTAATAAGTAAAAATTGGGGTTGAATATTTTTAAATAAGTGTTTCAAGTTTAAATGTGCTAAAAACAATTAAACAAACAAATAAACAAATGAATTTTAAAAACCCTAAATAAATATTTTTTAAAAAAGTTTTTGTTTGTTTTTTGAGTAAAATGTTAATTTTAGGTTGAATAGTTTAATAGGCTATTTATATTAAGGGCTAGAGTAATCTAGCCTTTTCTATTAAATTATGCCTTATTGAATGTCAGTTTTTTAATCATGAAAAGTTTTTATAATCTCAAGTAAATTTGTAACATCATCTACTTCAGGGTTTAAGTGCCAAGTAAGAAGACCGTTTTTTTTAGCACCTTCGATGTTTTCTAATCTATCGTCAACAAATAAAGTCTTTTTCGGTGTTAAATTATGACTATTTATAACATATTTATAAGTATTTTCATCTGGTTTTCGTTTGCCAATTTCAAATGAAAAGTACACTTTTTCAAAGCAACTATAAAAATCTCTTGCAAATGATTGACCTACTTTATGTTCAAATTTATCAATGTGAGTAGAATCAGTATTGCTAAGAAGAAAAAGCCTGTATTTTGAAGATATCATTTGAAGAAATTCTAATCGATACAATGGAAAATCTAATAGTAATGCATTCCAAGCAGATCTAATAGAAATTAAATCAGCCCCATCAGTATGCTTTTGTATACTTTCTATAAATTGTAACTCATCAATTTTGCCCATTTCATATTCCTTGTTTAAGGCATCTAATTCTGAGTTCCATTCTTTAACCCCAAGCGATTTAAGAGCAGTTTGAGTTGCGTTATAGTCTATATCAATGAAAACATTGCCAAAATCAAAAATTATTGTGTCAATCATAGTTTCTTGAATAATTTAATTTATCACCTATAATGGAATAGGTTTTATTAAACGGTTTGTTTAAAATAGGAGCTTTTATTCCTGTTTTAAATTCTGCGTTACCTATAAAAACACGTGCTTCATCCCATAAATTTAAATTTATAAAATGCTGAAGTGTTTTTGCTCCACCTTCTATAATTATAGATTGAATATCTTTCTTGTGTAAATTTTTTGTTAAATTTAATAAAAAATCATCATCAAATTTGATATAATCGTAAAATAAGTTATTGTAATTTGTTAATTTTCCCGTTTCTGTATAAATAAAAGTCTTTGTCAAATTGTCTTTAACATGGTGTTGATCATTAATTCTATTGCTTTTATCTATAACAATTCGAATAGGATTAGTTCCTTTAAAATCTCTAGCATTTAGCATTGGATTATCATCTAAAACGGTTTGAGTTCCTACTAAAATAGCTTGTTCTTCCGTTCTCCATTTATGAACTAATTGTCTAGAATATAAATTTGTAATCCAAACAGGCTTTTGCTTATCTTTCGTTAGAGGAGCAATAAAACCATCTGAACTTTCTGCCCATTTTAGAATTATATAAGGACGTTTTTTTTGATGAAACGTAAAGAAACGCTTGTTTAATTCATTACACTCATTCTCAAGAACACCAACAGTTACTTTTTTTCCTGCTTCTATTAAGCGTTTAATACCATTTCCTGCAACTTTTGCAAAAGGATCAATTGTTCCTATAACTACATTTGGAATTTTATGTGAAATAATCAAATCACAACAAGGAGGTGTTTTTCCAAAATGACTGCAAGGCTCTAAACTCACATAAATGGTTGACTTGCTCAATAATGTTTTATCTTTTACAGCATTTATTGCATTTACTTCTGCATGGGCTTCACCTGCTTTTTGGTGCCAACCTTCGCCAATAATTTTATTGTTATATACAATTACACTACCAACTAATGGATTTGAATATGTTGTTCCTAATCCATTTTTAGCTAATTGTATGCATCTTTGCATATAAAATTCATTTGTACTCATGAATACAAAAATACTATATTTAGTATTCAATTAACAGTCAAATGTGTCAATTTGTTTAATTTTACGTTTCATTTTTATCAGCATGGAAATACGAAAAATTGAATTAAAAGATAATAAGCAAATTGCAAAAATTATCCGCGATGTTTTTATAGAGTTAGAGGCTCCAAAAGTAGGAACAGCTTATGCAGATCCTATTTTAGATACATTATTTGAAGTCTATCAAGCAAAAAGATCAGTATATTTTGTAGTAGAAAAAGAAGGAAAAATTTTGGGAGGTTGTGGAATAGCTCCTTTGGAAAATGGAGAAGAACATATCTGTGAATTACAAAAAATGTATTTTTCGCCAGAAATTAGAGGTACTGGCTATGCAAAAAAAATTATAACAGAATGTTTAGACTTTGCAAAGGAAAATCATTTTACGCTTTGTTATTTAGAAACATTGCCTTTTATGAAAGCAGCTCAAAGATTATATCATAACTTAGGATTTGAAAATATTTCTAAACCAATGGGAAATACAGGACATAGTAGTTGCGAAATTTGGATGACAAAGAAATTATAAAATATAGAAGAAGACTTTAAAATGATATTAAAACAATATAAACAACATTTTTTTAAAGAATTAGAATCCGTTTTTGATGAAATGGAAATAGAAAGTTTTTTCTTTTTAATTTCCGAACATTTACATGAAATAAAACGAATTGATTTAGCTTTAAATCCTAATTATGAAATTCTTAATGAGGATGTAGAAAAATGGAATTTTATCCTTTCTGAATTAAAAAAAGAAAAACCAATACAATACATTTTAGGAAAAACAGCGTTTTATGGATTAGATTTTTTTGTAAATGAAAACACATTAATTCCACGTCCAGAAACAGAAGAATTGGTAGAATGGATTTTAAAAGAAAATAAAGAATATGAAGTGAAGAGAAGTGTTTTAGATATAGGAACGGGAACAGGTTGTATTCCTATTTCTATTAAAAAAAACAGACCAAATTCAACAGTGTTTGCGATAGATATTTCAAAAGGAGCCTTAGAAATAGCAAGAAATAATGCAAAACAAAATGAAACAGATGTTTTATTTATAGAGCAAGATATTTTAGAAACAAAATCTTTAAATGAAATAAAGGAGCTCGATTTAAAATTAGATATTATTGTTTCAAATCCACCTTATGTAAGAAACTTTGAAAAACAAGAAATAAAGAAAAATGTATTAGACTATGAACCACATTTAGCCTTGTTTGTAGAAGATACTGATGCATTACTTTTTTATAGAAAAATTGCTCAATTAGCAAAAGAAAAACTTTCAGAAAACGGACAATTATTTTTTGAAATCAATCAATATCTTGGAAAAGAAACTATTGAATTATTGCAAGCGTTAGGTTTCCAAAATATTGATTTGAAAAAAGATATCTACGGAAATGATAGAATGATTATGGCAACTTTGAAATAATTTATTGTAATTTAGTTCCTAATAAATACACTTTTGAAAGCCATTTCTCTCTAAAAGAAATAGTAGAGTTTTTAATGATAGAGATATAAGTGGTTTTTACAGGATTAATTCCACAAAACTGAAGCGTTCCTCTCTTTAATTGGTTTAAAGCAGGACTTTTCATAAATAAATAGTCATACCATCTTGGCGTATCAGTAGTAATTATAATCCTAGCAGTTTTACCTTTAAATAATTTCTTTGGAAGAGCCTTGTTTTCTAAATATTCATATGCTATTCCAGGAAGAAATGTTCGGTCAATGAATCCTTTCATTAGAGCAGGATAACCATACCACCACATAGGAAAAACCCAAACAATATGATTTGCTTTTTTTATTTTTTCAATAGCATTTAATAAATCAGGTTCAAGTTCAGTCCTCTTTTGATAACCAAATTCTAAATTAGGATTGAATTGTAAATCACAAATGTTTATTTGTTCAATATTAGCATTTGTAGTTTTAGCTCCTTTTTTATAAGCTTCAGCAAGTGAAAAATTATAGCTTTCTTTATTTGGATGTCCGTTGATAATTAATATTTCTTTCATTTCTAAATTTATTTTTAACAAAGAAATGACGAATTAAATCAATTCTATAGGACATTTGTCTAATAAGAAAGTTCTTTTCTAATTCTACTTAAATGACGTTGTGTAACACCAAGATAAGAAGCTAAATAATTTAATGGAATGTGTTGTAAAAATTCTGGATGTTTCTCAATAAGATTCTTGTATCTTATTTCAGCTTTTTCTTTTTGAAGAAGAAAAATTCTATTTTCAAGTTCAATATATTGCTGTTCTGCAACCATTTTAAAAAAACGCAACCAATTAATACTGGATTTTTCAAGAGCAAGAATATCCTCTTTTGGAATTACAAACAAAGTTGCATCAGTTATAGCTTCAATATTTTCAAGCGTTTTCTCATTAGAAATATGAGAAGAATAAGCCGAAATAAAATGATTAGGAAAAGTAATGCAATATGTTATTTCATCACCTTCACTTGAATGATAAAAAGATCTGAAATAACCAGATAGAACAAAACCTATTTCATTAGAAACACTATTTTCTTTAATGAAATAATTACCTTTTAAAATTGTTTTAGGTCGGCATAATTTTAATAAATCTTCAATCTCTTTCGAATTTAAAATATTTGAAGATTCTAAATTTTTTCTAATTGAATGAAAATCATCTTCTTTAAAATTATTCATAACGTAGCGCTTCAACAGGATCTAATTTTGATGCTTTTATTGCAGGATACAAACCCGAAATAATTGTAACAACAAATGTGGTAATAAACGCAGCAATAATGGCTAGCCAAGGTGTACTAAATTTAAACCCTAATAGGGAAGCGATAATTAAACCAGTTCCTATTCCTAAAAGAATACCAACAATACCACCAAGTTGACCAATAACTAATGTTTCTGTGAAAAACTGCCAAGCAATAGTACTTCGTTTAGCACCTAAAGATTTTCGAATGCCTATTTCTCTTGTTCTTTCACTTACCGAAACTAACATAATGTTCATTAATGCAATAGATGAACCAAAAACAGTAATGACACCTATAATCCAAGCAGCAATACTTAGCGTAGCAGTATTTGATAATAAAGTCTGAATTAAATCATCACTACGTTCTATTCCAAAATTGTTTTTCTGAATAGGATTTAGCTTTCGTATTAATCGCATTGTTAAAGTAGCATCATCAACTGCTTCGTCAAGCAAAGCTTCATTGTTGACTTTTATATCTAAATCATAATTAATATTAGGCATTGAAAAAATAGAACGTGCAATTTGATTAGGAATTAAAACACGTAAATCCTGACTATTTCCAAAAGTTGATCCTTTTTCTTTTAAAACACCAATTACTTTAAACTTAGCGCCACGAATTGAAATGATTTTGTCTAATGGATTTCTATCTTTGAAAAGCCCTTTCTCAAAATCAGAACCTAAAATACAAACATAATTGTTGTTTGAAATATCAAAAGAATTAAAATTTCGTCCTTTTACAACTAATAATCCTTTGTTTGGACAAAAATTATCATCAACACCCAAAATATTAATTTCAGGATCCGTTTTCTCTCCTTGATATTTTACTTCAATTCCGGTTGCAGCAGTAAATGATAATGAAGTACTCGTAAAAGGGAAATCAAATTTATCTTGAAAACCTTTAGCTTCAGGATAACTAATAATAGGATTTACTTTCTGATCTACATCATTCTGATTAATTTCCGCAGAAAAATCATAACGACTTATCGAAAAAGTATTAGCTCCCATAGAAGCAAAATCACTTAAAATAGTATTTTGTAATGCTGAAACAACAGTTAAAATACCAACTAATGCCCATATTCCTAAGGCAATTATAAAAACAGTAAGCGAAGTTCGTAGTATTTGACCCTTTATAGAGTCTAATGCTATTCTTGTGTTTTCTTTAAATAATCCTATCATAACAACTATTAGACTTTAGAACATAAAATTTGTTACATTTTTTTTAGTAATTAGTAAAAAGTTGTTAGTAATTAGTTGTATAATTTTTCTTAATCATTAATATATTCGATATTTGCATTCCAATTATAATGTTGATTATTATAGATTTTTTAATCTTACTTTCAAATTGACACATTTTACAAATTGACATATTAAAAAAGATGGCTCAAAAACCAAGTATACCAAAAGGAACTCGTGATTTTTCACCAGTTGAAGTAGCAAAACGCAATTATATATTTAGCACTATAAAAACCAATTTCGAAAAGTTTGGTTTCCAACCTATAGAAACACCTTCTTTTGAAAACTCAGACACCTTAATGGGAAAATATGGAGAAGAAGGAGATCGTTTGATTTTTAAGATTTTAAATTCAGGGAATTTTTTCTACAACAAGAAAAGTAAAGTAGAAATTCCAGAATCTATAGAAGAATTACAAATAAATTCAGCAGAAACAATTTCTGTTGAGCAACGTATAGAATTAAATAAATTCACAGGGAAAATTTCGGAAAAAGCACTTCGTTACGATTTAACTGTTCCTTTTGCGAGATATGTAGTTCAACACCAAAATGAAATTGAGTTTCCATTCAAAAGATACCAAATTCAACCTGTTTGGAGAGCTGATAATCCTCAAAAGGGTCGTTTCAGAGAGTTTTATCAATGTGATGCTGATGTAGTAGGTTCAAATTCGCTTTGGCAAGAAGTAGAATTGGTACAATTGTATGATTCGGTTTTTAGCCAATTAGGGCTAAACGGAGTGACTATAAAAATAAACAACCGTAAAATATTATCAGGAATTGCTGAGGTAATTGGAGCTTCTGATAAATTAATCGATTTTACAGTTGCTTTAGATAAATTAGACAAGATAGGAGAAGATGGAGTAAAGAAAGAAATGATTGAAAAAGGAATTTCTGAAAGCGCTATTGAAAAAGTACAACCGTTGTTTAATTTTACAGGAACTATTTCTGAAAAAATAACAAAATTAGCAGATTTATTAGCTTCGTCTGAAGAAGGAATGAAAGGAGTAGAAGAGTTATTATTTATTTGTGATAATGTAAATGAAATAGGTTTACAAACTGCAACATTAGACTTAGATGTTACTTTAGCGCGTGGTTTAAATTACTATACAGGTGCTATTTTTGAAGTTTCAGCGCCAAAAGGAGTTGCAATGGGTTCAATTGGTGGTGGTGGTCGTTATGATGATCTTACAGGAATCTTTGGATTGAAAAACATGAGTGGAGTTGGAATTTCATTTGGTTTAGACCGTATAGCTTTGGTTATCGAAGAATTAGGTTTATTTCCAGAAACAGTTACAGCAACTTCAACAGCTTTATTCTTAAATTTTGGGTTTGAAGAAGCAAAATATGCCATGAAAGCTATTGCAAAATTACGTAAAGAAGGAATAAAAGTTGAAATGTATCCTGATGCTACTAAAATAGGAAAACAATTTCAGCACGCAGATAAAAGAGGAATCCCTTTTGCAATATTAGTAGGAGAAGAAGAAATAAAAAATGATTTATTCGGAATTAAAAATTTAACAACAGGAGAACAAGAAAAAGTAAATTTTGAAGAACTACTAAAAAGGTTGAATAATAAATAATAATTATTGTTAAATAGTTTTTTTGTAATCTATATTACTTTCAGTTTGTTTCTAAATTGTTACTTTTGAATCTTCTAAAATAAAATTAAAAATATGTCAAGTTCAATAGAAAAAATTAAATGTTTAATAATAGGTTCTGGTCCGGCTGGTTATACAGCAGCGATATATGCAGCCAGAGCAAATATGGTTCCAGTTTTATATCAAGGACAGCAACCAGGTGGTCAATTGACTACTACAAATGAAGTAGAAAATTTCCCAGGTTATCCAGACGGTGTTACTGGACCAGAAATGATGGTGCAACTACAAGAACAAGCAAAACGTTTTGGAAGTGATATTCGTGACGGATGGGCTACAAAAGTTGATTTTTCAGGCGAAATTCATAAAGTATGGATCAATGATACTATTGAGATTCATGCAGAAACCGTAATTATTTCTACGGGAGCTTCTGCTAAATACTTAGGGTTACCATCAGAGCAAAAATACTTACAATTAGGAGGTGGTGTTTCAGCTTGTGCAGTTTGTGACGGATTTTTTTATAGAAACCAAGAAGTTGTTATTGTTGGAGCAGGAGACAGCGCTTGTGAAGAAGCACATTATCTTTCAAACATCTGTAAAAAAGTAACCATGTTAGTAAGAAGCGATGTTTTTAGAGCTTCAAAAATCATGGAAGAAAGAGTGAGAAAAACAGCTAATATTGAAATATTACTACATACTGAAACAGAAGAAGTTTTAGGAGACGGACAAGTAGTTACAGGTGTAAAAGCTAAAAACAGAACTACTGGAGAAATCACAGAGATTCCTGCAACAGGATTTTTCGTAGCAATTGGACACAAGCCAAATACTGATATTTTTGCAGACTATTTAGATTTAGATGAAACAGGTTACATTAAAAATATTCCTGGAACATCTAAAACAAATGTAGCAGGAGTTTTTGTAGGTGGTGACGCAGCAGATCATGTGTACAGACAAGCTATTACAGCCGCAGGAACAGGTTGTATGGCAGCATTAGATGCAGAACGTTATTTAGCTTCTAAAGCTTAAATAGAAAGCGTTTTTTTATAATAATTTAAGCCATTCTGGAAGAATATATTTTCTTTCAGAATGGTTTTTTATTTGTAATAAAATTTAACAAAAAATACAATTTTTCTGTAATTTATTGTAATTGGTTTATTTTATATTTGCACAAATATGTTTGTATTTTTATATTGATATCTATGAAATCAAATGTATATACTCAATAATATATAAAATATTTTTACAAGAATAGTCGGAAATATAGCTGACTTAAAAAGTCTAGATATTTTTAATTTTTTATACAAATAAATATGAAAAAATCAACAAAAAACGATAGCAGGTGGTGGAACATGTGCTTATTATATTCCAAAATGTACAGCTCTAGGAGATCATGGTCCAGAATGTAATTATGGTGGATCAATAGTTGGGAAAAATGTTGATAAAGACACAGCTATGGCTGTAGCTGCTGCTTATGGAGGAAATTGGTGTTGTTCAAGTTGTGGTTCAGCTTCTTGGTATTAATATTAAAAAGGTTGCCTAATTAAGGTCAACCTTAATAAAATAAATTATGAGATTTTTACTTTTTTTAATTATCCTATTCCATTTTTCTTGTTCTCAAGAAAAGAAAAAAAATATTGCTAAAAAAACGGAAGAGCAAAATAAAATAACTGTTATTTTTAAAGGAAGAACATACGAAAAAGATTCTATTAAAGATTCCAGTGGTTCTGTTAGCTATAGTTTAGCAAAAATGTTTTATAGAGAAAATAACGATTTTGTAGACTATGAATTAAATGTTGAAAATGTTAATAAGCCAGATACTATAGTTATTACTACTAAAAATAAAATATACTTACAGCATCCGTTTCATTTAAATTTTTCCGCTACCTATATTTTAAAACCAGGTGATACCGTTGTTTTTAATTATCCAAATGATACTCCTTATATTACTTATTTAAATAAAAATGCAGATAGTTTAGGAACAAATGAATATGTTAGAAGGAATTTAGAATATCCATTAATTGAAAGTAATTTTTCTTTTTTCAGAAAAAACAAAAGAAAAAGAAACAAGCAAGAAGAAGAAAAAGCTCAACAAGATTATAAAGAAAGAAATGCTATAATTTTGAGCCATTTTAATTCTTTAAAGGAAAAACAAGCTATAGAAGATGAAATTTATCAAATAAATACCTTTAATCAATTTGAGAATATTGAAAAACACGATAGCATTTTTAATGCTACTATAAATTTAGGAATAGAAAAATATTCTAATTGTCTTTTATATAGTTTTTATAATAAATTCCCTGTTGTTAAGATAAAAACAGGTAATGGGGTATTTGTAGATTCTCGAATTAATTTTGATAATGTCCTTAAAATTAATAGTATAAAATCAAAAAATAAAGATTTCTTATTATATACTTTCTTAGAAGAAATAATAAATAATTTCTCAAAACCAGATGCGGAGAAATATTTTCAA
>NZ_JYGZ01000007.1:17980-19484 GCF_000967805.1 Flavobacterium sp. 316
ATTTACGATAAAAACGGAAAATTAGTAAATGATAATGCTCCAAGTCCAGATAGTCAGGAAATTATAACAGAATTGAAAAAATATTTGTAAAATTTAACAAAAAGTATAGTTTTTCTGTAATTTATTGTGATTGGTTTATTTTATATTTGCACAAATATGTTTGTATTTTTTATATTGATATCTATGAAATCAAATGTATATACTCAATATATATAAAATATTCTTGCAAGAATAGTCAGAAATCTAGCTGACTTAAAAAGTCTAGATATTTTTAATTTTTTATACAAATAAATATGAAAAAATCAATTTTAAATTTAACAGGAGTTAAATTACTTTCAAAAGATCAAATGAAAACTGTAGCAGGAGCCGGTACTTGTGCTTGGATGCACTCTTCTGGATTTATTATGCATGACATTTCTCTAGATCAAGTTAAAGATTTAAGAGATACTTATGGTGGTGGTAAATGGTGTTGTGATTCATGCGACAAAGCTTCTTGGCTTTAATATTATTGACTTGGGCAATTGCCCAAGTCTTTGATTCATTTTTTAATAAAATTGTAATAAAATGAAAAATATTGTTTTTCTTTTTTTAATCTTCTTATGTTGTAATAAGAAGTCAGTTACTCTCTCAGAAAACAAGAAAGTTGTATTAGATACAATAGTGGTTTCTTTTTTAGATGTGCCGAAAGATTTTTTGTATCCACTAAAGTCAGGAGGAACAATCGAAAACTCTAAATTTGATGTTCAATATTTTTCTGATAATGAAGTTTTTAATTTAAAGCTTAATGAAGAGAAAAGTATAAAAAAAATACCTAATAAAGAGGATTATATTGAGATTGTACATTCTTATAATGCTTTTGATGAGATTTCTATTTTAGTTAAAAAAGGAGATTCTGTAAATATTAATTATATTGATAAAACGCCTAATTTTAAAATAATAAATAAAGAAGTTAGAAAACATGATTTAGATTATGACTTTTTGGTAAGGAAATTTATATTTAAATCAAAATACCCTTATTTTATTCAAAGCAAGAACAACCCTATATTTTATATTGATGATTTAAGTATATTATCAAGAAAAGATTTCAATATTGAAGCACTTAAGAAAAATATTTATTTAAACGCTGTAAAGGAACTATCGAAAGAGAGAATTTTTCTTGATTCAATTTATAAGAATAATGAATTTTCATTGGTAAATTATAATTATTATAAACAGAGAAATTATTATAATTTATTGCATATAAACTTGAAAAATGAAATTGAGAATGAAGTTATAGATTATAAGATAAATGACTCATTAGTAAAATATAAATTTTATAGACATTATATCTATGATTATATAATTAAGAATAATAGAATAAAAGAAATTGCTGTAAGCGATGGTAGTATTTTAGATAGTAAAGCAGCTTTTGATTCCGTTATGAAGTCTACATCATTTGGTGAAAAAACAAAAAAGTTCTTATTATATACTTTCTTAGAAGAAATAATAAATAATTTCTCAAAAC
>NZ_JYGZ01000007.1:19874-78545 GCF_000967805.1 Flavobacterium sp. 316
ATTTACGATAAAAACGGAAAATTAGTAAATGATAATGCTCCAAGTCCAGATAGTCAGGAAATTATAACAGAATTGAAAAAATATTTGTAAAATTTTTAAGGAAAACTCAAAGTTTTATTTCTTTTATAAAGATGTTTTTCTACATTTGGAAATACAAATAACAAACAAAGTATGCTGAAACTTGTAATTAAATACCTGCAAAAATCTAATTATAGCTCTAAAATAGTAGAATTTGAAGAATTTTATCAATCACATCCTAATTATCCAAGTTTACTTGCTATTACTGATGGTTTAAATTATTTAAACATTGAAAATATAGCAGCAAGTATTCCTTTTGAACACTTTGATGAACTTACAAATTCATTTATCGCAGAGTTGAAGATAGATAATCCAAGTTTATACCTTTTAACAAAAGGGGAAAATGAGTTTACAATTGAAGATGAGGAAGGAAAAGTAAAAATCCTAAATAGAGCCGATTTAGAAAAATATTGGTCAGGAATTGTTCTTTTAGTTGAAGAAAATGAAAAAGAAGAAATTTCGAGTAAATGGAAGAGTTCAAGTTATATGCTACCTATAGCATTAGTTCTTTTGTGTCTACTATCTATCAGTACTAAACTAAACAATCATTTACATACTACTTTCTTACTTATTGCAGCTATAGGAGTTTTTATAAGTAAAGAAATTTTAGAAACTTTTTTCAATAATAAAAACAACACAGATTCAAAATTTTGTTCTATTAGTGAAGAATTTTCATGTGATTCTATTATAAAGTCAAAATCATACTCTTTCTCAAAATATATAGAATTTGTAGATTTACCTGTAATCTTTTTTAGTTTTTCATTTATAAGCTTATTATTTGGTTTAGAAATGGAATATTTAATAGGTTTAGCAAGTGTACTTTCATTACCAGTACTTTTTTATTCTATTTATTTGCAAAAATTTAGTCTAAAAAAATGGTGTTTATTGTGTCTTTTAATTTCGGTTTTAATGCTAAGTAATGCTGTTCTGTTTTTAGTTAATTATAGAATGTTTTCTTTAGATTATCATCAAGTAATAAATGCAGTAGGTCTACTATTATTAATTGTACCATTATGGTTTTTATTGAAAAAATGGATTGAGAAGTTCAATAAAAACGAAGTAGAATTAAATAAATTATTACGTTTTAAAAGAAGTGAAGATGTTTTTCAAAAAACAGTGGAAACAATCAATAATGTTGAAAGTTTTAATGCATTAGATAAAATGATTATTGGTGATGAAAATGCTCCAAATGTAATTTCTTTATTTTTAAGTCCAAGTTGTCCACATTGTCACACAGCATATAAAGACGCTAAAGAATTATTAATGAAATATCCAAACAAATTAAAACTAGCTATTTGTTACAATTTGAATACAAACAATGTAGATAACCCATATTTGGATATTGCAAGAAGCGTTTTAAATTTATATAACAATGGCGAAAATGTTATACAAGCATTAGACGATTGGCATATTGAAAGATTAAATATTGATGATTGGAAAGCAAAATGGAAAAAAACAGATGCTTTTACTAAAGAAAATAACCAATTGGAAATGTATTTTCAATGGTGTTTAGAAAATGAATTTAATTATGCACCAGTTAAAATTTTTAATAATCATTTAATTGAGCAACAATATAACATAAACGAACTGTTCTATTTCTTCAAGGAATAAAAAACATTTTAAATATCAAAATAGAATTATGGGAATAATTTGTCCATAGTTAAACACAAATGTTCGGATATTTTATATTCGAACATTTTTAATTTTTATAATTTATGAACCTTAGATTACTTATATTATTTCAATTAGTTTTTTTTATTTCTTGTAAGAATGGAACAAAGAAAGAAGAGCAGTTATCATCAATAACTCAACCGCAATTTAAAATTAAAAATGTTTTTCCACACGATATGAATTCTTTTACAGAAGGATTGTTTTTGAGTGAAGGAAAATTATATGAAAGTACTGGTTCTCCTGAAAGTATACCGAATACAAAATCTGTTTTTGGCATTTTGAATTTAGAAACTGGAAAAATAGATGTTAAAGCAGAGCTAGATAAAACTATTTATTTTGGAGAAGGTATAGCTAAAGCAAATAACAAAATTTTTCAATTGACTTATTTAAATAAAACAGGCTTTGTGTATGATGCTGATACATTTGAAAAAATAGATACATTTAAATTTCAAAATGATGAAGGATGGGGACTTACTAATATTGATAATGAGACTTTAATCATGAGTGATGGTACTAATGTTTTGACATTTATGGATGTAGAAACATTAAAACCTATTAAAAGCATTAAAGTTACAGAGTTTGGAAACCCTGTTTATAGATTAAATGAATTAGAATATGTTAATGGTTGTGTTTATGCTAATATTTATACTGAAAATAGGATAGTAAAAATTGATGTTAATGATGAAAGAGTAATAAAATCTATAGATTTATATAGTTTGTATTTTGATGCAAAAAATAGATTTTCTGGTTCAATGGAAATGAACGGTATAGCATATGACGAAAAAGAAAAAACATTTTATATAACAGGTAAAATGTGGCCTAATGTATATGAAATAGAAATACTTGATTAATTTTTATATTGTTTAAAATTTCTGTGTTTGTAAATTATATTATTCTAATTTCAATAATTTACAAACACAGAAATTGAAACGTAACTAATAATGAAAATGAATTTAATTAAATACCCAACAGAACTATTGTATTATTCTTTATATAATCGAGCTTTTTGAACATTTATAACAGGATAGGAAAGAACTTCAGGAATTTCTTCCGTATTCTTTCCTGATTTTTCCATATTATTCTTATTAGAATACATTATTTCAAAGTCAACATAATTATCGGCAAAATGTTCAGTAGTCGTTAATAAGCTACCTTGAACTTCAAAAATGGAGTACAACGTATTATCCGTTACAAAGGCATTTAGTAAAATGCCATTATTCTCATCAATTATATATTGTCCTTTTGTTTTATCTTTTTCTAAAAGGGTATATTTTCTTTCCTGATTTACTTTGTCAGATTTGTAAATGATAGTGTATTTATATCTGGCAATAGTATCTGTAGGTAATAAATGCAATTCCATATCAATTACCTGACTTCCATTTTGATTGTGAATGTTTAATTTTCCTTTGTATTTTCCAAAAAAATCATCAGGAAAAACTTTAGTGTCTTGACTAAAAAGAACAATTGGGAATAAAAGAATAAAGAGAAAGTATGAACGCATTAGTTTTCTTTTTTATAAAGAGTTGCACTATTTGTAAATTGTTTCATGTCAATTTTTGGCTCACCTAATAGTTCAATAGTTGTTTTTCCTGAAGCAGAAATTGAAATGTCATTAACAGCATTAATTAAACATTTAGCATATCCTTCAATTGCTAATTCAATTGATTTTGCAGGAAATTTATTCGCAGTTAAATAAGCATTATTATCAAGTCTTATTTTTAAATTAGAAACATCGCCTTCAATTTTTGCCTTTGCTTTTTCATACATATCTAATTTTACTTCTGGAGAAGCTATTAAAGCTTTTAAATCGGCATTTTTGCTTAATTCTAGAGTAGTGTTTTCAGCTTTTACGTTGATTTCAGCTTCAGATTTATCATTCAAGATTAAGGTAAAAGTAGTAGAGTTTACGTTTAAAAAAGAAGCTGAATTATCATAATTTTTTACAATTACATTTTCTAATTGTAATTCATTTAATGCGTTAATTCTTGCTTCGTTTTTTGCTGTAATTTGTTTTAAGTCAGCAGCATAATTAACTCTTATAGAGAATTTTTTTGAGCTACTTACATTTTTTAATGTAGTAATTCGTAATGTGTTAGCAACAACTGAAAAGTCTATAACATCATGTAAATTATCATCTGCTTCAATTTCTATAGAAGAAGTATCAGCTTTTACTAAAAAGATTTCTACATTGTCTTCTACTTCAATATTTTCAAAGCTTTCTACTTCTTTTATTGTGTGCGTTATAACTCTTGATCCTTTAATCTTTTCTTTTTTCTGAGAAAAAGTAATGGTAGTAGTTAAGAATACTAAAAGTAACAATGTGATTTTTTTCATTTTTATAAACTATAATTTCATTTCTATAAAATACTCAATAATCATTCCAAAAATTAATTTAAGAATGATTAATAGACTGAGCAAATATAAAAAAAACATCAGCGAATACTGATGTTTTTTAATGGTTATTTTTGGCTTACACTTCCGCCTGAACTTTTGTCTACAATTAATGAATTTGGTTTGGAAATAAATTCAATACTACTTCCGCTTGAAGCATCTGCTTTTAATTGATTAACAACATTTAGAGTTGTTGAGCTTCCGCTAGAAGAACTTGATTTTCCATTTTGAGCAATAAGATTTTCTAAATTAATGTTGCTTCCACTTGATGATTCTGTATTAAGGATGTTTGCTTTTCCTTTTACTTCAAGAGAGCTTCCACTGCTGCTTTCACAAGATAATATATCTGAATCTACTTCTACTAAAATAGTACTTCCGCTGCTTGAATGTAATTCTAAATTTTTAAATTCTAGTTTATTATCACTCTTTACATTTGCTCCACTACTAGATCTAATTTCTTCTAAATTTGATGTTTTGATATAAATGTTTTTTGCTTCAGCATTTTTAATATTTACATCTGAATATACTTCTAAAACACCATCTTTTACAGTAGTGAAAATATGATCTTGTAAATTATCATCAGCTTGTACTTCAATGTTTACAGTATTTGCTTGCTCAATAATGACATTTAAACCAGTTTGTACAGAAACAGAATTAAATTTTTCTGCTATAGTTCTATTTACAGTTACAACCTTACCATTTCCAGATATAGTTTCACTATTCCATTCTACGTTTACACACGATTGAAGTAATAATACTGTTATAACCGTGATGATAACTTTTGTAATTTGAATAATTAATTTTATCATGATTGTTTTATTTAGTTGATTTTTTATTTTAATTGAATGTTTACTTCATCGTTAGTGGCTTTGATTTTTAATTCTTTGTCATTCATTCTTATAGAGACATTTTCATTTATAGAGTCATTGATGTTAATATCATCGTCATCATCATTTGGACAATTTTGGCATTTTACATCATATTCTTCAACTTTATAAACATAATTACTATCATGTTTAAGATCGAAAAAGTCATTGTCAGATCTGTCATAGTTTTTTACGTACATATCTGGTTTTACATAAGTTCCTTTTGGTAAATAGATATAAACATTAACTTCTTGATCTCTAAATTTATTTTTAAAATTAGTTGTGAAATAATTGTCTAAGTTAATTCTATTTGATTGAATGTCAAAATTATACTTTATTTTTTCGGATCTGTTCTTAGCATCGTTATGAGATTTTCCTGTTGCAGATTTTTCTATTTGAATAAAAGGAATGTTCTCATCTGTTTTAAGAAAATGTACTCTTACTTTAGTAGAATAAATGATTTCATTATTATTTTCATCATGTGTGTATTTTCCTCTTTCTCTTTCATTAATGCTTTTAGCATAATAATTATTGTATTGCATTCTAACAAATAATGTGTCTGTTGGTTGCATAAAAACTTGCTCTTTTTTTACTGTTTTCCCATCAAAACCTATTGCAGTAGCTTGTACGACACCTAAATATGATACACAAATGATAGAAACAATCCAAATTGCTAAAAGCGAATATTTAAAATAGTTTCCTATAGATTTCATATTTGTTACTAATAGTTTTAACCCAAGAATTAGTAAAAAGAATACTGGAATTCCTATGCTTAATATTAATAATATTCCTTGAATCCACATAGGAATGTCAAAATCAAATGGAGTATGAAAATGATTAAATATAAAAGTATCAGGTAATGATGATGAAAAGATCATAAAAATACCACCTATGATTATACTTAATAATGTCATTGATGCAAAGAAAACAATGAATACACCAATAATTTTTGCCATTACTTTAAAAATACTTAGAAAAAGAGTGCTTAATGTGTTCCCAATTTGACTCACGCCTGTTTTAGCAGTATTTGATATTTTTTGATGATCTAAATTATTTATTTTACTTGCAATATCATCAATTCCTTCTTTTACTTTTTTTTCAATATTTGAAATATTAATAGGTTCTCCTTTCATTTCTAATTTTTGAGAAGTTGTTAAAGCTTCTGGTATTAAAATCCAAAGGATTAAGTAAATTACTAATGAAGTTCCAAAACTAATGAATGGAGAAATGATAAATAATATTCTAATCCATAATGGATCAATATTAAAATAGTGACCAAAACCAGATGCAACACCTCCTAAAATAGCATTATCTTTATCTCTATATAATCTTCTACTTTTTGAGTTTGAAGATTTTGAATTTGATTGAGAAAAACTTGAATACGTTGTTTCTTCATCAATTTTATAATCTTCAGGTTGCCCCATAATAGTAATTACTTCGTCGATTTCTTTTAAGCTAATAACTTGACTTTCATTTTTAAGTCTTTCTTGAAAAAGTTCAGCAATTCTACTTTCAATATCATTTATAATCTCATCTCTACCTTCTGGTGAAAGAGAACGTTTAACAGCATCAAAATAGCGTGTTAATTTTTGATAAGCATCTTCGTCTATATGGAAAAAGAAACCTCCTAAATTTATACTTATTGTTTTGTTCATGACTTTTAGTTTTGGCTAGGTTGTGTTATTATATTTACAGCGTCAGACAATTCTGTCCAGGTGCTATTTAATTCATTTAAAAATTCTTGTCCTACATCGGTTAATCCATAGTATTTTCTAGGTGGACCAGATGTTGATTCTTCCCAACGATAATTTAATAGACCATCGTTTTTTAATCTAGTTAATAAAGGATAAACTGTACCTTCAACAACTAATAATTTGGCATTTTTTAGAGTCTCTAGAATTTCAGAAGTATATGCATCTTTTTCTTTCAATACAGAAAGTATGCAGAACTCTAAAACACCTTTTCTCATTTGAGCTTTTGTGTTTTCAATGTTCATGATTCATTTTGATTTTTTAATTAAACTGTTCATTTTTTGATTTTATCTGAATATTATTTCAGATGATTGATTTATTGATTGATGATTGAAACTATTTTATAAATTTTATTGTTAACGGATAATTATATTGTTCTCCATTAGCGCTTTTAACCGAAGCATATATAATTAAAAAGAACTCACTTAACTTAAGAAAGGCAATTAAAATTAGGGCGATTAATCCTAATAGTACCATTCCTGTAATATTTTGAGTCGTTATCACTTCTCTCATAGTTATTACTTGATTGTTCATTTCTAACTTTTCTATTGTATTAATTAACCAAAATATAAAAGTTGGTATTGAAATAATTATTGCAATAAGAGAATACAATAAAATACTTAGTTGAAAATTCAAGGCTTGTTTTCCATTATGATCTATAAAATCAGACTTTTCTTTTCTAGTTGTCCATAGTAATAAAGGAAAGATGTAATTTCCTAGAGGAATAATGTATTGGCTCAATGTACTTAAGTGTATTAATGAACCTAGACTTTTTTCATTTGATGTTCTCATAGTTATTTTTGATTGATTTATATTGATGATTTTTTTAAGCAATTATACTATAGCTATTAATTTCTTATACAAAGATAAGTCTAAAAACAGGTATTATGTTACGCATAGTACTAGTAATTAACAAAAAATTAACATATTAAAAAATAGTATGAGTGCATAGTATTTTTGTCAAATACAATAGAAGATGAGAATCTACAATAGTTTATGAGAATTTTACAAAAGTAAATGAGAATTTAACATACATAACGTTTAAATTAATATATTTGAGAAGCACTGTTTAAATGTAAATTAATCATGTTAATAAGGTAATTGGAGACGACTATTTTTTTTTAGTGAATAAATATCAAATGGAATGAAAGAAAAACCAACTCACGAAGAAATTTACGAGAAATTATCTTCTCTATTTAACATAAAATTTAAAGCACAATTAAAGGACAGTCCAATTGTTTTTGATAATTTTTTACAGATAAAGAATGTCGTATTAGAAAATGAGAACTATGCAATTTTATTTCTAAGAGAGAAGGAAATATTAAAATTTAGAGATAAAAAAGAGTTTGTAGATAATTTTATAAGCTTTATTGATATTAAGATTGGAGAATTTAATAGAGAGTTTGAAAATTTACAGAATTTTGAGAGAATGTCAATGGGAATTAAATACGATGAAAATGAAGTTTACATGAGACATGAAACCATTGGACATGGAATTATGAAATTAAATCAGATACGTGATAAATTATCAAAAGTTCAATATGATTAAGAGGTTATCTCATTGAGTATTAACTATCCCAAGTGATTGAAAATTAATTAAATATCTCCAAGACAGACAATTAAACATGAAAATGCATTACAAGAGAAAGCTCGATTTTAAAGGTTTTAAAGAGAATAGAGAAGAAAATATATGGTCCTTGTTTTGGTATGGAAGAATCTATTTTAATAAGAAAAAATCTAAATTTTTTATAGAAGCTTATTTTGTGCTACTTAATACAGATAATTATTATCTAAGCAGTATTGATAAAAGTAGGATAGAGAAACTAGAGTTACCATTCTCTAAATCAATTCTATTTCCTTTGTGCTCTCAGTTCGATTCTAAAGGAAAGTTTATTAAAATGTCTAATGCTTATGATGATAAAGGTAATCTAGCAAAAAATGGATTATATGAATTTGAAAGTATAAGCTTAAATAATAATAATTTTAGAATATCAAACTTAGAAACTATTTTTTCCAATACTCTTTTTCCAAGTATTAATGAAAATGGTACCTCAATTTATGATAATGCTTATTATTTTCAAATAGATAAATACAAGTATAAATATGTTATACCTATAGATGTCATTCTGAAATTCTTTTTCGGCTATTCTTCATTATTGCTTTACTTTTTAATATCTAATAGATTAAAAGATTGTATTAAAGAAAAATCATTTGATAAAGAGACCAAAAAAGGGAAATTATTTTATAAGAGTAAAAACATTGCAAGAAAAGATATAAGTGCTATTGCAAAATACTATTTTACAAAAGATGATTATGCAGAAAAAATGTTTTCTAAAATAGGATCATTTTTTGAAAAAGTAATGATAAATAATCAATTGCCTGAAAGACGATTTATAAAGTTTAAAATACCTTTTGACTTTACGTGTAATTTTAAAGTTGTTGGTCAATATATAACTCCTTTTAATTCAGATAAAAAGATTGTTTTAGTAAATCAAATTTTAGACATTACTGCTGAAGAGGATTTCTTTTTGACAAAGGGAGAAATAGATATTATTGATGTTGATTCTTCTCTGGCTAATCAGAATAATGTAAAAGATTCAGAAAACGGAAATAATAATGACAATTCTAGACCAATAAAAGACCCTAATTTGAATGGAGACGATATTAAAGATGAAATGCCGTTAGATCAAAACAACAATGATGAAATCGTTAATAATCCAGTAATTTTAAGGAATACCTTTAATCTCTCTCCAAAAATAAATCCATTAGTTATACGAAAGAATGAAGAGGAAAACGAGTATTTTTTCATAGATAAAAGACCTGAGGATCATCCTGACTTTCCAGATTATAGTGGTGACAAGAAAAATCGAAAAATTAATAATTTAACAAAAAATGAATGGGCGGAAATTATTGAAAAAGTTCAGCTTTATTTAATTAATGAGTATAAATATCAAGTAAATAGATTATCTAAAAGAGAAAATGAATTACTGACAAATACGATAATTTTTGAGTTGGTTTTTAATGATTTAAAGTATTATATAGTTGAATCTGGATCTGGGAATTATTTTCCATTATTTGCAAATCATAGGAGAGAAGATATAATCGAATATAGTGTAATCAATGAGATTATTAAAATTATAAATGATAAGTATAAAAGGAGTTGGTCGGTTCTTTCTAGGAAGCAATCATTAAAGAGTATTGAAAATTTCTCTAAAATTAAATTTTTAGAAGAAAACGATATTGTTTTTTTAAGAAATAATACCCATCAAATCATGGGAGAAGGAGAAAATGATAGTATTGATCAAACGGCTAAAAATTTAGCAAATAAAATTCATAAAAAAATCCTTAAAGATTTAGAAGGAATTATCTGAAGAGTAATTCTTTTTCAAACCAATAAGGAAGCTGCTTAAATTCTTTTCTAACGGTATGTTTTTTTGGAAAAATCTCTTTGATGTTTTTTGGAAAGTTCTCTAATAGATTATAGGCAATTGGCAGTAATTGTCTTTTTTGTATCACATTCCAATCATATAATGGCACATCAATAGTGATATCCAATTCAGGATACATCTTATCAAATCTTTTTTTAAACCGAGGTGATTTAATCATCTTTTTAAGCATGTAAGCTATAAAAAGCAATGTATTCAGATAAGTAAATGAGTATTGTGTATGTAAATTAAATCCGTTTTCAATAGTTGAATTAATATATTTTTGATATTCCATTTCTGTTGGAGTAGGACTTAAAGGAGAAAAAAAGTTAGATAAATCGTAGCCACATTTACAAATAGCAATAGAATGACTTATATGTGAAGTAATTTCTCCTGATTTCTTATTATTCCAATAAGATATTTGAGCATTGCAACCAGGACAATAATCCAAAAGATATGAATTACACTCTACACATACAATAGATGTGGTAAGACGCCATTTCTTTCTAAAATAGGGAGTGTTTTTAGATAAGCATCCAGGACAAAAAACTATGCTATTTCTTCTGTTATTAAAACTTTTAGTTTTTAAGAATTGAATGGATTTAGAAATTTCTTCAGGAGTATTATTTTCAATGATTGAAGAATTGTAGCTGGATAAAAATAATTCAATCAATTCTTCTGTTTTGCATGGTGTATGCTCTTTTATGGTTTTAATAATTTCTTCTTTTGGAAAATCATCAATATCATTATTTCTTTCAAAAAGCTTTTGATGTAAATAATTTTTAACAAAAGTATCTGAATTAACTCTATGATTACTTATCAAACGATAGATCCAAGACGAAAAAAGTTCATCGGGTAGTGGAGGAACATAAAGCGGCCAAATGTCTTTTTTGAATTTTGAGATGTAGATCATAGACATTAATTTACAAAAAAAAGCTTTAGATATCTAAAGCTTTGCATAAAATTATATTTTCTCTAAACCAGTTAACCAAGTTTCTAATTCTTCAACTGTTAGAGCCGTTTGGGTTATATTTGCAGGTAAGGATACATCTATAAACCTATGTAAATAGGTTAGTCTACTTGCATTGTATAAATTGATAAATTCCCATACAGCTGAATAAGAAGATAATCGAGTTCTACAAGCACAAACTATAACATCGCAATCCAAATTATGCATTTCATTTAATCTCTTTTTAACATGGTCGTATGTATCTCCTTCAGAAATAAATCCAATTCTAAAATTTCCAACTTGAATCAAACCAAATCTATCTACTCCATTCCATTCTAAGGTGATTGTGTTAGTATTTGTGTAATTATCAATTACCCAATCAATTACTTCATTGATAATTGTGGTTTTACCTGTATTACTTACACCTTTTACGATTAATATTTTTTTCATTTTAATTAAATTCTAACATCAAAGAAGACGGGGAGATATTTATAAGATGATTGATATTTTTTAATATCATTTTCAGAGACAATATTTAATTTTTTTAATTTTTCAAAATCATCAATATCTCCTAAGTGCTGATTTATAAGATCAAATTCTTTAAATGTTATGTTAGGAATGTCTATTTTAAAAGAATCTTCGTTTTGAGAGATAAAATTAAAATTTGAAAGATTTAAATCTTCAATATTTTGATCAGATGAAGTTATAATTCCACCAAAAGTATACATTCTTGCACCTCTATTTTCTTCATACAAAATATTAAACAATTGAGTGAACGCTATTGATTCATCATTTCGATTCCTATCTTTAATTATTTTCTTTATAAAGTTAGTAAACATTCTTCGAATTGTTTTATGATTTTCTGTTCCGCTAAAATCTGTATTCTTAATATCTATGGGTACTAAGTTTCCAAATTTTTCAGAAAATTCATCAACAGAATATTGCACGGAATCCTTGTTTTTTAATTCTCTATTACAAGACATTAAGTATATACTTCCAATAGGTAATTTATTTATTAAGATAGATAAATCATCAAACATATAATTATCTAAACAACCATCATAATCTAACCAGACAAATGTTTTTTTAGTTAAATCAAGTTGTGTTAATGCTACGGATGTTATTTCTTTATGAATTTTTATAAAAGAATAAGGAGAATTAAATTTAAGTTTTTCAATACTAAAACTTCCTCCTTCAATGCTATGCATTTCATCTATATGTAACTCTTTATGAAAAATTTTAAAATCAGTAAATGATAATCCACCTAGTCCTATATATTGATAATCATCTTTAAAATAATTACATATTTTAGATATACAAGAAAGCAACATTTTTCTTTCTGTAAATTTAACAGGCCTTGTTTCGTAATTTGTTTTTTTTGGACTATCCATCAGCAAGGTCTTCCATTTTTAGATAATAATTAAAAATTATTTCACCTAATTCTTTATATGATTTAGAATCAGAATGAAATTTTGCTTTGTCAGCAATCTCTTTCTTTACATCAAAAGCAATTCTTATTGTATCTTTTTTTTGTGCAATTAAATCTGAATCTATAACTGGAGAAATGAATTTTCTGGATTCATAAACCTCTGGAAATTTTTTTATTTCAACAACTGAAACTTTATTTTCTTGCTCTCCAAGCATTTTTCTAAATTCGTTTGCTTCATTTCCTAGTTTTGTTACCTCTCTTAAAAAAGGTATTATGTTATTCATTGATTCTTTCATAAAAACTAGAACAGATTTATAAATATCAGAAGTAGCATCAATACCTTTTTTTGTAGTTGTTAAAGGTAAATTAATTGTTTCTTCAGAATCTAAAAAGACAATTCCTCTAAACATAACAAAATCTATATGCCACTTTGATATATTAGATGTTCCCCATCCAGTAATTTCAGATTTATCTGCTTCTAATACTAATCTGTCATTACAATAGATATACCATCCTGAAACAGATGGAGTTCCTACTTCTCCTAAGCCTGCAATAACTTTAAAATTGACATTGTTTTTTGAGCCTTCATGATAATATGGAGTAGATTTTTCATTAAAAATAACTATATCTTTTTTGTTAAGATTAATTCCATTTAAAGTTATTTTAATTTTTTTTTCGAGACTAAAATTTAATAATCGTTCAATATCATCTTTTAAGTCTCCTATAAATTCTTCATCATCAAAAAGTGAAGAAACTTCTGTGTGAAGATTTACTACTTTTATATAAGTACCTTCTTCTTCAAGGTTACATGTATCTTTATTAATTTCTTCGTATCTAAAATCCCAATCTTCAATTTCTTTTTCAGAATCATCTTGAAATTTTATTTTCTTTTTCTTTGATTTCCATTTGTTTACATCCACATCAATTTGAAAATGATTTTCTTTAGTTTTTGATTCAACTTCAAAATCATGTCCAATTTTAAATAAAGCTCTTTTCATTCCAATTCCAAATCGACCAACTGAACCTAAACTAGCTGGAGCATCGTCGGGTCTACCGAATCGAAAAGCATATTTTTGAGCTGTTTCTAGTGTAAATCCTCCACAATTATCTTTTACAATGAATTCATCTTTATTGATTGTTATATCAATGAATAATCCTGAGTAATCAGAAGGGTTTATTCTATTTGCTCCATCTATAGAATTGTCAAGTAAATCTAGAATAGCATCTTTAATAGAAATGTCTCGAGTTATCATTTCTATAAAAAAAGTTTTAGTAGGATTACCTTCTATAATATTTGTATCCATATTTAATATGTCAAAAATTAACTAAATTTTTTTGAATCTTCTCGCTTAAAAAATCAAATCCATCCAAATTAGATTGGTTGTTAATTTCTTCATTTAAAAGCTCTAAACCATCATCAATATGCATTTTTATGTATCTAGGTAGGTCTTTGTCTGTTTTGTATAAATTATATTTAACACAAATTAAACCGATGTAAATATCAAAAAAATCTCCAAATAATACAGATTTAGAATAACTTTTACCCTGAGAATCTTTAATTTGGTTTAAATCTAATACTTTATTTTGAGATAAGGAATAAGAATATGCAATTCTTGCAATGATATTTTCAGTACCTAGATTAAGTTTTCTAGTTAATAAGGTTACAATTTCCTTATTGTCTTTACTTGTACTTATTTGATTAAACATAAGAATTTGATTTTAAGTTATCAAACAGTTTTTCAACTTCAAGTTCTTTAAAAGTTGAGTTTTGCCCATCATTTTCAATGCTGTAAATCTTATTTACATTTGGTTTTAAATAGTTATATTCTTCCTTTGAAAGTTCTTTTTCTAATAGAGGAAATAATACTACTTGTTCAGATATATTGGGATAGAATTCTGTTATGATACTTTTTGAGTGGTATTTGTCGAATTTTTGTAATGGACTATCTATAAATACAGGAAACTTAATTCCAGATTCATCAACTAAAGCTTTTAATAATGCTGTAGCGTATAATTGTTGTTCCCCTTTAGAGAGTGAATCTTTTTCAATAGTTAAATTATTCTTATCAAATAATTCTATATCCATAATGTCATCAGAAACAGAAATTTTAACATCTTCAATGAAGTTTTCTTTATGCATGATTTTTTTCAAACCAAATAAAAAAGATTTTTGAAGAGAATATTTCTTTTCTTGTTTGATAGTAGTAATAATTTTTGAAATTTTTTGCTGCAATTCTTCAATAACAGTATATTTTTTGCTTTCAGTTTCATCAAGATCTACCTCTTTTTCAATAGTTGATAGGGCTTTATGAATACTAGCAAGTTGAGTTTTTAAACCACCAACTCTTTCAATTAATTTTTCTTTTTCAAGAATTATTTTATTGATTTTTTTATCAATATCCTCTTTGTTTTTTCTTATTGTTTGTGCAACAGGGTTATTGGTTCTTGCTTCGGCTTGTTTTATTTTATGCTGTACACGTGATAATAATAAACGATTGTTTTTTTCGAGTTTAATTATCTCGTTAAATTGGCTAGAGAACGTAGTTTTAATATTGTTATAAATAGCTTCAAAATGACGTAATTGCTCTTCATCAAAATCTATAAGTATGTTGGGATTGTTTACTAATATCTCTTTTTTATTTTGTTGAATAAAAGTTTCTTTTATCACTTTGGTTAGTTTATCCTCTTCAATTTCATTTATGGATAATGCTTTTAAATTGGAAATAAAGAGCTTTGAAAAAGAATCAAATTCTTGACTATTAATAAATTTACCTAGATCATATGATTGACTTTCGGATTCTTTTAATAACTGAGCTCTTAAATTTTCTAATTGTTTTCCAGCAATAACTAGAGGAGCGATATCAAGTAATTTTTTTAATTTGTTTTTTATCTCTACAGATTCTGTTTTGTAGTATTCTTTCTCTTCTTTTAACTCTTGTAATTCTGATAATGTGATACCATTTCCTTCTCTAATTAACTTCTCTTGGTAATTATCACTAATTAATTTTTGAGTTGTAATCTCTTTTTCTAAGTTTTGCTGTTCCTCGACTGTTAAAGAAATTAACTCGCTAATTTGTTTCTCTTCTTGAATTAGTTTTGAAAGCTTATTTTTTTGTTCAATACTAGCACCTTCTCTTTTATATTTTGAGAGTAATGTCTCAAGGTTCTTTTTCAGATCCTCATATTTTTTTATTCCTAAAACTTCAGAGTAAGCTTTGCTTAGATTTCTTAGCTCTTGTTTAGATTTAGCTTCTGCTAATGAAACTATTTTTTCTGCGTCAAAGAAGAAGAATTTAGCTATTTCCCTTGGTAAGATAAAGTCGTTAATGAAAACTTCATTTCCAACTACATTACTCAATTCACTTTCAATACCGTCAATTAAAACAGTTAGTTGTTCTATTTGTTTTTTAAAATTGTAGGACCTTTTAATTAATACTGTTTCACAAGGGAAAGGTTGTATTGATAAATCAATCAATTCAATTTCTACTGAGATATCGAAATCCTCTTTTTGATTAGTTTCTATTTGAGATTGAAAATCTCTATTTATAAGAGTTTTTAAAAAGCTATCATAACCACCTGCATTTTTAATGTCTTTTCTATATTTGTCTTCAACTTCACCCATCATCTTTCCATAAAATCCCCATATTAACGCAGTAAGGAAAGTAGTTTTCCCATACCCATTTTTTCCAGCAATAATGCTAATGTTTTTTTTAGATGAATCAGAATCAAAGTAAACTGTATTTACTCCTTTATAAATCCTAAAGTTTTGAAACGAAATTTTATTTATTTTCATGGATTACTTTTTCTCTGTTGCAAATTTTTCAATTCTTTTTTCAATATCATTATGTAATCCATATTTAGTAATCATAAGCGTCTTGGTTTGTTGTAGATCAATCAAGTTACTAATGAGACTAAAATATTCTGGAGTGTCTGAACAAACTTCTTTTATGATACGGTTTTCAGTATCATTGAGAGATTGATTCTTTTGAGTATTAATCTCTTTATCATAAATCTTTTTATATAGTTCCCCTACAGTTTTATCAAAATACATATCTCTATTCCAAATTACTTGAATGGCAATCAATTCTTGATTGTTAATCAATGTTATATGTGGCCTCTCAATTTGAATTTGCTTTTGTATTTCCAGTAAATCTTTTAATATTTCATATCTGTAGTGTTCTTCATAATTACCAATATTACCTTCTTCGTTTACAGCTATTTGTCCATTTCTTCTTGTACCTTTTCTATTTTCAGGTTTATTTCTGTTTTCAATAAGTCTGTTTCTAAAATCTAATAATGGCTGCATCCAATTTTTCCCATTGTTTACTTGAGCTGTCATTGATTTATCATTTTTAACAACAGTGCATGTCCAACATCCAAATCGAGATTGCCCACATGAAGTGTGATTTTTATTAACAACTACAGTTGGGCATTCATAATCATCAGCACTAGCATCTGCATAAATTTGAAACAATATTGAATTATCGAATCCCCAAGGAGAAGGAACTGTATTAATTAAATACCAAACTTCTTCCAATAGCATTTCTTTTATTGGAGCATATGTGTATGTGTTAGGGGATGTTTGATGTTTAGAAAGTCGTTTTCCTGTAACTTCATGTTTTCGTATTGATCTTTCTCTTGTAGCACTTTCATCATATCGAGTACCTAATAAAACAATGGCTTCTCCCATTTCGTCAATTTGTTCTAATAAAAAATTAGAAGTTGGACGTATTTTTAGTTTATCAGTACACCATCTAAATGTGTTATTGGGCACAGGATAACCTTTACCAATTACATTTATCCAAAAAGTTTCTTCTAATTTAGGAGTCGTTTTTTTTATAAATATAGGTAGGTCTTGGTTTCTAGCTTCTTGTGCAATTTTAACTAATACATCATCTACATAATTAGAGATAATAGGGTTCTCCACCATTGTATCATTACAAACTACATGTACTGGTCTCTTTAATTGGTAAGGAAAAGGGATGTTTTGTCTTATTCTTTGTAAGGCAATCCATACGAGTGTAAGTAAAACAGTTGAATCTTTACCACCACTAAAGCCTATAATCCATGGTCTATTGGAATTATCAGCATAGGCGTATTGATCAATAATTTCGTCTATAATGCCTTCTATTTTTTTATTTTTGATTGAGATCATTTATCATTATTATTTTAAAATTAATTCTTCTTGTTTAGTAAAGAATATTTTTTAAGACTTCGCAAAGATAAAGAATATAAGAATTCTTTATTATATTTATATATTGTTATATTTTTATAGAAATGTATTACTATAAAATAAATTTCTTTCTTTTATCAGGACTAGTGTAATCTATTGAGTTTAAAATGTTAGTCGTTATCATTTCAACTTTGGATTCAATAGCCAGTATTGCACTCAATTCGATAATTTTAGAAATTTCTCCAATTAAACCATCGCTCATGGCTAAAATCTTATTAGTAATGGAATTTTCAATCAGGTTAGATTCTTTCTTTAATGGTAAAATGTTTTCAAAACTAATCAGTAACCTTTTTAATTCTTTATCATTAGTCCAGCGAGGAAGAACTTTTGGTTCAAATCTATTAGATAATTGTGCGTCAGTTTGTATGGCATTAAAAGCATCTCTTGTGCCAGCACAAATTAAAGGGATTTGCAGTTCATTCGATAAATACTTCAGTACATTTAGAAACAACCTTTGTTTAGCAAGTGTACCGGCTAGAACATGATGAATTTCATCAATTACTAGTACTTTGGTTTCCATTTCTTTTAGTAAATGAATCAAACGTAATTGTCTCTGTTCAATTTTTTCTGAAGTTTTGTAAGGCGCATATAGTTTTTCAAAGATGATATTGTAAAATCTTTTTTCGTCTGGTTCTGGTGGTGCTTGAATATATAATACTGGATTTTTTACTTTTGAAAAACCATTTTCGTCTTCTTCAACATACGCTTGATGGCGTTTGTGGAATTGATTTAAGAGTACAGTTTTACCATTGTTAGAATCACCCACGAGTAATAAGTTTGGCATTCTGCTAGACTTTGGATAATCTAAAAGATCATCCATTTTCTTTAGAATTTTAATAGCGTCACTATATCCAATCCATCTAAACTCTTTTATGTGTTTAATTCTTTGTTCATCTGTTGCAATTTCAACAAATTTTCTAGTTTTTTCAGATAAATGCTTCATCATCGATGTCTTCAAATGGTTTAATGTCTGTCTCAAGGCTTTCTTCAAATGGATTGGAGAAATTGTTGTCAAAAGGTTTGTTTATAGGAAGACCCTTAAGTTCTTGCTTTCTTTTTCTTGTCTCTCGAATTGCTTTTTTCTCAATTTCGTCCATTTCTTTGTAGGTACTGAAAATGTTTCTTTCATTAATGGGTGTCTTATTCTTTTTTAATGTCCTGATAACATCATTAAATTCCCAAATCGAGATTGGAGGAAGGGAAGTGTCTCTGTAAGGAATATCAAAATACTCTTTTAGCTCAGGATCGTAAAAATAGATTATACTGATATCACGAGGATCTCTTCTAAAAATAAATTTACTTTTAGAGTTATCCGTTTTAGAATGAATAAACCTTCTTAAAACATCATGATAATAAGCAATATGATCTATTAGTACACCATATTCTTGTACAGTTCTTTCTTCAAAAGGCATAAAGTCTAAACGTAATTTTCTTTCGTTAAAGACTCTTGGAATTATTCCTATTCCTGGGTTTTCTCTAGTTCCAATAATACCTTCTTTATATTTATTTAAAGGAGACATTCCTAGGGCAGAGTGTTCCTTTACATTATAAATTTTAGTTATATATAAGGTTAACCATTTTTCAAATTCAGAGAGAGTTAATGAAGCTCTCCCTTCAGAATCATAATTTTTACGTAATTCTGGTGAAGAAAATGTTGTTCCGGGTAGATTATGAATCTCTTTTGAAAATGTACCTAATAATCGTTCTATATGTCCACCAAAATGAGGCGTTGCAACTGGTCTAAATTCAAGGTTAATGTTATAATTCGTGCAAGCCATTTTTAACATGTTTCCTCTAAACTCTTTAGCATTATCAACATGAATTGTATTCATAAATCCCCAACATGGCCATTCAGCTTTTACTCCAATTTTTTCTAACCAAATTTCTTTGGGTAAAATGCTATGTGCAATGCATAATCCCGTTCCTAAAGCTCCAGGAGTATCAAAGGAAAGATAAAATCCTACAACCATTCTACTAAATACATCTATTGCGACTGTGATCCAAGGCCTTTTGTAAGCTTTTCGGTAATATTCGTCTACTAAAATAATATCAACTCTAGTATGATCTATTTGAACTACACTTAAAGGATAATCGGCACCGGGAAAGTTCCCTTTTAATGGATTGAATTTATATCCAGCTTCTTTTATTCCGACTCTTTTTTTCATAACCTCTTCTTCAGAAAGGTTTTTAATTCTATTTCTTATGGTGTTAGAATGTGGAGGCTGAATATTTTTATCATAGCATTCCGAAATTATTAAGCGTATTGTTTTTTTAATTGATGTCCTTGAACTATTTAAGAAAGTACTTTTGATATATTTTTTAATAATTTCATCTTGTTCTGGATCCAATCTGCTTTTACCTTTTCCTCCAGTTTTTGGTTTACCCAAAATTGAAGAAATGGTCCCATAATCTTTGTATAATTTTACCCATCTATATAAGGTAGCAACACTCTTTTTACTTTGTTTAGAAATTTCTCTAACTAAATCGACATTTCCAGGATTGTCTATAATTGGTTTTATTAATTCGAAACGTTGTTGAGCAAGTTCCCATTTTTTTTCTGAAAGAACATTTATATCATCTAGTTTTTCTTTTTTATTAAATATTGGTTTTAAATTACTTACATGAACCAAGTGAGAGATACCTGTACTGATTTCTTCAATACTAACAGTATCAAGAGTATTCATTCTAGTTATTATGACTTCTTTGTTTTCATAAATAACTTTTTCTCCTTTTAAAAAATGTACTATATCCATATTTCAACCTCCATATTTAATTTTTTATTCAAATCGACCTTGATTTTTTTATGAATAACCATTAGCCACAAATATTGTATTAATTCAGCTCTCTTTAATTCGCATGAAGTGCAGATGTCTAATAAATTATTTATAGTTGTTCTTTTTAATTTTTTCAAATTTCTTTCAAGTAGTTCGAATTCATTGAAGTATTCTGATTCAATTCCATTTCGCATTATTTGAACTGCATTGAGAAATTTTACATTGTATAGATATTCATTTCTAATATCATTTTCAGTTAGAATTCTAAAAGTCAATCCATTTGTATTGCAAAATTCATCTGCAGCTTTGAATTTTGCAACATATTTAGAAGCGTTTTCAATTAAATCGATGTTGTATTTAACTTCAATAACTTCTTTTTCTCCAGACCAATATTCTACATAAAAGTCTGGTACATAATATCTGTCGTCAAATTCAATTTTTAAGGGTTGCTCGTAATAATAACGAACATTTTCGTCAAATTCTAGGATGTGTATATAATCTCTTTCGAGTGAAGATTCGAAATCGACCAATTCATTTCTTTTTAGGCTTTTTATTTGCCCAGTTAAAGAGAATTGGTTCATTGAAATATTTCTTTGTTTTTTCAAAGACATTCTTATTTTCTTCTGTGAATATAAAGAATTTATTTTATTTTGTTGTAATTTTCTCATATACTTTCGTAAAAAATTGTGTTAATAAATAAGCTATTCTCATTTACTTCTAGCCTTGACAATTTTTTGTATTTTTACAGAAACTAAAAATAAAAACTATGAAATTTACACCATCAAAGCTAAATACATTTATGTTTTTCAAATTACCATCTGCTTTTTGGAGTGGTGTTAGAGTACAAAAAATAGTAAAAGAAGAATGTTTAGTAACAGTTAAACACAGATGGTTTAATCAAAACCCATTTAAATCAATGTATTTTGCAGTGCAGGCTATGGCAGCAGAATTTACAACAGGAGCACTTGTAATGTATCAAGTAAAAGAAAGCGGAAAAAGTATATCAATGTTAGTTGCTAATAATAAAAGTACATTTACAAAAAAAGCAACAGGAAGAATTACATTTAAATGTAATCAAGGAAATTTAATTAAGGAAACTATTCAAAAAGCAATTGAAACAAAAGAAGGACAAACAATATGGCTAACATCAATTGGTAGTAATGAAAAAGGAGAACAAGTATCAGAAATGCAATTTGAATGGGCAATAAAAGTTAGAGGATAGAAAAAACGTATGTATGAGTTCTTAGTGTTTGACATGTTAACATTAGTTAATTAACTTCAATTAAGGCTATAGACTTTGTATTTTTGTTTAAAACATATAAATAATGAAAGTTTTAATAACTGGAGCAACGGGTTTAATAGGTAATGAATTAGTAAAATTATTACTTCAAAATGGTGTTACAGTTCATTACTTGTCAACATCAAAAAGTAAATTAATTACTCAATCTAATTATAAAGGATATTATTGGAACCCTAAATCGGGACAAATAAATACTAATGCATTTGATGATGTAGAAGTGATAATTCACTTAGCAGGAGCAAGTGTTTCAAAAAGATGGACTCTTTCTTATAAAGAAGAAATTATAAATAGTAGAGTGCTTTCAACTAGACTATTGTTTCAAGCATTATCAAAAAATCAAAATCAAGTACAACATATTATTTCAGCTTCTGCTATAGGAATTTATCCAAGTAGCTTGACGAATGTGTATCAAGAAGATAATGAACAAGTAGACAATTCTTTTTTAGGAGAAGTAGTTGCTAAATGGGAAAACGAAGTTTCAGTTTTTGAACGATTAGGAATAAAAGTATCAAAAGTAAGAATCGGACTCGTATTAGCGCAAAATGGAGGAGCATTAAAAGAAATGTTAAGACCTATAAAATTAGGATTGGGATCAGCGTTTGGAAATGGAAATCAGTATCAATCATGGATACATATTAATGATTTGACACAGATTTTTTACTTTATTATGAAAAATAAATTAGAAGGTGTTTATAATGCTGTTTCTCCTTATCCTGTATCTAATAAAGAGCTAATAAAAACTATTGCAAACACTATAAAAATGCCTTGTTTTTTACCAAATGTTCCAAAGTTTGTTATGAAACTTGTTTTAGGAGAAATGCATCAAATTTTATTTGCTAGTCAAAATGTAAGTGCAAGAAAAATATTAAATAAAGGGTTTCAGTTCAAATATGCTTCTTTAGATAAAGCATTACAAAATATATTAAAATAATAAAAGCCTCATAAAAAATGAGGCTTTTGTGTATAATTAATAGTTGATTTCTATTATTTAGTAGCTTTTGCAGTTACAGTTAATTCAATCTCATCATCAACAAATTTATCTTTTAAATCATCGAAAATTGATTTTGAAGCATAGTTAACTCCCCAAAGTGTTCTGTTAATTTTAAAAGGCTCAGATACTAATGAAACTTCAGAATCAGTGATTGAAATTTTTGCAGGAAAACTAACTTCTTTCGAAATGTCTTTCATTGTTAAAGTACCATTAACTGTAGAAACACCATCAGTTTCAGTAATAGAATTTATTTTAAAAGTACTTGTTGGGAATTTTGCAGTATTAAAAAAATGATCTTCTGCTTCTTTGTCACCAGTTCCTTTTAAGTGAGTTTCTAAATTTAATTTATCATCACCTTCTAAGTCAGTAACCGTAATTGAATTCATATCCATTACAAATGTACCTCCTGAAACTTTTCCATCAATTACATCAAAATTACCCTCTTTAACAGTAATTGTACCGTTGTGCTTTCCAGTTGGCTTAGATCCTATCCATGCAACGCTTGATGATGCATTATCTATGTTAAATGTAATAGCGTCTACAGTTTCAACAGTAGGTTCAGGAGTTACAGTTTCTTCTGTTGTAGTTTCTTTTTTACAACCAGTTAAACTAATAATAGTAATTAACGCTAAGCTTAAAATGTTTTTCTTCATTGTAGTTTGAATTTATATATTTTTTATAATTAGGAATCAAATGTAATTAAAATTAAGATTAAATAAAAAAATAAACTAACAGCGATGGTGTATTTTTTTTATGACAATTTGACATTTTTAATGATTTGGCAGTACATTTGCAATAATTATATGAAATATAAAAACGTTTAAAATAATTATCAAAATATGAATCAAGAAAGTACTGAAAGCATCGAAGAAAAAGAAAATATTCAAGAGGAAAATGTTTCAGAAAATCAACAACCAGAGATATCGGTTGAAGAGCAGCTTCAAGACGAATTAGCAAAAGAAAAAGATAAATTCTTGCGTTTATTTGCAGAGTTCGAAAATTATAAAAAAAGAACATCAAAAGAGCGTATTGATTTATTTAAAACCGCAAATCAAGAAGTTCTTCAAGCAATGTTGCCTGTTTTAGATGATTTTGATAGAGCTTGGAGTCAAATCTCAAAGTCTGAAGATGAAGCATTAGTAAAAGGAATACAACTAATTCAAGAGAAATTAAAATCAACATTAGTATCAAAAGGACTTGAAGAAGTTGAAGTGAAAACAGGAGATGCTTTTGATGCAGATTTTGCAGAAGCAATTACACAAATTCCAGCACCTTCTGAAGATTTGAAAGGGAAAATTGTAGATGTAATTGAAAAAGGATATAAGTTAGGAGATAAAATTATACGTTTCCCTAAAGTTGTTATTGGCAATTAAGAGCTTAAAAATAGCGGTTCTAATGTTCTAAATCTATTTAGGATAAATTTAGAACTAGTTCAAAAATTAATATATGAAAAAAGATTTTTACGAAATATTAGGTATTAGCAAAGGAGCTTCTGCTGAAGAAATTAAAAAAGCGTATAGAAAAAAAGCAATTCAATATCATCCAGATAAAAATCCTGGTGATAAAGAAGCAGAGGAAAATTTCAAATTAGCTGCTGAAGCTTATGAAGTTCTAAGTGATGCTGACAAAAAAGCACGTTACGATCAATATGGTCATGCTGCATTTGATGGAGCAGGCGGATTTGGCGGTGGCGGTCACATGAATATGGATGATATCTTTAGTCAATTTGGAGATATTTTTGGTAGTGCTTTTGGTGGAGGTGGTTTTTCTGGTTTCGGCGGTGGTTTTAATGGAGGAGGACAAAGAAGAGTAAAAGGAAGTAACCTTCGCATAAAAGTAAAGCTAACACTTGAAGAAATTGTAAATGGAGTTGAAAAGAAGATAAAAGTAAAAAGAAAAATTCAAGCTAAAGGAGTATCATATAGAACATGTTCTACATGTAATGGTAGTGGACAAATAATGAGAGTGACCAATACTATTTTAGGTAGAATGCAAACAGCAACAACCTGTAATACTTGTGGAGGTTCTGGACAAATTTTAGATCATAAGCCTGCTGGAGCAGATGCATATGGAATGATAATGGAAGATGATACTGTTTCAATCAAAATTCCTGCTGGAGTTGTAGATGGAATGCAATTAAAAGTATCAAATAAAGGAAATGAAGCACCAGGAAGTAATAGTATTCCAGGAGATTTAATTGTAGCCATTGAAGAATTAGAACATGAATTTTTAAAACGAGAAGGTGAAAATCTTCATTATGATTTATATGTAAGTTTTCCAGAAGCAGCATTAGGTGTTTCTAAAGAAATAGAAGCAGTAGGAGGAAAAGTAAGAATTAAACTTGAAGAAGGAATTCAATCAGGTAAAATTTTACGTTTGAAAGGAAAGGGAATACCAAGTTTAAATGGATATGGAAATGGAGACTTATTAGTTCATGTTAATGTTTGGACACCTAAAACATTAAATAAAGAACAAAAAAGCTTTTTTGAAAAAATGATAAATGATGAAAACTTTATTCCTTCACCAGAAAAATCAGAAAAATCTTTTTTTGAAAAAGTAAAAGATATGTTTTCATAATTGAATAAAAATATATACATTTGAGATTCACTTCCTTATGGGAGTGAATTTTTCTTTTTCATAGCAATTTTTCCCATCCTTCGTAAAAAAGGGGTGGGTTTTTTGTAACAAAATTAAAATCTCTATACTAACTAGGTAAATGCTATAGTATGGATGAATATAAAATAATTTCTCAAAATTATAGAAAGTATAATTTAATACACAATAGCTCAATTATTGCTCAATTATCCTATGAAAAATGGTATAATCACAACAATCCAAAAATATCAATTGAAAATAAAACTAATTGTTCAATAGAAAAAATGAACATTTGGAAGTCAAATTTTAAAGCCAAAATAAAAGATAAAGTAATTTTAGAGTTTATCTTTGGCTGGAATTCGATAATTAAAATTAATTATATTGAAAATGAAATTTTAAATTCTCTAATTTTAAAAAAAGAAAGTTTTTGGAATTCAAATTATATAATATTAGATGGCCTGGAGAACCAAATTTGTAAAATTGAAACCAAGTATACATGGAGAAATTGGAAAACAAATTATATTATAACAAACTATAATTTCCCTTATACAGAAAATAAAGAATTAATATATTTAACAATCATACATTGTATAATCCTTTTAAATATTTCAGCATCAGCTGTTTAATAATAATAAAATATGAGTAATATTCTTGAAGTTAATAATGTAATCAAACAATATGGAGATTACACAGCTTTGAATAATGTATCCTTAGCCATTCCAACAGGTAGTATTTATGGATTATTAGGTCCTAATGGAGCAGGAAAAACAACATTAATTAGAATTATCAATCAAATAACAATGCCCGATTCTGGAATTGTTTTACTAGATGGTGAAAAATTAAAACCGGAACATGTACAATATATAGGTTATCTTCCAGAAGAAAGAGGATTATATAAAAGCATGAAAGTAGGAGAACAATGTTTGTATTTAGCACAATTAAAAGGCTTGTCAAATCAAGAAGCTAAAAAACAATTAAAATATTGGTTTGAAAAACTAGAAATTCAAGACTGGTGGAATAAAAAAATTCAAGAATTATCAAAAGGAATGGCTCAAAAAATACAATTTGTTGTAACAGTATTACATAAGCCAAAATTATTAATATTAGACGAACCTTTCTCTGGTTTTGATCCTGTTAATGCAAACCTTATAAAAGACGAAATCATTGAATTAAATAAGCAAGGAACTTCCGTTATATTCTCAACTCATAGAATGGAGAGCGTTGAAGAAATGTGTAATTATATTGCATTAATTCATAAATCGAATAAACTAATTGAAGGAAAGCTTACCGATGTAAAGCAGAAATATAGAAGTAACACATTTCAAATAGGAATTTTGACGGATAATGTAGAAAGCTTAATGTATCAATTAACACAAAAATTTAAAATTAGTCAAACCGATTTCAAATCATTAAATAACGATTTAAAATTAGAAGTACAATTAGGAAACTATTCATCAAATGAATTGCTTTCTATTCTAACAAGTTTTGGTCAGGTAACCCATTTTGTAGAAAAAATACCAAGTGTAAACGATATATTTATTCAAACAGTTAGTGAATAATATCCTAACATCAAATTTCTAACATCAAATTATGAATACATTATTTTTAATTATAAAAAGAGAATTTATAGCAAAGGTTCGTAATAAATCGTTCATAGTAATGACCTTTTTAAGTCCATTATTATTTGTCGGAATTGCAGTTCTAGTAGGATATTTGTCAACAATGAATAAAGATAAAGCTACAGAAATAGCAATTCATGACGAAGCAGGCTATTTAAAAAATAACTTTAAAAACGATAAAAACACACATTATACAGACTTATCATCTATGTCTTTTGCAGCAGCAAAAGATACTGCTTTAAATAGTTATGAAGGTTTATTATATATTCCAAAAGTAGATTCATTAGAAATTCTAAAAGATAAAGTAGAATATATCTCAGAAAGTAGCGCAAGTTTAGACTTTATCGGAGATGTAGAAAAAGTAGTTGATTCAGTTTTAACATCAAATAATTTTAAAAAATTAGGGCTAGATGAAAGTAAAATAGAAAATGCTAAAGCGAACTCTACATTAAAACTGTCTAAATTTTCTGGTGAAGAAAGCTTAAAAGGATTAAACGAAATAAAAGTTTTTATAGGTGGATTAATGGGATATTTAATCATGATGTTCATCATCGTTTATGGAAACTTTGTAATGAGAAGTGTTATTGAAGAAAAAACGAATCGTATTATTGAAATTATCATTTCCTCAGTTAAACCATTCCAACTAATGATGGGTAAAATTATAGGAAACTCCTTTGCAGGAATATTACAATTTGCAATTTGGCTAGTTGTTGGTTTAATCTTAATGTTTGTGGCTCAAAATGTATTTGGTTTACAAATGAGTTCTACAGCATCAGTTTCACCAGAAATGATGGAAACAGCTCAGCAAAGCGTAGGAATGGCAAAAGTTCAAATGTATTTCAATGAAATTCTAAACCTACCATTATTATTAATGTTAGTTTGTTTTATTCTATATTTCATAGGAGGATACTTTTTATATAGCTCATTATATGCAGCAATTGGAGCAGCAGTAGACTCTGAAACCGATTCGCAACAATTCTTATTACCTATTATTTTACCATTAATTTTAGGGGTTTATATAGGCTTTTTTACCGTTATAAACGATCCACATGGAACAGTTGCAACAATATTTTCAATAATTCCATTTACATCACCTATTGTTATGTTAATGAGAGTTCCATTTTTAGGACCTGAGCATTATTGGCAATTAATTTTATCTATAATTATTTTATTTGCTACTTTTGTTTTTGTAGTTTGGTTTGCCGCAAAAATTTATAGAGTTGGTATTTTAATGTATGGGAAAAAACCAACGTGGAAAGAATTATTTAAATGGCTTAAGTATTAAGAATAGTAATGAAGAAAAAAGTTCTTATTGTAATAATTGTATTTTTAGTGTTTCTTTTTCAATCTTGTTATGTTGGAATGTCTTATGAAAGAGATTTTACATCTTTAAAAGGAGTAGAAGAAAATAAAGATTGTGATAAAAATATAAAAGAAGTAGATATGTTTTTTGAATGTGAAAAAATAGACTTCGAATATGAAAAAATTGGACTACTTGAAATAAAGAGTAATGAACATCAAAAACAAGATAAAGATCTTTTAGAAGAGTTAAGAATATTAGCAATTAACAATTGTTGTGATGCAATAATTAATATAAGAAGCCAATATCTAACTAGAGAATCGGGTATTTTATTTAGTCAAGAAGAACTAAAAAAGTACGATGCTAAAGTATATTCAGGTATTGGTGTTAAAAAAAAGGGATAAATGTTAGAAACGATAAAATACATACTCAATTATAAACTTATAGATACAAAAACAATAGATGTAACAGTACTTACAATAGTAGTCTTAGTTACAGCATTAATACTAACTGGAATTGTTCTTAGGTTTGTTAGAGTTTTAATAACCAGAAAATTACCTAATGAAGATAAAAATAAATTCATTAGTGTTTTCCAGTTTGTTAAATACGTAGTATATGTTTTAGTATTTATGTTTACACTACATTCTTCGGGTGTAAACATGAGTGTGTTTTTAACAGCTTCAGCCGCATTATTTGTAGGTATTGGTTTTGCATTGCAAACATTTTTTCAAGACTTAATTTCAGGAATATTAATCATTTTAGATCAATCACTACATGTTGGTGATATCATTGAAGTAGATGGAAAAGTAGGAGAAGTTAAAGAAATAAGACTAAGAACCACTCGAATGATTACTCGTAACGATAGAGTAATGGTAATTCCAAACCATAAATTCATGGTAGAAACCTTATTCAATTGGACACAAAACGGAACTATTAATAGAGAACAAGTAAACGTAGGAGTTGCATACGGAACCGATATTAAATTAGTTAAAAAAATATTAGAAGATTGCGTCAAAGGAGTAGAAGGAGTAGTAAACACAAAAGAAATATCAGTACTATTTGGAAACTTTGGCGATTCATCATTAGATTTTTCTGTTTACTTCTATGTAAATAATGGAATGAAAAGTCCAAGGATACAAAGCGATATTCGTTTTAGAATAGACGAAGCATTTAAACAAAATAATATTGCTATTCCATTTCCACAACGCGATATTCACATTATAAGTAAATAAAAGCGAAAGTTAAAACCTTATTTATTATTTCATATTCCTGCTTTTCGCTTTATTTTTTTGTTTTAAATTTAAAACAAAAAAGATATCGCTTCAATCAGGGCTAGTTAGTAATTGTATTGTATTTTTGCTAACTTTAAACCAGTAATTTTATAATACAACATAGTAATGCCAAAGATATTAGTAATTGAAGACGAAGCAGCTATTAGAAGAGTCTTAACAAAAATTCTTTCAGAAGAAAACGATACCTATCAAGTAGAAGAAGCAGAAGATGGATTACAAGGTGTAGAAAAAGTTAAAAATGATGATTACGACCTAATTCTTTGCGATATAAAAATGCCAAAAATGGATGGTGTTGAGGTTTTAGAAGCAGTAAAAAAAATAAAACCAGAAATACCAATAGTCATGATATCAGGTCATGGAGATTTAGAAACCGCAGTTAATACCATGCGATTAGGGGCATTTGATTATATATCAAAACCACCTGATTTAAATAGGTTATTAAATACAGTACGAAATGCTTTAGATAGAAAACAACTCGTTGTTGAAAATAAAATTCTAAAGAAAAAAGTAAGCAAAAATTACCAAATGATAGGTGATAGCGATTCTATTAATCATATAAGAATTATGATTGATAAAGTTGCACCTACAGATGCAAGAGTATTAATAACAGGAGCAAATGGAACAGGTAAAGAATTAGTAGCACATCAATTACATGAAAAAAGTGATCGATCTTCTTTCCCTTTAATAGAAGTGAACTGTGCGGCAATACCTAGCGAATTAATTGAAAGCGAATTATTCGGGCATGTAAAAGGAGCTTTTACATCCGCAGTAAAAGATAGAGCAGGTAAATTTGAAGCTGCTAACAAAGGAACCATTTTTTTAGATGAAATTGGCGATATGAGTTTACCAGCACAAGCTAAAGTGCTTAGAGCTTTACAAGAAAATTTAATACAAAGAGTAGGAGCAGACAAAGATATTAAAGTAGATGTAAGAGTAGTTGCGGCAACAAACAAAGATCTAAGTAAAGAAATAGAAGAAGGACGATTTAGAGAAGATTTATACCATAGACTTGCAGTAATTTTAATAAAAGTTCCAGCCTTAAACGAAAGAAGAGAAGATATTCCAGAATTGCTAGAACATTTTTCAGTTAAAATAGCAAATGAACAAGGAAATGCTCCAAAAAAGTTTAGTTCTCAAGCCATAAAGTTATTACAAGAATATGACTGGACAGGAAACATACGTGAACTTCGTAATGTAGTTGAGCGATTAATAATACTTGGAGGATCAGAAATATCAGAACAAGACGTGAAAATGTTTGCGAGTAAATAATATGAAGTGATTAATAATTTTAGAACATCAATATAGAGAATCTAGCTTTATTAGTGACCAATGACAAAAAATAATGAATTTAAAAAAAATAAACGAAGACCTCAAGATTGCTTTAATTGAAAACGGATTGACGGAAGCAACAGAATTGCAATTAGAAACATTTTCACCAATAAAAAGTGGAGCAGATGTTGTAATTCAAGGAGGAAAAAATACAGGTAAAACAACTGCTATGGTAATTAATATTATTCATAAGTTGAAACAACCTTTTCAAGAATCTCCAAGAGCGTTAATACTTGTTGATGATAAGTCAAAAGTATTAGAGGTCTTAGAGTTATTTGAACTATACAATAAGAGAAATAAGCTTAGAGTTTTTGGAACACATGATAAAACCGATTTAGATGAAGATAAAAATTTAATCTCTTTAGGAGTTGATGTTTTAGTAGGTACTCCAAATAAGTTAAATCAAATGTTTTCTTCAGCAGGATTCAATGTTAATACTCTACAGTTAACCGCTTTTGATGATATAGATGTTTTGCTAAAAAACAGATATGAATCTATTATCTTGCGTTTAATGGAAAGTATTCAAAAAGGACAACGTATATTCTTTTGCAGTCAAATAACAGAAAGAATAGAATTATTGGCAGATAATATTATGAAAGAACCTATTTTTCTTGAAATGGAAGAATAATAATGTGTTTTCTTTAAAATATAAAAAACGCTCTAAAATACTATTTGGAGCGTTTTTTATTTGAGTTTGGAAGATTCTCTAACCTAAAAATTCCAATAAAACCGGATCAGCATTTTTAAATGTTGGAGGTTGTTCAATAATCGAAGCAACTCTTTTTTTGTTTAATTTCATGGTAATATCAGCTTCTGTTGTAAATAATAAAGCTGATAAGAAAGGATTATTAATATGGGGCATTAAATCAGCTTCAATATCTTTTACTTCAGAAATTTTTACAATTTCTTCTTTTTCACCAGTGTAAATTTTAAAAGTAATAGCTGTTTTTAAAATATTATCTTCAACATGCATTCTCACATATATGTTCTGTAATTCTGGTTTACCAACAGTCTTAGCTAAAGTAAGTTTAGCAAATGTACCATTAGCTATGCTTTCTTGGACAGCATTAAAAAAAGTGGAATAAATAATTTCGTTTTCCATTTTATAGTCCTAATTCTGTTTTTATTTTTTCATCAAAAATCATATTAAATAATTGATTTTCTTTGTCTTTATTTAAAAATTTCCATTTGTTTTTAGTGCTTTCATCAGCAACAGCAATCAATGTTGAACGCAATTCAATTTTAAATTGATTTTCTTCTTTTTCAAAAATTACATTTTTTGCATCCATTGAATTTTTAAAAATATCGATCATCCCTTCTGCATCTTCCATTGGTGTTTTAAACTTCATTGTCATAACATTATCATGATCTACAAGACAAAATGTTTGATTGCCAATTTTTTTAATTGTTCCAAATGAAAAATTAGGATCAACTTCAATAAGTTTAATTGAAAATTGCTCGTTTTCCATCATTTGTCCAAACATGTCCTTCATTGATTCTTTAGGAATTATATCAAAAACTTTTGGATATGTAGTTTCAAATATTAAATCATAATCCATAGTTGCACTGGCTTTATAAGCTTTTAAAGCTTCTGTTTTTAGACTTTGCAAATCTTGTGCAAAACTATTTAGGGTGCAAACAAATAAAATACTTAGAAAGATAAATTTTGATTTCATGTTTATTTTTTTAATTTATCAAAGATAAAAAAATCCTCAACTGTTTTACCAATTGAGGATATATTTTGGATTATATTTTAAATTTATTCGTTAACGAGAACCCATTCTCCAGAAGCAATCATACTTTCTGCTTTTTTGAATTTCATAGTTTCGCTCTTTCCACTCATAACATGTTTAATGGTAACAGTATCATTACGATTAATTTTAGGAGTTTCTCTAACGATTGTTTCTGTAACTTGCGGACGATTTTGTACTTGTTGACCAGCTTCTCTGTTTCTTGCGGCTAATTCGTCAGTATTTAGAACTTCATCTTTACTTTCAGTATAGTTTTCTTTTCTTCTAACTTCTTTTGCTTCACTAATAGCATTCGGATTTTGAGAAGGTAAATCTGCTTTAAACAAGAAAGAAATTACTTCTTTGTTTACATCATCTATTGTCTTTTTGAATAAATTAAAAGCTTCAAATTTATAGATTAGTAAAGGGTCTTTTTGTTCATGAACGGCTAACTGAACAGATTGTTTTAGCTCATCCATTTTACGAAGGTGTTTTTTCCACGCTTCATCAATAATAGCTAATGATACATTCTTTTCAAAATCAGTTAATAAAGATTTTGCTTCAGAATTATAAGCTTTTTCTAAATCAGTTACAATGTTTAAAGATTTAATACCATCTGTAAATGGAACTACAATACGCTCATATTGACCATTATTATTTTCATATACATTTCTAATAACAGGGAAAGCTTCTTTTGTATTTCTTTCTGATTTTTCAGTATAATGTTGTAAAACCGCTTTATAAGTTTGGGTTACAATTTCTCTTTCCTGAAGCTTTGAAAAGTCAGCAGCAGAGATTGGAGCACTAATTGAAAAATAACGAATTAATTCGAACTCATAGTTTTTAAAATCACCAGCTAATTTATTGTTTTGAACAATAAGTTCGCAAGTATCATACATCATGTTTGCAATATCCACTTTCAAACGCTCTCCATGTAATGCATGACGACGACGTTTGTAAACAACTTCTCTTTGCGCATTCATAACGTCATCATATTCTAATAAACGTTTACGTACTCCAAAGTTGTTTTCTTCCACTCTTTTTTGTGCTCTTTCAATAGATTTAGTCATCATAGAATGTTGAATTACTTCACCTTCTTTTAATCCCATTCTATCCATTACTTTAGCTACTCTTTCAGAACCAAATAAACGCATTAAATTATCTTCAAGAGAAACATAGAACTGAGAACTACCTACATCTCCTTGACGACCAGCACGACCACGTAACTGACGGTCAACACGACGAGAATCGTGACGCTCTGTTCCTATAATAGCTAAACCACCTGCTTTTTTAACTTCGTCAGATAGTTTAATATCTGTTCCACGACCAGCCATGTTTGTAGCAATAGTTACAACTCCTGGTTTACCCGCTTCAGCAACTATTTCTGCTTCACTTTTGTGCATTTTTGCATTCAATACATTGTGAGGAATGTTTCTGATTTTTAACATTCGACTCAATAATTCTGAAATTTCAACCGAAGTTGTACCAATTAATACTGGTCGACCAGCTTTTGATAATACAACTACATCTTCAATAACAGCATTGAATTTTTCACGAACGGTTCTATAAATTAGATCTTCTTTATCTTTTCGTGCAATTGGTCTATTTGTTGGTATTTCAACTACATCTAATTTGTATATTTCCCAAAATTCGCCAGCTTCTGTAACCGCAGTACCCGTCATACCAGCTAATTTGCTATACATACGGAAATAATTCTGTAATGTAACAGTTGCAAAAGTTTGAGTTGCAGCTTCAATTTTTACATTTTCTTTAGCTTCAATTGCTTGGTGTAAACCATCTGAGTAACGACGACCGTCCATAATACGGCCTGTTTGCTCATCTACAATCATAACTTTATTGTCCATAATTACATATTCTGTATCTTTTTCGAATAAAGTATAAGCTTTTAATAATTGTGTAAGAGTATGAATACGTTCTGATTTTACAGAGAAATCTTTATATAATTCTTCTCTTTTTTCAGCTTCTTCTTCTTTTGCTAAATTTAATTTTTCAATTCTAGCAATTTCTGTTCCAATATCTGGAAGAACGAAGAAATGTTCATCAGTATCTTTAGATAAAAATTGTATTCCGTTATCCGTTAATTCAACTTGATTGTTTTTTTCTTCAATAACAAAGTATAATGCTTCATCAATTTTAGGCATTTCTCTATTATTATCTTGCATATAATGATTTTCAGTTTTTTGAAGTAATTGTTTTACTCCATCTTCTGATAAAAATTTAATTAATGCTTTGTTTTTAGGAATAGCTCTGTAAGAACGAAGTAAATAAAATCCACCTTCTTTTGTATTTCCTTCTTTAATTAATTTTTTTGCCTCTGTTAAACAATCTGTTGCTAATTTACGTTGAAGAGTAACTAAATTATCAACTTTTGGCTTTAATTCATTAAATTCATGACGATCACCTTGAGGAACTGGTCCAGAAATGATTAATGGTGTACGGGCATCATCAATTAATACAGAATCGACCTCATCAACAATAGCAAAGTTATGTTTTCTTTGTACTAAGTCTTCAGGTGAATGTGCCATATTATCACGTAAATAATCGAAACCAAATTCGTTATTTGTACCATAAGTAATATCAGCATTGTATGCTTTTCTACGTGCAGCAGTATTAGGTTGATGATTGTCGATACAATCAACAGTTAAACCATGAAATTCAAATAAAGGTGCTTTCCAAGTACTATCACGACGCGCTAAATAATCATTTACTGTTACTAAATGCACTCCATTTCCAGTAAGAGCATTTAAATATAATGGAAGTGTTGCTACTAAAGTTTTACCTTCACCTGTTTGCATTTCGGCAATTTTACCTTGATGTAGTACTACACCACCAATTAACTGAACATCATAGTGAATCATATCCCAAGTGATGGCTTTACCAGCAGCATCCCATGAATTTGCCCAATTAGCGCTATCTCCTTCAATTGTAATATATGGCTTTATTGCAGATAATTCTCTGTCTTTTGCAGTTGCGCTAACTGTTATTGAAGTGTTATCTTTAAAACGACGTGCTGTTTCTTTTAATACGCCAAATGCTTCAGGAAGAATGTCATTTAATACTTTTTCAGAAATTTCGTAAGCTTCTTTTTCAAGTGCATCAATTTCTAAATAAATATCTTCACGCGCATCAATATCTGTAGTTTGTTCTGCGTTTTGTTTTAATTCTGCAATTTGATTATCTTTTTCAGATCTTGCAGTTTTTATTTTTTCTTTGAACTCGGCTGTTTTAGCTCTCAATTCATCATGAGAAAGCGACATAAGAGCCGATTCAAATGTTTTTATTTTTGTTACAAGTGGTTGAATAGCTTTTACGTCTTTTTGAGATTTATCTCCTACAAAAGCTTTCAGTATAGAATTAATTATACTCATAATATTGTCTATTATTTTTTCAAATTCGTGTATAAATTTACAAAAAAAAGCCTCAGTATGAGACTTTTTCTAGTTGCTTTGATTTTATTTTTTAATATTCATCCTCATTCCAAAGATAGTCGTCATCTGTTGGATAATCAGGCCAGATTTCTTCCATAGATTCGTAAATTTCTCCTTCATCTTCAATTGATTGAAGATTTTCTACTACTTCTAGTGGTGCACCAGTTCTGATTGCGTAGTCGATAAGTTCGTCTTTGGTAGCAGGCCATGGAGCATCACTCAGGTAGGATGCTAATTCTAATGTCCAATACATTTTTCTATCGATTTAAATTTATGCAAAAGTAATTTTTTAACTTAAATATGCAAGTTTTTTTTGATTTATTTTTAATTATTTGTAAGAACGTGTTTTTAGTTTTCAATTTACAGTTCCAGTTAGCAGAAACTGGTTGTTATATTCTGTTGATGATTACTTTCTTGGAATCCATTTAACTTCATCTGCTTTTAAGTCATGAGACAACTTTCGTGCCAGTACAAAAAGGTAGTCAGAAAGTCGGTTTAAGTAGGTGAGAACATGTATATCTGTCGGTTCTATTTCATTAAGATGAACAGATAAACGTTCTGCTCTGCGACATACACAACGTGCAATATGACAATATGACACAGTAGTGTGACCGCCTGGAAGAACAAAATGAGTCATTTGCGGTAATTCTGTATCCATTTTATCGATTTCTTTTTCTAAATATTGGATGTCTTCTTCAGAAATTCGGTTTATATTTAATCGTTGCTGCCCATTTTTTAAAATTTCTTTTTCTGGTGGAGTTGCTAAAATAGCACCGAGTGTAAATAATCGATCTTGTATTTCAATTAAAACAGATTTGTAATCTGAGTTTATGTCTTGATCTCGAATTAAACCGATATGCGAGTTTAGTTCATCAACTGTTCCATAACTTTCTATTCTTATATGATGTTTAGGTACTCGTGTTCCTCCAAAAAGAGCTGTAGTGCCTTTATCTCCTGTTTTTGTGTAAACTTTCATTTATAATTTCTTTGGGTTTGTATTTTAAAATATTCATTAAATGATATGCGTATTCATAATTTTCATTGATTCCATTGTGATTTTGTCCTTTTAAAGTGATAAAGTTTATCTCGTCTTTGTATTGATTTTTTAATTTAACAGATGATTCATAATAAATGACATTGTCATTATCTCCATGAAATATTGTTATTGGCATTTTACAATCTTTTAGAAATTTATCGGTTTCTATTTTATATTTTAAAAGAAATGTAGGAATGAATGAATATTTACTTTTTACTAAATCAGTTAAACTATAATAAGGGGCTTGTAAAATTAAATGTTTTGGATTGTTTTCTGAAGCTAATTTTGCAGCTAATCCTGAGCCTATTGAATATCCAATTACAATAATATCTTTTTCAGGATATTTTTCTTTTAATTTGTTATAAACTAATTGATTGTCTTCGAATAATTGTTCTTCATTTTTTATTTTTTCTTCACTTTTTCCAAATCCGCGATAGTCAAGAATGAATATATCATAATTAAAATTGGTATATAGATCTGAAATGTACCCCCAATTTTTTAATGAACCTGCATTTCCATGAAGATAAAATACTAAACCGTTAGATTCTTTTGCTTTGAATAATAAACCATTTAAAGTTGTATTATCATTTGTTTTAAAATTTAATTCTTCGAAATCATTTTTAAAAGAAAAGTCGTAGTTTTTATCTAGTTTCTCAGGTAGAAATATTATTTTTTCCTGAAAAAAGTAAAGTAATCCAGAAAGAACTATTATTATTAAAATAATACTTTTAAGTATTTTAGATAGTTTCTTTTTCATTATCATTTCTCTTATTTGACTTTAAATGAAATGATTTTCTATGATTCATATTATTAGGATATTTTTTATGCAAAACCTTTAAGATAATGTATAAAATTATAATAATTGAAAGTGGAAGTATCATGACTTTATGTAAATTTTATCAAAGATAACTTAAACTTGATAAAAGTAAAAATGATTTATTTAATAGCCCTGATTGAAGAGGAAATCCTTAATGTTAAAAATAATTTTAGCATTAAGATTGCAACATAAAGCAGGAATAAGAATGGCGGAAATGTGCTAAACACTCGTTTTTAATAAGACTTTTTTTAATAGAAAAGAGTGTTATTTGTTTGTAATATCACTTTCTATAATACCGTCTCTAAGACGAATTATTCTATGTGCATAAGCAGCAATGTCTTCTTCGTGAGTTACTAATATTACAGTGTTTCCATTGGCATGAATGTCATTGAAAAGATTCATGATTTCTACTGATGTTTTACTGTCTAAGTTTCCTGTAGGTTCATCAGCAAGAATAATAGCTGGTTTGTTTACTAATGCTCGTCCAACAGCTACACGTTGTCTTTGACCACCAGAAAGTTGATTTGGTTTGTGATCCATTCTGTCGGCTAATCCTACTTGTGTGAGTACTTCTGTAGCTCTTTCATTTCTTTCAGATTTTGAATAGCCAGCATAAACCATTGGTAATGCAACATTGTCTAATGCTGTTGTTCTTGGCATTAGATTAAAAGTTTGAAAGACAAATCCTATTTCTTTGTTACGAATTTCGGCTAATTCATCATCATGCATTTCAGAAACTAATTTTCCATTTAAAACATAACTTCCAGATGTGGGAGTATCTAAACATCCTAAAAGATTCATAAGTGTAGATTTTCCTGAACCAGATGGTCCCATTAATGCTACATATTCTCCTTTGTTAATAGTTAAATCAATTCCTTTTAAAACGTGAATAATTTCTTCTCCAAGAGGAAAATCTCTTTTAATATCTTTTATTTCGATGATTGGTTGTGCCATTTAAATTTAGAATTTTAAAATTCGGAATTCAGAAAAGAATTCATAACTTCTAATAAGTAGAAAAAGTGATGATTTTGTTACAATTAGAATTTTATTTTTTCAAAAAGAAATGAACTTAGTGTTTTATTCGTGTTTATAATAAAGTGTTCTTTCTCTTGTTCTTGTCTAAAAAATACAATTCCCCATTGAAAAGTATCAATTGTAACAGTAACTTTTGAATGATTTTTTATTGTTTTCCAAGCTTCTTCCATGTCTTTTGACCAGTGAATATCATCAAAAATCCAAATAGTATCGTTTGTTATAGTTGGCAATAAAAGTTCAAAATAGTCTAATGTTGCTTTTTTAGAATGATTTCCATCGAAATAAATAAGTTCACAACAGGAAGTGTTTAAGCTGTAATTTTTAAGATAATTTGAAAATTCGGTGTTTATAAAATTAATATTTACAGTATCGAATTTTAATAATTGAAATTGATTTTTGGCAGTTGATAATGTATTTGGACAGCCTTCAAGTGTTATTGTTGTTGCATTTCTATTTCCTAATGAAAGAGCAGAAGTAGCTAAACCTAATGATGTACCTATTTCTAAAATTGAATTGGGCTTAAAATATTTAACTAAACGAAATAATAATTTAGCATTGTTTTGAGTTATTCCTGCTGTTTTAGCAATTTTACCTATTTGTCTGGTATTGGATTTAAAAACTCTTGAACCTGCTCCAAAATCGGTTACTTCTATTGTGTTTTGATTTTTTAAAAGGGAATTTCGATACTCTTCTAGGTTTTTATATTCTGGATATTTAGTTTTATCATAAAAGCATTGAGTAACTAAATTATAGACAAATGGAGAATGAATTCCATGTTCATTCTTAGCTTTCCAAAGGAATTTTAGATATGATCTTATTATGTGTAACATTTTTTTAGTAATTAGTATTAATAAAGGGTAATTAGTTTTTTGATGACGTTAATTACCCTCTAATTAATTACTTTAAAATTATTCTATTTTGCTAGATAGCTCAAACCATCTCTCTTCTTTTTCTTCAAGAGTTTGGATTACTTTTTGAAGTTCGTTTGCTTTTTTCTCAATATCTGCATCGGCAACTTTTCCATCTGAAAATAATTTCTCGATTTCTTTTTTATTGAATTCTAAATCTTTTATTTCGCGTTCAATTTTATTGAATTCTTTTTGTTCATTGAAAGATAATCCAGTTGAAGTAGTATTTTTTTCTTTCCAATTTGTTTTTTCTGTACTAACGTTATTTAAACTTTTTGGTTCAGTAGAATCTTCATAACTTCTAAAATCGGAATAGTTTCCTGGGAAATCTTCAACTTGTCCTTCTCCTCTAAATACGAATAAGTGATCTACAATTTTATCCATGAAATAACGATCATGACTTACAACTAATAAACATCCAGGGAAGTCTAATAAGAAACTTTCAAGCACATTTAATGTTACAATGTCTAAATCGTTTGTAGGCTCATCGAGAATTAAAAAATTTGGATTTTGGATTAAAACAGTGCATAGATATAAACGCTTTAATTCACCACCACTTAGTTTTTCAACAAAATCATATTGTTTTTTGGCATCAAATAAGAAACGTTCTAGTAATTGTGATGCAGAAATGATTTTGCCTTTTGTAAGCGGAATATACTCGCCATATTCTTTAATAATATCAATTACTTTTTGACCTGGTTTTGGATTAATTCCGCTTTGTGTATAATAACCTATTTTAATGGTATCACCTACAATTACTTTACCAGAATCAGGTTGGATCGTTTGTGTGAGAATGTTTAAGTAAGTTGATTTACCTGTTCCGTTTTTACCAATGATACCAATACGTTCTCCACGTTGAAAAGAATACGAAAATTCGTCAAGGATTGTTTTTTCAGGAAATTTTTTAGTAACCTTAACCATTTCAATGATTTTGCTACCCATTCTTTCCATGTTAATTTCAAGTTCTACTACATTTTCTTTTCTGCGGCTTTCTGCTTTTTCTTTGATTTTGTAAAAATCATCCTGACGCGATTTTGATTTTGTAGTTCTTGCTTTTGGTTGACGACGCATCCATGCTAATTCTTTTACGAATAGATTTTGTGCTTTATCCACACTTGCATTTTCAGAAGCGATTCTTTCTTCTTTCTTTTCTAAATAGTAAGAATAGTTTCCTTTATATTGGTATAATTTGTTGTTATCTAATTCGATAATTTCATTACAAACACGTTCTAAGAAAAAACGATCGTGCGTAACCATAAAAAGGGTAATATTTTCCTTTGCAAAATAATCTTCTAACCATTCAATCATTTCTAAATCCAAGTGATTGGTTGGCTCATCTAAAATTAATAAATCAGGACGATTAATCAATATAATGGCTAATGATAAACGTTTCTTTTGTCCACCAGATAGGTTTTTAACTTTTAGTTTTAAGTCTTCTAATTTTAATTTAGATAGGATTTGTTTGTATTGCGTTTCAAAATCCCAAGCGTTATGACGATCCATATCATCAAATGCTCTTTGATAAACCTCTTCATCTTCTGGATTTTCTAATGCTTTTTCATAAGCTTCAATTACTTTCAAAGTATCATTATCAGATGCGAAAATACTTTCCTCAATAGTTAATTCATCTTGAAGATTATTGTTTTGTGATAAAAAAGCCATATTGATTCCTTTACGAAGTACAATTTGACCTGTATCAGGCTCATCTAAACCATTAATCATATTCATAATGGTCGTTTTTCCAGAACCATTTTTAGCAATGAAAGCTATTTTTTGATCCTTATTGATTCCGAAAGAAACGTTGTCAAATAAAACGCGTTCTCCGTAAGCTTTTGATATATTTTCTACTGAAAGGTAATTCATTGAAATTTACTATGTAAGATTTGTTATTTACAAAGTGCAAAAGTAGTTTATTGCTTATAATGAAACAATATTTTCAAGGGTTAAATAAAAAGCTACCTTGATTGGGTAGCTTTTGTAGATTTCTTCAAGGAAAATATATACTAAACTTTTAAACAACCACGAAAGGCTCTGGAAGCATAATAAGATTGTGCTCCATTATGATACACAAAAACGGTATTGTAGCGAAAATCAGCGAATAATACACCACCGAGTTCTCTAATTTCAGATGGTGTTTTGATCCAACTAGATGTTTTTGTATCAAAATTTCCAAAGTTTTGTAACTCTCTATATTGTTGTTCTGTTAAAAGTTCAATACCCATAGAAGTAGCAACATCAATAACATTGTTTTTAGGTTTGTGTTCTTTTCGTGCTTCTAAAGCATCACGATCGTAACAAAGACTTCTACGATTTTTAGGCGTTTCTATTGAGCAATCATAAAAAAAGTATTCATTAGTTTTCTCGTTAAAACGAATAACATCTGGTTCTCCACCAGTTTGCTCCATTTCATAGAGAGACCATAATTTTTCAGGATTGGCTTCTAATTTTGTTTGAATTTTAGTCCATTCCAAATCTTTATGACGATTCATGTTTTTTTCAAAGCGTACTTTTAATGTTTTAAGTATTTCATCACGTTCTTCTTGAGACAATTCTCTTTTATTTCTCATTGTCATAAATATATTATTTAATTTACTTATTGTATTTTCAACAATATGTTTATTACTAATGTTTTTTGAAATCATTTAAATTCGAAAGTTTTATAATTTGCTTTATTCAATTATTACATGATGCGTTTTTGATTTTCCTTTCGAATTTATCTTTAAGATATACTCTCCTTTTTTATAATTAGAGATGTCAATATTAGTAATATCATTTATTTTTCCTCTGCTTACAAGAGTTGAGTTAAAATCATATAATTCGTATGTAGAAGAAGAATTAATTTTATTTAATCCATGAGTTTTATTGTTCTGTGTTTTACTTTTACTAGATTCTTCAACAATCAGTATTTCAGAAGTAGGATTAGGATAAACACGATATTCATTTCCTCCACCATTATTTTGTGAACAATCTACGAATTCTACTTCATAGCCAACCCAATCAGTAGTGCCATAAGAATTAGTTCTTTTAACCTCTAAAACATACCAGCCTGGTGATGGTGTATAATTTAATGTTCCAGAATCGCCATAATAATTTGTAGAAGAACTATATACAATATTCAAACTAGGATATTTTCTAAGTCTAATTTGATGACTTGTATTAGAAAGTTTTGGATAAATTTCATAACTATTTCCTACATGGCTTGTGCAAAAATAATCGGTTTCTCCAATTCCATTACTAAAAGAAACAAAATCAACAGTAGGAGTTCCAGTCTGTTCTTCTTTTTGTGAAATTTTGTAAGAAGATGATTTCGTGTCATTTTTAAAAGGATAAAAAACATCTATTGCTTTAAAAAAGAATGTGTTTAAACATAGCAACGATAATGGTAATAAGAATTTTGTTTTCATAATTGATTTGTTTGTTTGTTTGTTGTGAAATGAATAGACCAATTTTACATACATGATTTAAATAAATATCAAGAAGTTTTGATTGTCTTTTTCAAATATAAGATTTAATTAAATACAAAAAAAAATGCGTATTTGCACGTATTTAATAGATTAAATAGTTGATTTGTTATTCTCTACTTTGAAACAACTAATCAAAGTAATAAAAATTCTATATTACCTAAAATATCTTTATTAGAAAAACTGTAATAACTACAGTAATAAAAAGATAGTCAATTTGTTAAAAAATAAAAAATATTATATTTCGTAAAATTGAAGTTAATATAATCAAAATTGTGAATATCTATTTATGAAATAATGGAGATTATTTTTCTTTAAAAATTATCTTTGGCATCCTTAAAAAAAGTAAAAGTTATGAGTGCAATTTGGTATGAATGTAAAGTAAAATATAGAAAAATTGATGAAAACGGAATACAAAAAGTTACAACTGAACCCTATTTAATAGATGCGATTTCTTATACAGAAGCAGAAAGAAGAATAAATGAAGAAATGGCAGCTTATGTAAGTGAAGAATTTAAGATTACCAATATAAAATTTGCCAATTACGCAGAAATTCATCCATTTGAAAAAGCAGATCGTTGGTTTAAATCAAAAGTTTCTTTAGTAGCCTATGATGAAGAAAGTGGGAAAGAACGAAAAACAAGTATGTATTTATTAGTACAAGCCAATGATGTAAAAGAAGCGTATGACAATACCGTTCATGCTATGAAAGACACTATGGGAGATTACACCATTCCTGCTATTTCAGAATCACCTATAATAGATGTTTTTCCTTATTTTAGTGGAGAAGAAGGCGATTTAGCTGCTTTAGAAAAATTCAATACCATTAAAGCCTCTAAAATTGAAGTAGATGTTATGGAAGATCCGTTGGATATTGAGGAAATAGACAACGAGGTTGTTGTAGAGGAACAAACAGAAATGTAATAATAGATTTAATATAAAGAACCTGATTTAAAATTGTTTTGAATCAGGTTTTTTTATGAAATTTTAGTTAATAAAGACAAATAAATCTATTCTTCAGTCACAATTTCCTTCCCATTTCTTGACCATTCACTCCACGAACCTACATACAATTTTGGAATGTCTAATCCAGCACTAGCAATCGCTAAAAGGGTATGACAAGCCGTAACACCCGAACCACAATGTACAATCTGATTTTCGACAGGAATATCTTGAAAAACCGTTTCGTATTTTTCTTTTAACAGGGAAGGAGATAAAAACAAACCGTTTTCATCCAAATTACTCGAAAAAGGCACATTCACAGCATTCGGAATATGACCAGCAATTAAATCCAAAGGTTCTACATGACCTTTATAACGAGCTGTTTCTCTAACGTCAATAATGATTGCATCTGGATTTGTAGTCGCTTTTTCAACTTCATCCATACTAACTTGTGATAATTGCCAATTCGTAACAGGATAAAGTCCCACTTTTTCTGCCTTTTCAATTCCTTTTGCTAATGGAAATCCAACAGCTTCAGCAGTACTTTTTCCACCATTTAAAACTTGTACTTTTTCATGCCCAACCGCTTTCATCATCCACCAAAAACGAGCCGAAGCATTCGCTCCATTTTTATCATCATAAACCACCACATGACTTTCAGGAATAATGCCTAAATCAGAAAGAACTTTTGAAAATTGTTCTACAGTAGGCAAAGGATGACGGCCACCAACAGCCACATCTTCTTTTATGTCTGCCAATTGCGTATTCAAATCGACAAACAAAGCCCCTTGTAAATGACTATCTAAATAATTGTCATACGCATTTTTACCATTACTAGCATCTATTAAGATGATAGATGAGGTTTGGTGTAAAGTTAGGAGTTTGGTTGTGGTTATTAGATGTAGGAGTTGCTGTTTCATGTAGTAAAAATACAAAATGATTGGATTAGATTTTTGCTTAAAAGATTTTAATTAGATTAGAATATTAAAACTATTAGAGAGAATTTTAGATTTAATTAAGTTTAGCAATAACTGAAAAAGATTGTTACAAGAGTTTTTTCTTACTTACAACCCTCACTTTCAAATACTTTTTCTCCTTTTTCAACTTGTTCACTTACAAAATGGATATGCTTTATTTCTTCGGAATGTGATTTTGGTTCAATCACATGTAAAACTAAATCGAATGCGATATATTTTTCATCTAAAAGTGTTAGTATTGAATCATTTTCTTTAGAATTAAGGAGAACTGACAAATTAACATTTTTCACTGTTTCATTTAAATCGAAATCAATTTTAAAATTATTGTTTTTAATTTCTCTGATGTATCCTTCCATAGGCTCGTATTCGGTTAATCTTAAGGAAATAATACAATAATTATCTGAAAGTACTTTTATGCTTTTATTGATGTTATCAAACTCAATTTTTTCATGATATGAGCAATCTAAAAAACAACTTTGAAGTAATAAAGCTAATACACTAAAAATAAGTGTATAAAATTTTATATTATTTTCTTTTTTTCTCATGTTTTTTTTGACGACTTCCCAATGCTATTTTATGTATAATTAGTTTTCTTCTTTAAGGGATTTATAAATATATAAATAAAATTTGCAAAGATTTTAGGATATAGGTTTGGACTTGTGTTTTTTAGATATTAAGTGTGATTTTCATTAAAATCGATATAAATTTTTTCCTTCCAATTGTCCAAGAATTTATAAAAAGCATAAAAGCTTTGACCAAAATCAGTTTCAAAATCGTCTATTTTAAGAGTCATTCCTCCACTAATAAAAAAGCCAATTGTTTTTCCGCTATGATTAAATAAAATCTCTTGTCTTTGACAATCTTCCATAAAACTTTTATCAATTTTATTATATCCAAACTCTAACTTTTCAAGTTGATTAATTTTTTTAAGAAAATTAAATACTTCATTTGGAAGCTTAACAGTATGGTTTTCATATCTAAAATCTCCATAATTGTTTCCTTTTTTAAAAGATCTTAAATAAATTTCTACTTCATAAAATTTAGTTATGAAAATATCAACACCCAACAGTCTTTCGGTAAATCCGTCAGAATGTAAAAATACCATTAAATGATTATCATTTATTTTATAGAATCCTGAATCGTCAAACTTTGGGTGATGTTCTATACTCATATGTTTATTTAATAAAAACTAATATAGGAAATTTATTCTCACAAAACCACCACAGTAAACTCCTGCTCCAAAGGTTTCAACGCTTCCAAAAGCTTCTCAATTAAAGCAGGTCCAAATTCAGCATAAAACACAGCAAAATTAATTTTTCGTTCTTGTAAACTTTTTCCAGGAAACAACTCATTTTGCAAAGCCGTCATGCGTTCTAGTTTTTCTGCTAACACTCTTTTTTCTGCTTTTAGTAAGCGTTTTTCTAGATTTTCTAAACCTTTTAGTTGCTTTTTCTCTTGTGCTTCTACAGCTCCTATAAAGGATTTGTCGGTTTGCTTTGCCATTTCTTTTAAACCAATAAATTGTTGTTGCAAATGGGCTTTTTGATCTGAAAAATCAATGGTAAATTGAGATAAGGCTTTGGTTTTATTGGTCAACAAATCATTTTGAGTACTAAATAAATCTGCCCAACTTAAGTCTAATTTATCTGCTTTTTGAGCTTGTTTTTCAGTAGTTAATAGAACCGAATTTCGCAATAAAAGCATTGGAAAAGTAATTTTATTCGCTTCAAAATTAGATTGTAATTCCAACCAATAAGCCAATTCTCCACCACCACCAATATAACACAAATTAGGTAAAACCACTTCTTGATACAAAGGTCTCAAAATCACATTCGGACTAAACTTTTCAGGATGATTTTCTAATTCAGCAAGAATTTCTGTTTCCGAAAAAGTCATTTTGGTATTCAAAACATTATATTGATTGTTTTCAAAGACGATTCTTTCTCTCATATCATCTTCAATATAAAACAAGTTAATTTCTCTAGGATTGACCTGAATTTTATAATCGGCTAAATGGTCATTGGTCTTTAAAACTTCTTCACTTGAGGTTTGATGTAACAATTCTTCCTTTACATAAGGAATAAAAAGCTGTTTTAAATTTTTATCATCACCATCAATAATAACTAAACCTTCATTTTTAAACAATTCGTTTGCCAAAAAACGAGTAGCATTGGTCAAATTCGAATGTTCTAAATAGGCTTTTTGGAACAACTCTTTTAAATAATTGGCATGATCACTAATCCCAATGGCTTTCGAAAATTCCTCAAAAACAACATCTAAACCTTCCGTTGACAACCGTCCAACAGGTCCAAAACTGTCTTTTTTCCATTGGATTTTCTTTCCATCTAGGTTAAAATAATTGATTTCTTCAAAATCATGATCCTCAGTGGCCATCCAATAAATAGGTACAAAGTTATTTTCTGGATATTTTTTTTGTAATGTTTTACATAAATTAATAGTAGAAATAATCTTATACAAAAAGTACAACGGACCTGTAAATAAATTTAATTGGTGACCTGTTGTTATTGTAAAAGTGTTTGAATCGTCTAAAAGTTTAATATGGTTTAAAGTACTTTCAGAAATTGGAAAATTCTCGTATTGTTTTTCTAAAGCAGTAACTAAAATTTTTCTATTTTCAAAAGGGAAATTAGCTTGTTTTTCAGTGAGTTGTGCTTTGAAATTCTCCAGTTTTGGAAAACGATTGTACAGTTGTTTCAGTTCCTCTTTTTTATTTAAATAATCGATCATTAAGTTAGAAAAATATCCTGAATTTTGATAGCTGATACAGTCGGTTGGCATAGTTAAATTTAGTTTGTTCAAAAATACTAAAAAAAAGAAGTTTGGAATTATTGTTTAACAATTCATTAATGTTTAATTTTAAAAAAATAATTAACTTTTTATAATAAATTATTGACAAATGGAGAAACATTTATCTGAGAAAAACTCATTAAAACTTGTTTACATTGGATTTGGATTAATAGCCATTGGTTTAGTTTTTTTCCTTTGGAAAGAATGGGATAATGTGAGATATGATGAAGTTGACTCAGCTAAAATTGGTCAATTTGGAGATTTTATTGGAGGTGTTGTTGGAAGTATTTGGGCTTTAGCTGGATTCATTTTGTTTTATGTAGCATTAAATAAACAAAAAGAAGATTTAGAGATAAATAGAGATGCTTTAAAATCTCAGATTGAAGCTATGAGTCTTCAAACAGAAGAATTTAAAGCTCAAAAAGAAGAATTAGAAGAAACCAGAAAAATATATATTGAACAAAATAAAACGCAAAATTTACAAAGATTTGAAAATACCTTTTTCAATATGCTGTCATTACATCATCAAATTGTTGATTCTATAGATTTGGATTTTAATGACTTTATCGATCCTAAAAGTGATTATGAACGTTTTCTTGATAAATTTAATAAAAAACTTAGAAAAGGTAAAGCTATTTATGATTCTAGAGATGTTTTTAAAACAACTTATCTTCATCTTCATACTTTAATACAAGAGGACTTTAATCAAATTGTTAAAGGTGTAACTAAAAGACCTATTGCAAATATACAAGAATCTTATGATTTTTTTCAAGAATTAAATCTTGAAAAGAGTGAGTTAGAACATAATAATTTAAAATTTGTTAGCCATTTTAATTCAATATATAATTTTATTTATGAAAAAGTAAATACTGATTTTGGACATTATTTTAGAAATCTTTATAGATTAATTAAAATGATTGATGAACAAACTTTTGACCAAGATTCTGTTGAGAATGACTTTAAAAAGAAATATTATTACACTTCTATCGTTAGGGCTCAGTTGTCTGATTATGAATTATATTGGTTGTTTTTTAATTGCCTATTTGAATATGGAGAAAAATTTAAACCATTGGTTGAAAAATATGCTTTTTTAAAAATAATGGATGGAACTTCAAATGAAGTAATTCTTCATTATAAAAAATTTTATAAGGATACAGCATTTAGGATAGATTAAAAAAATCAAAAATAAATTTGGAAATGTAAAAAATAATTACAAAAATTTGTGCTCAGAAAAAATAACAATTTTAAAAACGAAGAAAAAATGACATTATTTACATCATACTTCCAAAGCAATAAATCAGTTGATACTGGTTGGGCTTTTCTTCGTGGCTTATTTCATTCCTAGTAAATTCAGTTAAGAATATATGAAAAAGCCCGAAGCTAATTAGATTCGGGCTTTTTTAATTCTAGACCCTTCAGAAATTCCCGATACACGAACTATTACTTTATCCTTTTTGGATGAAGATGCTCATAGTTTTTACGCTATGTTACTAACATGAACTTTTTCAAATGGGAAATTTCACTGAGAACGATTATGCTTTTGCCAGTCGTTTTAAAAGTGCAAGACGTAAGAGAAGGTTAGTAAAAAAAGATTTTGATAAGCAATTGCATGCTATTTATGTTCGAGAACGTAAGTTGTTTGTAGACAAAAGAAATTTACCATTAATTCCATTAGAAAATCCATACCAACAAGGTTGGGTGCGTTATTTTGTATTGCGAGAAGATGTATTACGATCACCAAATGCTGATTTTTTTCAGAATTTGCTAACGAAAATTAATACATACAAATATTCCAATGCAAAATCATTTTCAAGAAAAGTGAGAAAGAAAGGTAAGAAAATTATGGTCGAAGAACATCAAGAATTGTATCGTGTTTGTCCACTTCATTGGAATTGTAAAAAATTCGGTCTTACAGAAAAAGAGAAGACCTATTTTACATTCGTTGTAGAGTGGAGTGAAGTATTTAAAAGGTTTCTTCACTACTACAAATTCAATGAATCTTGGAGATATGTTTTGCGAGTACGACCAAATTTCATCACACATAAAAAAGCAATCGATGAAGTTTTGGAAAGTGAATTACAATGGATCGACAATCGAATTACTAACTATCATTTACGCAATAAAATAAATAGATTAAAGAGTGGGAGAGGTCATTATAAAGGATATTATGATGAAGATGAAAAACCAAAATATAGTGACCCAAATAAAAATAAAAGTCTACAAGAATTGTATGAAGATTATGTAAACGAAAAAAGAATAGATTATGGGAAATAAATTATCCGGGAAAGACCTAATCAAATTGGGTTTCCCAAAGAACAATGCAATCAATATTGCCTTAGGGCAAATTAATAGATACAGAAAAAGAGAAAAAAAGGAAAGCATATTAAACGAAGCGAAAGAAGTGTTGTTGCATCCAGAAAATTTCAAAATGCATGGCACTTGGGGGAAAGTAGCAGAAGGATTAGTCAATCCAGTGCAAGTGAAATTCAACCAGTTGAGAAACACAAGAGCTCCCTTTTCAATATTTGGAGAAAACGAAATCGACGAGCAAGCCAAGTTTCAATTGTATGATTCTTTAAAATTACCAGTCGCAGTCAAAGGAGCTTTAATGCCAGACGCACATTCAGGTTACGGATTGCCAATAGGTGGTGTTTTAGCCACTGAAAATGCAGTGATTCCTTACGGAGTAGGAGTAGATATAGGTTGTAGAATGAGTTTATCGATTTTCGATTTACCTGCTTCTTTTTTGAAAGGAAAAGACCATCAGTTGCAAGCGATTTTAAAAGACAATACCAAATTTGGTATGACTGAAACGCACAAAACAAAAGCTGATCATGATGTCTTTTATCGCAATGAATTTGATGACATTCCTTTGTTAAAAAGACTAAAAGACAAAGCCTATAAACAATTAGGTTCGTCAGGAGGAGGCAATCACTTTGTAGAATTTGGTATCGTAAAATTAGACAACCCGTTACCAGAATGGAAACTAGAGCCCAAAGAATATTTGGCAGTGTTATCACACAGTGGTTCCAGAGGTTTAGGGGCTAATATTGCGAAACATTACACCTATTTGGCAACAAAACAATGTCCGTTACCTAAGAATGTCCAACATCTAGCTTGGCTCGATTTGAACACGCATGACGGACAAGAATATTGGTTGGCAATGAACTTAGCAGGAGATTACGCAAAGGCTTGTCACGATGACATTCACCGAAGAATAGCCAAAGCTTTAGGCAAAAGAGTAGTGGTTACTATCGAAAATCACCACAATTTTGCTTGGAAAGAACAAGTGGATGGCAAAGAATGTATCGTGCATAGAAAAGGAGCGACACCAGCCCAAAAAGGGGTTTTGGGAATCATTCCAGGTTCTATGACTGCACCAGGATTTATCGTGATGGGAAAAGGTAACGAAGAAAGTCTCAATTCCGCTTCACATGGAGCAGGACGCTTGTTTTCAAGAGCCAAGTGTAAAACGAGTTTCACGCAAAGCCAGATTAAAAAAGTCTTGGTTGATAATGAAGTAACATTAATAGGAGGAGGCATCGACGAAGCACCTATGGCTTACAAAGACATCAACAAAGTAATGGCTTTGCAAACCGAATTGGTGGATGTCTTAGGAACATTCACTCCTAAAATAGTGCGAATGGACCGATAATAAAAAAGGAAAATTGTTTTTCTAGGAGCGAATGGCTTGGGCATTTTCAGCCAACCATTTTCCCGCTTTACGAAGTAGTCCCGATTGCATCGGGAGCTACTTGCTACAATCGGGGCTAGCTAGGAAACTATTGGATTTTTTGTAAAAAGAAAAAGTATGGAAAGGTTTCAAGATGAAAATAAATGGTTAGGAAATTTTGAAGATATCATAGATGTAAAATGTCCTAAGTGTAGCGCAAAAGCAGGAGTTAAAAGAACATACGAATCAAAATATTTGTATAGAGATACACGAATTTTAGAATGCAAACACTGCTATTTTGCTCAAAAAGGTCAAATGAAGAAGTTTAAAGCAATAGTGGATACTTTTTGCTGTAATAATGAAGATAAAATCAAGTATGAATCTCAGATTTTGAATGAAAAACCAGAGAAAATAAATTTAAAATGTCCAATTTGTATGGAACATAAAGATTTCAAACCAAAAATTGAGGAGATTACTTATGGTTTTAATGCTGATGTGAGCAAACAAAGGGAATCTTACTTTAACTGTGAATTATGGTATCAAAAACAATTTGATAACGCTATTTTTTGGGCTTATAATAGGGATCACATTGAGTATTTAGAGCGTTACATAAGAGCAGATTTACGAGAAAGGAATAATGATGGAAGTTTTAATAAAACATTGGTTTCAAGATTGCCTCAATTTGTAAAGTCTGCAAAAAATAGAGAGAAGCTCTTAAAAAGTATTGAAAAATGGAAAAAATAATACAAATAACCTCAGGAAGGGGACCAGCAGAATGCACTTGGGTTGTGGCTCAGGTTTTGAAAAAAGTGTTGGAAGAAGCAAACGAGTTACAAGTAAAAGCAACCGTTTTGCAAAGAGAAGCAGGTAGCGAAAACGGAACAGTAGAAACCGCTATTATTCAATTAGAAGGTAAAAAAGCAAACGAGTTTGTAACGTCTTGGTTAGGCACGATTCAATGGATTGGAAAAAGTACGTTTCGAAAATTTCACCAACGAAAAAATTGGTTTATAGGAATTTTTGAAATAGAACAATCAAGTGAAACTAAATTCCATGAAAAAGATGTCCAATACCAAGCTATGCGAAGTTCAGGAGCTGGTGGCCAACATGTGAATAAAGTGAGTTCAGCAATAAGAGCGACTCATATTCCAACAGGCATTGCAGTCGTTGCTATGGATTCCCGTTCGCAACACCAAAACAAGAAGTTAGCAACCGAACGCTTAAAGCAAAAGATTGAAGCAAACAATTTGAATCAGTTTAAAAACCAAGAGCAAAATACTTGGACCAACCAAATGCAAATTGAAAGAGGCAATCCTATAAGAGTGTTTCAAGGTTCTGATTTTAAAAAACAAAAAGTAGTTAAAAGCTACAAAAAAGAACGTTTAAAATTTAAAAATGAATTAAGGAATAGCGACTAATTACTATTCACTAATCACTAGAGATATGAAATCAATAGATAAATACTTGTTTCAAGCCATGGATAATTATCCATATTGTTTGGAAGAAACCATAGAATCCTTAGATTATGCTTTGTCGTATGATGATAAGAATACCACAGCCTTATGTTTGTATGCAAGAATACAAGCCGAGCAATTGTTCAATTATGAAGAAGCGAAAAATTATTTCCAACAAGCGTTAGGGATTAACATCAATGCTATTGAAGTGTATCCTTATTACATTCAAACATTGTTAGCCAATGAAGATTTTGAAGAAGCAGAAAAGTTAATCGACTTTGCTTTAACAATTAAAGGAATCAACAAAGTAGAGATTTTGATGAAGAAAATCCAACTTCTAGAAATTAAAAAAGAATTTAAAGAAGCCAAACAGCTTTTAAAAGAAATGAAGTTAGCAGTTGTTAATAATGAATACAATTATTATTTGGAAGAAACAAAAGCAAGGATTAAAGGGAAATTAGAACTTTTAAAACCGAAAAAAGGTAAAGAAAAGAAAGCTAAGAAAAACAAGAAGAAAAAAGGATGCTAAAAGGCATCCTTTCTTTGTAGAAAAATAAAATTCAGTTACATTTGATACTAACGACTCATTTTTAATATGGATTTAATTGAAAATTTTTGGAACAGAATAAGAAACAGTAGTGCAACTATCAAAACCACTTGGGATCAAGAAACAGCACATTTGTATCAATTGGGAATAAGTATGGAAGAAACCTTGCATTATCTTCACGAAGAAAAGCCAAGTCCTATAGAATTTAAAAACTGGATCCAACAGAAAGAAAAAAAAATACAAACTAAAACCGATGCAATAGCAGATGTTCTTACAAAAGAAGATTTGGATTTTTGGGAAACCAATGGATATGTGGTAGTGAAAAATGCAATTGCTGAAGAGGATTGTTTGGCAACACAAAAGGCAATTTGGCAATTTTTAGAAAAAGATCCAGAAGATGCTACAACTTGGTATAAAACCCATACAGAACAAAAAGGATTAATGGTTAACTTTTTTAATCATCCAACCTTAGAAAAAAACCGTGCCTCTCTAAAAATTCAAAAAGCATACGAACAATTGTATGGAACAAATGAAATTTATAAAACGATAGATAAAGTCAGTTTCAATCCACCAATCACAGAAAATTATACCTTTTTAGGAAGTAATTTGCATTGGGATGTAAGTTTAAAACAACCTATACCTTTTCGTTTACAAGGATTATTATACCTGTCAGATTGTGATGAGAAAGATGGAACTTTTCATTGTGTGCCCGGTTTTCATCATCACATTGAAAATTGGATGCAATCCCTTTCACCGACAGATAATCCAAGAGAAGTAGCTTTAAAAACATTAGTACCTATTCCCATAACCGGAAAAGCCGGAGATTTTATTATTTGGCATCAAGCTTTGCCACATTGTGCTACTCCTAATTATGGTAAAAAGCCTAGACTAGTTCAATACTTAACTTATTTTCCTGAAAAGTATACAGAAAATCTGGAATGGATTTAACATTTTTTAAGTGATAGTTTTTACGTTTTTATTTACCTTTAGGAAGTTGATAATTATAAAAAAATTATTGATTATAAAACGAACAATTAAACAAATAAATCATGTTAAACAAAATTTTAAGTTTAGAAGGAATTCAAAAACTAGCTAAAAATGAGCAAAAAAGCATTAAAGGAAGTGGAAATATTGGAGATTCTAATTGTAGATGCTTTTGTTATGTAGGAATTAAACGAGTTGATCATTATTGCTTCTCTTATTGTCCGAACGGGACAATACCAGGATTATATCCTGATAGTACAGGTGATTGTACATTTCCATGAAGAAACTTATAATTTTGAAAATTAGATTTTTAGATTGAATATACTTTCCTAGTATATATTTAAAAAAACAGTACATTATTTTACAAACAATTAAACAATAAAGTTATGTTAGAATTAATTTTAAAAAAAACAGGAGTTCAAAAGTTGAACAAAAAAGAAAAAAGAACTATTAATGGAGGTTTAGCATGTAAATTAGAACAAGACGGTAGTTACTCTTGTCCTCCAGGAACATATTGCGCACCTTCTGGCTTATGTAAACGTATCTAATCTTTTTATATTGATAAAAAGTAAAAAGTCTAAAATTTATTTTAGACTTTTTTTATTCATTTTTTATCGCTTCAAAGTAAAATGACCTTTAAACTCTTTTCCATTTTCTCTTGTAACTATAAACCAATAGTCGGAAGAAGGTAATGGTTTTTCTAAGTAGTTTCCATCCCAACCTTGTGAATTAGCGCCTAACTGCTTTATGAATTTGCCATAACGATCAAAAATTTTAATAGTTAAACTAGGTTCATTTTCAGAAAATTTAATTTTCCAAAAATCATTATAATCATCACCATTTGGAGTAAAAAACTTAGGATACATCAATAAATATACTTCTCCAGAAACTTCTCCACAACCATTCTTGTCTCTTACATAAACAGTATATTCACCATTATCCAATCCATTAAATGTATTRCTACTTTGAAAGTTAATTCCATCTAACGAATAATCATAATCTCCTTCGCTATTTGAAGTTAATAAAACCGTTATAGTGTTATTATTATCATTCCAATCAGAAGTAATAATCTGAGAAATTGTAGCAATATTTGAATTAACTACAGTGAAGTTTTTAGTTGTAGTACAAGTTATATTATTGTGATTTTCGGAAACCGTTACAGAATAGTTTCCTGGTTGAAAAACCGTAATTGATGGAGAAGTTTCATTAGTTGACCAAAGGTAGTCATCAAATCCATTTCCAGCAGAAATAGTAATTGATGCACCTTCACAAATAGGTATTATGTCATTTATAGTTAAAAATGGCTTATTTATTAATGATAAATTTAATTTAACTATATTATAGCAGTTATATTGTGAATCAATTCGAACATAAATAGTATGATTGCCAATAGTTAGGTTATAATTAGTTGGATTCATAATCTTATCAGATATAATTTGATTTTCAGCTCCATTTAAGGAATGATAGTATTGAAAAGTATTTCCAATTGAATTCGTTAAGTACGAATTGTATGCTGAAAGATTAATAATTTTACTTCCAGTATTCAAGTCATCACAAAATGATTTTGAGTAACTATTTGCAGGTAAAGTATCTGTTAGTTCTACTAAGACTTCAAATCTAGTGGGGTTTACACAACCATTTACTGTTTGTGTGGCAAAATAAGACGTATTGTTCATTAATAATGTTGAAGATGGAAGAACCGATGTACTAGTTATAGTAGGATACCAGGTTATGTTTGAACCGTGTAAAACAATATCATTAAGAGTTGCATTTTGAGTATTACAAAAGTATTGATGACGGTCTCCAGTAGGAGGATTATGATTATCAGTGTAACTATTTAATGTTATTAGAAAGGGTAAAGAAGTACAGCCTGAATCATCTTTTATAAGTATATAATAATCTCCAGGACTAATATTATGGAGATAATTATTCGTAGTCCATGTATTTCCATTATCAAAACTATACTCGTTGGAAGATGTGGAAATAGTAATACTTCCTAAATCAACGCAGGAGTTTGGTTGATTAATTATAACATCAGGATTAGGTAAGTTGTTTATATGCGGATTAATATAAACAGGCTTTATTGGTGAAATACAATTATAAACTTTTGTTCTTACATTGTAGTATCCAGGAGTTAGTAAATTAAAAAAAGGATTAGAACTCCATGTTGTTCCGTTATCTATACTATACTCATCTGCGTTATCTAGTACTAAAATCGACCCAGTAGTAGTAAAACAAAAAGGAGAGGTAAATATAACTTTAGGAATTGGTAAAAGATTGGAAACGCGTGATTTTGGACTTATATAGCAATTAGTATCATCTGCAACTCTTACATGATAATATCCAGTTCCTGTTGAACTAAATGAGACATTATATGTAGAGGTGGTAGCATTAAGGATAAGGTCTCCATTGTAATACCATTGGTACACTACGTTTCCATTTGTTGGAGTAGTAATATTTGCTGTTAATAATAAATCATTAGAACAAAGATGACCAGATTGATTTATAATTACATCATATTCATTTGTTTTATTAAGTAATATATCGTCAAAAATAAAATAAGGAATATAGTTAGGTGCATATACATACCCAGGAGGTAGTAATTCAGGAGATCCAATCATAATAGTATTTATATCAATGGTAGAGTTGAAATTGATAGTTACCTCTTGCCAAATTGATTCGGGTTTATAGGAGATATAACCCAACTCTATCCATGTTGGATCAGCAGTATTTGGACTTAATGATGTATGAACAGGAACATTATTTATATCATTACAACCATATATAGTGATACTTATAGGTTCTAAAGTTGATGCATCAATATTAGAATTTTCAACCATTGATGTGATTAAGGCAGCAATTTTGAATGATAGTTGATAATTAGTATTGTTAAGTATTGGTGTTGATAGTTTAGTTGAAATATATTCTTTATAACTATCTCCTATTACTATTCCTGCAATTCCATTTCCAGAAGGGAAATTTAATAAATTTGGATAAGAATTTAGAATAGGCATGATATATCCACAATTATTCATGTAATCAGGAGTTCCGTTATATGTTCCATTTATCCATGGATACGCCATGTCTATTTGTGAAGTGCGAGAAGGACAGTTGCTGTAATTTTCAAAATTATGATTCTCAATAATGTAATTGCTACTAGAAGTGTAGCATAAACAATTAGGATCAACTAAATCGATTAATCCATCATCATCATCATCAATACCATTATTACATATTTCTTGAGAATAAGATAAAGTTGAAAATAATAATAAAGTTAATAATAGTAAAGATTTCATTTTTTAGTGATATTAAAATATTGTTAGAAACAATTATATAGTATAACACAATAATAATAAATTTATATTAATTGTAATGAAAATAACACATTTTATTTTTTGTAATAAATATATTTTTTATCGCTTCAAAGTAAAATGACCTCTAAATTCTTTTCCATTTTCTCTTGTAACTATAAACCAATAGTCAGAAGAAGGTAATGGTTTTTCTAAATAATTTCCATCCCAACCTTGTGAATTAGCGCCTAATTGCTTTATGAATTTGCCATAACGATCAAAAATTTTAATAGTTAAACTAGGTTCATTTTCAGAAAATTTAATTTTCCAAAAATCATTATAACCATCACCATTTGGAGTAAAAAACTTAGGATACATTAATAAATATACTTCTCCAGAAACTTCTCCGCAACCATTCTTGTCTCTTATATGAACAGTATATTCACCATTATCCAATCCATTAAATGTATTRCTACTTTGAAAGTTAATTCCATCTAACGAATAATCATAATCTCCTTCGCTATTTGAAGTTAATAAAACCGTTATAGTGTTATTATCATCATTCCA